>JADGQA010000022.1 GCA_017882185.1 Bacteroidota bacterium
TGCATCCAAGGGCACTAGAAGACTGGGAATTGCTGGAGCGAATGGAATAGTTAAGAAATACCTCGAATTTGAATATGCTGTCGTGTCCCCTTTGATGTATGCCTTCACTCTCCAGTAATATTTCGTAGCTCTGTTAAGCGAATCCAATACGATACTCGACACCGCCGTATCAATAGTTTGTGTGACTACTGAGAAAGCAGAATCAATCGACAATTGGACCGTATACCTTGCCGATTTCAGAACACTGTTCCAGCTGAGCGTGGGCATCAAACTTATGTCTACTCCTGCGGAATCAGGTTTTGAAAGCGTGGGAACATTTAGCTTAGTCGTGAACATTGCGCGGGCCCATGCTGATGCACCGCTGACATTCTCAGCTCGCACTCTCCAAAAGTATCTGGTCGACGGCTGAAGAACGGATATCGAATGAGTCGTATCAGAAATCGATTGAGTCACCAGCGTTGATCCAAATGAGCTGTCAGCTGATACTTGTATTGTATACGCAAGCGCTTGTGTTGAGCTGGTCCAGGTGAAGTTGACAGGATTGACTAATCCTACAGAACTATCTGGGGGAGAGAGAAATGTCACGGGGGATGGTTGTGAAGAGACCAGCGATGGAACCAGCAAAAGGAGTAGGAACCGAATCATTGAAATCTCCCACCAGCGATCTACAGTTTAGTTTTGCTTCCTTCGGGCATTGACTTCATGTCGAATGGACTCTATCTCTGCGTGAAACACAAAAGCCCCCATCATCGCAACGCGATTCCGGAGGCTCATCTTCTCATGTCCTTGTTCACGAGTCCGTCCCCCAGGACTCAATATGTAATTGCTAAATGGTAATGATGTAGCCGTCAAGAGTCAAACGGGGATTCCCATTACTGAGAACATTAAAAATTCGAGAGCCATTTGACATTCAATGAATTTATTTCGAGTTTCACCTCGACCTTGACAACAGATACTCCCCTAACTGTTGTTTACTACCGGTCAGACCCAGCGTCTCCCCACGCTGGGTTTCTTTTTTCCGGTCCAGACACAAGGGAAGTATCTGGCTCGGCGAAGACATTGGAGTAATGGTCGAGGCTTGGCGTGTCACCTCGCCACTCTCAAGATGTTGTTGAAGTGGCAAGTTGGAGCTGACATGAGTCGATCGAATCAATCCCACTTGGCATCGATAGATGAACATTCTTTGGGAAGAGTGCCTGCATAACGAATACTAATGACGGATAGATCTTATCGACCCTGTCTTCAATTGACGTTCTGTTCGTTGTTCATGTTCTCTTACCGATTAATTCTAAGTGATTAAGGTATATTGAAATTGGCGTAGAGAACAACTGGCAACGAGCAATACCGCAAATTGCGCGGTATCAGCCAAGAAACAATGGTCCGACAACTGGGCGTTGATCCAACTACGCTGGCGAGGTGAGAACGGAACGAAGGTCAGTCTGAGGGGAAACTCTTGAACAGAGTCGAACCTTTCATGAAAAGTCTTAGGACCTCCTTGACGACTTAGATTCAAGGTTATTGCGAATAGCTTATTTCCTCAGAATTTCTCGCCGAAACAAGTAGTGCCTGCCAACACCATACCTTCGTCTCCCCATTGATTGGTTGCGAGGAAATCTCGTATACTCGATTTTGTTTGATTGCTTGATCGATTCCGATGTCGACCGGTTTTACCATCAGGAGCTAAAACCGACGTAAGAAGAAATAATCAAAATCTTAAAGATTATAGTTCCTTAGCTTGTCAGAGATCAGTGTCGGTGATTGTTCAATTTGTCTCTTGATCTTGTCATATGATTTTTTCCTATATTAATTTAGAAATGGGTAAACACAGAAGGGTGTTCTGTAATGGAAAGCATGCCAACCACCATCACACTTCTTCAGCTTAGCGAGCGTCTCCGAAATGCTCGTAAAGCCGCCGGCCTTTCGCAGGAAGAAGCAGCCGCCAAAACTGGCATGCTGCAACCGACAATATCTGCAATAGAAGCTGGTAAGCGGAATGTTGACACTCTCGAACTCGGGAAATTTGCGGAAGTGTATGGCAAGCCAATTCACTATTTTTTTGATTTGAATTTCAAGGATGAGAGCAAGTCGTTTATTGCCCTACAAGAGTCAAGGAACTTCATCGACTCCGACCGTGCAGTACTGGATGATTTTCGAATCTTCTGTCAGGACTATGCTGATCTCGAACAATTAGTGCTGCGCAAAGTGAATTTGGTGCGAGTGTTTGAAGAACTTACAGTTCCCAAAACAAAACAAGAGGCTGAAGAACAAGGGGCACGGTACGCAAACCAATTTCTAGAGATTTTCGATATTGGCGTCGAGCCGACGTACGATGTCCGACTGTTCCTCGATACAATCGGCATCAAGGCCATCAAGAGAAAGCTTAACACTCCAGATTGCACGGGGATCTACGTTTACAGCCCCGAGTTGGGACACTGCCTGCTTGTCAACAGATCGGGCAATCGGCAGATCGATCGTTTCAGCATGGCGCATTCATTTTCACATGCGCTGTTGGACTGGCAATCGATGGAAACAAATTTGAATTTTACGCTATGTAGCAATTGGGCAGACGAATCTTTGAGGGAATACCGCGCCAATATGTTCGCGCTTAATTTCTTGATGCCAAAGGAGACGGTGGAGAAGGTGTGGCTCCAAATTCGGACGCAGGAAAAACCAGGCCTACTTGACACGATCGTGATCGCTCGCTACTTTGGTGTGGATTATGAATCCACCCTTTATCGTTTTGTTATGCTTGGATTAGTCACCGCCAGCGAACGAAAGATATTGCGCGATGCGTTGAGTCGTTCCGGCAGCGAGATTGACGGTTTGCTCGGTTATAAAATTAGTGAGGTGCGCATCAGTGGCGAGGAATTGTACCCTGATCGATATATCAAGTTGGCACATGAGGCCTTTCGACTCGGCAAGATCTCAGTTGGCCGCCTTGCTAAGTACCTAGGGATGAATATCTACGATACGAATCAGCTCGTTCAGAAACTGAGTCTTAAGCAAATCCAGAACTAGTCAGAGCTGGATGGAAGCGTGTGAGTCTCTGAAAAGTCGAACTTCCTAGTTGCGCTCTATCATTATTCGAAGCTGCTCTAACTCTTCTCGAATTTTCTTTATTGATATTTTTAGTAATCCCTTCTTCCTTCCGGCGTCAGCATTTCCACCATGAATCGCCTGTTTTTCTCCTAACGTCGTATCCAGTTTCTTATTTAGTAGGCCGATCGCGTTCTGAATAAATGTATTTTGTCCCATCGTCATTATTAATCTGAAAACTGTGGTTCCAGCATTATTCTGCCCTTCATCGTGAGATTGCTTCGTCGGGCGAGGACATCAACTTCAATAAGATGTTCCCGATGAGGCCGTGAAATCGTTGTGGTTATTTCTTTTTTCTTGGAGAAAGCTTCGCCGATTTTAGCACGCTCTTTGAATTGGACACCTTTTTTAAGGCCATAATTCCGTTGTCTACATTCCTCGACGCATCAAGGAAATTCTGTTTAGCCCCCTTCAATTTGCCATCAAGAAGCATTCGATTTGCATCAGCGAGATCATTTGCTGCGTTTTTGATCATTGCATCAATGTTCCTTGCTGATTTCTTGTTCATATGTTTGCGAAGTCTACTGAAATCTCTTCGAGCCGAAGCTATCGATTTGTCAACTGATTCTTTCAAGCTCGAAAGCTCGGTTGCCAAGTCTGCTTTGTTTCTCCGGGCCGCATCTTCGGCAATTACTGCCTTTTCCTGTGCCTCCTGGAAGAGCTTCTTTGCTTCATCATAGTCCTTGTTTTCGAGCTTCGTTTCACCGTCCTTGAATGCGCCGCTCGCCACCCGCCATTCGGATTGGGCGTACGTGTCAGCTTGGCTATTTTGAGCTGCTTCAATGGCATCTTTGGCTGCCTTTTCTTCTTCTTTGGGAGGTTGGGCACATCCCATAAATGCGAATACGATCAAAATAAACGCGGTATTTAGCCACGCACATCGGGCAAGTTTCATTTATATACTCCTCATGTTTTTTTTCAGGTTAGGTTTCAAATGCTCAGTAGTCTTGTGTAGAATGCGTTCGACGGCATCAAGATGAGATTGCACCTCAAGAATACAAGCGGAAAATTGAGAGAAATCGTTGCCTACAAAAGCACCTAATCCCTTGTTGAGTGTCTCTTGAGCCTGATAAAAAAAGTACCCACATCGTGAGATGCGAAACGGCGGAATCGTAAGCTGTGCAACTCGAAAAGTCTCGCGAAGGTCATTCAACCTCTTAGAGGATGAGTCCCACAATATCCAGATTGATTCCTTCGCGTCATCCATATCTTGAACGTATTCATTGAGGGGGTCTTACCTCGCCGACCAACGGCAAGTCCACTAGGAGGCATCCGCCGCGATTCGACTGGACGTGTGAATAGGGAACCTCAGCCTCATTCTCTTTGATCTCCATCATGTTGAAACTGAGGTTCATCCACTCATCCAGTTCTATCTGCAGCGAGAAATCAGTTCAGGCTTTTTTGTTACCTTTTTGCTTCGCCGGAGCAGACATTCCTGATGGTTTCCCGATGGGCTGAGTCGCCGCAGAAGTTGGTGCGGGCGCTTTCTTCTCTTGGCTGCTCTTCAAGGCAAGTTCAGCCACCGCTTTTGCCTGATCTGCAAGCGATTTGGCTTGAAAGGTATTCTTCGCTTGCATTTGAGAAATCGCGTTGTTAAGAAGCCCTTGAGCCTTGGTAAGTTCGGCCTGAGCAAACTGGCTGGCTCCAGCATTCTGGGCAGCAGATATTGCGGCTTTCGCCGCGTCGATCGATTGTTGTGGCATACGTATTTCTCCTTTTTGTTGAATTTAGTAGAGTTAGTTAACGCCAACCATCTGAAGAATTCAAGAACGTCTGACGATTGTTTTGCGCTTCCATTTCATGCATCGATTTTATACCAACGTGTGCATTTCAGAATTTTTTACGTTCGATAGTTTTTTCAAAAAATAAGTAACCGTAGACGCTCCATCTCATTACGAACTCGATCCATGCGTTCCAATGCCTCATCGACTCTTGCACTCAGTACAAAGACCCTTGACTGGTTCAAAAAACTCCGGACTTGACTCGCTACCTCGTCGCATTTCTCAGGATTGACCGAATTTGCCGTCCTCAGTAGCGATGCAAACTCTTCCTGAAGGCGAGATAATTTCCCATAGACCTCGTTCAGGGAAGGCTGTGCCTCATCCACGACGGATTTCATTTGCTTCCGCATTTCAGTGGCCGTAATTGATTCTCAAGGCGAAATCGTAAGAGTTTACCTCGAATACTGATCAGATTATGCAAAAACTGACAATCGATATGCCCCTCTTCTAGGTTTTTGCCCATTTCGACTTTGCAGGTGATTCCCATTTCATCGCCTAGGAGCGTTCTGTCTGTTTCGCTCTGGCTATCTTAAGTGCAACTTTGGCGCGATCATCCGCCCAAATTGCGAATGATTTCGCTTCAAACTCATTGTGGAGGTTGAGTTGATGAAGGGCAGTGGTACATGCTGATTCGGCCTGGGTGAGCTCGTCTCGAGCGAATTTGCTCGCATTGGCTTTCTTCGCCTTCTCTATGGCTTGTTTTGCACGCTCGATGAATTGTTGTGGCATAAAGAATTATCCCAAATAATTACTAACTCGCGTTGAACCACCCATGAGGGAAATAGCTAACACACCTTGCGAGATATGTGCCTCGATGCGAGAGACGGAAGGTCCACATGACTGTTATCAAGGCCCCTCTTGTGTGCTTACTCCCTCTATGGATGATGTCTTCCAACTATTTATGGCTCGATATTACGGAGATCCTACCTACGTTCACCGATGCATGGATGAAGCCATTATTGTTCTTCTTCCTGACTCTGTTTGATCCATCGGTTCGTTTCCCGTTCCACATCCATGAGTGTGCTATTGGCGGCAGAAACAAATCGACCGCTTTCGTTCAACGAGCCATTGACAATCGCATTTCGCGCGCGACGAAGCAGATCATCAATGATTTCAAATTTCCTAAGGTACTGTTGCTGCTCAGTATTCAAATCATACTTGTTGGTAGAGCGTTGAACCCTGATTTTCAGTGCTCCTGAGAGCCTCTGGGTCGTACCAATCGCCTTGGCTATCATTTGTTGTTCTGTGTCAAAGTCATAAACGCGAGTTTCTGAAACAGTATCAAGTACTTCGTGCATACGCTATTCGCTCCTTCTGACAGGGCATTTTTACTCATTTCAAAATCACAGAATATTGATACAAATATTCTCATGCCTGTATTGAATGATTGATTACACTTGATGGATAAACATTGAGATCGAGCGCCTTTTGAAGGTCTGTCAGAGTACTATCCGTCTTCGTGAATTCTCTTTCCGCGCTGGACAACTGTCGCAAACGCGTTGCTGCGGTTAATCGAAACAAAGAGTCGTTGACAGAATTCAAGTAATGTCGAAATTCGATGTACATGCTAACGGCCATTTTCCCTCTTCTTTCCTCCAATTTGACCAACAAATCATTCGAGCATTGATACAGTTCCTTCAACGGGTCTCGAGTCTTAGGCATTTCTTGCGGAGTTGATTTCTTCATTTTCATATTGGACTCTTTGTTATGCAATTCACATAATTCACTTGGAAAAGATGAACTCCTTTCCTGCACAACTCGTTCAATTATGTTTTCGTCGGATACAAATGTGTAACTTGCGCAGTCTGCGTTTTCGATTCCGTTGTCTGATTGCCATTTTGCCGTTCAATTTCCTTCTGAGTCATTTGTAGTTGTTCCTCAGCTACAGCGATCAACATATCTGCAAATTGGGACCTTCCTTGGCGTAATTCCATCGCAGCTAGTTCTATCGCATCATTCGCGATGTCAAAATGCCTTTTTAACCTAACCGTCGATGTATGTGGGATTCTGTTTTCAGTTGAAGTTAGCGACTTGTAAAGAACGACGTACTTCTCTTTTACGTTGAAAATCTTACGTGTAAGAATTGTCGAACTTGTTCCTTGTTCCATGAATATTTTTCCTCTTTAATTTGTAGTCAACCGTTCATAGCAGAACACTCTCATATCGGTTGTCCTGAAGTCTCCACCAAGTCGCTGAGGAGGTTTTCGACCACGCTCAATTCAAAATCCGTACCCCATAAGTCCGAGTCAACTGTCGCAAGGTTCCCAACTTCCAATGCAGATATGGCATTATCGATAGAAAAGGTTGCGAGTGTGAAGCGAGTGATGATCGTTTCAGATTGTCTTTCAATACGCTCTTCAGTAAAAATCTCAACTTGCGATCGAATTTCTGTCAAACGGTGGCTCACCCTGGCAATTGAATTCTCGATTTCGCGAACGAGGTGGCGCATTTCATCCTCAGAATTCAGGGCGGTTTTCTCGCATGGAACGAATGTCATCAATTTCGGCTTTTAAGGATTCGAGATATTCCACCATTTTCGATATGTAGCGCTCGGCCAGTTGTTCGTCGCCGCTAAGAAGTGATTTCCACGCATCTCGACTTGTTCTCGCCACTTCAAGCGCGATGCGGATATGCGATTTGCCAGTAATGGGACCTTTCTCTTTAAGGATAGAAAAGATTTCAAGTTGGAGCATTCTGAACTGTTCGACAAGGCGTGTTGAAGACGGCGAAGAAGTGCGTAAGGGGGAAATTTGATTGGTTGACATGGTCACATTCTCCGCGATTTAGAATTGGAGGAAGCTAAGTTAACATGAACATATACATCCACTCGAAGACACTCCCATCCGCACAATCAGTGTTGGAAGGACGCCGTGACATTTGGAACAGGTCTAATACCAATTGCGCCATCTACAGTTTTCAGGTGGTCGTCAGCGTCATCATCAAATCTCAAGATCTTCACACATTCACTGTCCAACCGTGGCCATTGCCGTAGAACGATGAGCAAAATCATTGATTACAAGCTGTCCTCCAGATCTGCCAGAATTCGTCCCTCGAGGATTGTTCAACCTTTTCCTTAGACACTCCATTAGAGCCCGGCTATATCCTAGGTGGGCGTTCGCAGATGGAATGTCATCATTCCTCAAATACTGGGAAGCTTCCAGAAAATCCGTGAAGGCTTGTTGGAATTGTTTCTCAAATGGTGTCGATGAGTCCTCGGAACCGTGACGAATGACATTTTCGAGTTCGCTCAAATTCATGAACAGGTAATTCAACTGCCTGCGGATTTCCTTCCGTTGCTCACATTTGTTTTTCTCTGAGATCTCTATTGCTTCCTTTGCTTTTCTTTGAGAGAGAGCAGCAAGAAGTCTCGCATTCAAATACCGGGATCGGTGCAGTTCCTCTTTCCCACACTGGAGAAGGATCGTAGCCTCCTGAAGTACTTGTGTCGCGAAGAATTGAGCATTGGCTTTCACAGCATTTTCGCATTCCAGTCCTGCCCTGCAGAGATCTAATGTAGCTGGCAATTTCGGCCGAAAGAATCCTTGGAGGCGTGCAAAGCGACCGACATTAAGATGACGGAATGCCCCATTCATCAATTGATCCCCCTCTTTTGGGATTTTCTCTGACGTCCGCGCGATAATGTGCGTACAGGCATTTGATACTCCAACTGCTTCACCATTGGATCCAAAGTTGTGTGGATGTCATGCAAATAATGCTGGACATTGTCGAAGGTTGAGCCGACCAGTTGAAAATCCTCGAGATTCAACGCCTGTCGCATCTTCCGAATCTCCGTTTCAGCAACAGCCATCTGATGGTTTAATTCTAAAACATTAGATTGGGTCAACTCCCGTTCGATATCCAGGATTGTATGTTTTAACCGCGATACTTCATCGAAACAAGATGCCATCGCCGCACCATACTTTCTTTTCAAGCGATTTCTATGTTCGATAGCATCTGTGATTGATTCCGAGGCCATTTTCTTTGCCTGCTCTGCAAAATTGAGTGCCGCGGATCGGTCAATCTCGAGCAAGCGCTTTGCCTCGTTTATGAGATGCTCTGCCTCCTCAACTTTTCCTGAGGCGAACGTCCCAGCTTTTACCTTCAATGCCTCACGAAAGGATTCGTGAGCCTCTTCTATTGCTTTTTGGACCATAAGGTTTCTAGAATTCATTGCAATTCACAGCAATCTTTGCTGCCCGAAGGCACACGGACAAATGCATAACAATTGCTGCATAGAAAGTCGGTGATTCCGTAAACGAAGATCAATTCTGCAAAATGACTCACCACTCCGCTGAATGATTGTTCTTCCGAAAGAGAAGGAAGAAAGCTAGGCCTCCGGTGAGAATGCCAAGGACCACAAAAAACATCTTCTTTGATGTACTCATTGTTCACCCTTCGTTTTGCTGGCTGTGAAAGACTGTTGAAATAAGATGTTGGCGGCGGTCTTCGCTTCCCCCACGAATACCCCGCCACCAGTTGTTCCGAGATAGATAGTTCCGTTGCTGTCGACGGCAAGGGATAGCACTACCCGATTCTCAATAGCGAACGTATTGATCTCCTTCCAGGACTCGCCACCATCTTCGGACTCAAACAATTGATGCGGAAGCGCCAGGACATAAAGATGATGTCGGTCTTTTGGATGGATAGCCAGTTGATAGGCGTGGTCCACATGTTTCTTCAGTGAATACGTCTTTAGCCCATTGGTGCTCTGGTAGACTGCCATGTGCGGTGGTATACCCGCCAAAAAGTAGATCACCTGAGAGTCTGAGGGATCAAATGTGATGCACGAAAAATCGAATCGAGCTCGGTCTTGGATCCGTTCCCAAGACATACCGCCGTCTTTCGATTTCATAAGAACTGTGCCGTTGTCCATGCCAATTGTAAGATAAACGACACTACTATTCTGCGGATCAATTCTGACATCTAGCAGTGATGAAGCTTGATCGGTGGCCCGCATCGCGGGAACATCATTCCAATGCAGACCCCCGTCGGTACTCTTCAGCAGCTCTTCATCAGAGCCGCCATGCTTGGTAATCTCTGCAATCGTGTACATTATCGAAGGGTCTGAGAAAGAAACGTCAAATGAATAGGTCGTCTTGTCTTTGAGGAACGAACGCGTGAAGTATGTGTTATGAGCTGATTCCCCCCGACTTACAAAGATGCCGTCCCTTCCAACGCACACCGCGGTGGTTCCTTTCACTGTGGACACTGCGTACCACTCGTGATCTTCGAAGCAGAGAGGTGCAGTTAATTTCCGCCATCCTCCATTTTGACCAAACGTCAAAACCGCGCTGGGTGTCTCTGCGTAAATCACCGGACAACGTGATTGCCCGGTCTGGTTCTCCACAGGTAACCGTTCTTCAAGCAGAAGCTTGACGATGATCGTTCCTTGAGGACCTAAATTACTCCATTGAAGAGGTTGGCTGAGGGTAACGGGAAGAACAACGAGGCTGAAAATCGGCATCAACCAAAACCTTAGGGGTTTTTGAGCGCCGCCGCCCCCATGAAATATGCAGGGTTGCGAAAAGAAGGAGAGTATACGAGAAAAAGCTTCGGCTGGAATTCGGCGAAGTGGGACATGACACGTTTTTCTATCAGGTTCGATTTCTTTGTAATCCACTTATTCTTGCTCCACACCCAATGAACTATTGTTTATATATGTAAATCATATATTGATATCAAGTTAATATTAATTAATTATAAGGATAACTGATAATTTGTTGAAATCAATGTATTCTGACGTGAATCAATGTGCGAAAATCAAGCCGAACAGGTTGAAAAACCAATGGACGAAAATGGTGCCTTCATCCTCAACTGTCAAGTCCGACACAGTTCGTTTGAAACGCAGTCCGTCAATGGCTTATCGTGTGTTACAGAAACAAGTGAGAATACAGTGAACACCATGGAGCTCTAGGGGCAAGGCATCGCCGAGAGCAAGCCCGGTTCAAACAATTATCTGTGGTATCAATTCCTCACGAACATCTTTACCGGTCATACGTTGGACTCCACCAAGCGCCTGCGCGTGTTTGGAGCCCTCAAGGGGAAGGAGGCGATGGGTCTTTTTCAATTTTCTCTGGCGTATGCTGTGCTCCAGGACAGGACTTGAATTGTACGACTGAAGTTCAAGTGACCAGCCCTTTTTCGTAGTGCCATTGTATCTTGATGTTCCTCTTTACCCGTCAACAGCCTTTAGGCCTGAAACACAAAAACCTCCATCATCTTTCGAATCCGGAGGCTTTCTCATTCACTTCCTGTCCTCACGAGTCCCTCACTGAACTCGCATACATTACTTATGCAATCTAAAACGAAACACCATGATTGTCAATTAAACCGGCTGGATGAATTGCGGATCGTTCTCAAATCCGAGAACGAATGTTGAAATGGAGAGAGTTTGTTGGCGATCTGGAATGGTTAGCTGGTCAGAACGCGTCGATCTGCTTTGGCGCGTCTGACTCGGGGAGTGATTGGACGGATTTCAGTTTGTCGGAAAACGTGCTCAGTTGTTTGTCCGCCTTCTCATAGTTGTTTTTGGCGTTTGACAACTGAGTGCCGAGAGTGTCGAAGAGCTCTGTGAACTTTGATAATTCCGACTCGAGGCGGCGCAAATGCTGCTGGATTTCCTTTGCGCTCCGCTCGATTTGCAGACCCTTGAGTCCAAGTGCAATCACGCGCAGATGGGCATAGAATGTGTTCGGGGAAACGGGAATTACGTGCTTTCCCGATGCATAGGAAAAGATGCTCGATTCTTCCTCAAACGAGTCTTCCTTGATAATCGTCTCGTAGTAGATGTTCTCCGCCGGAACGTACATCAGCGCGAAATCAAATGTTCCTTCATCCGGAAGGATGTACTTCTGAGCAATTGCGTCGACGTGCTTCTTGACGTCTGTCTTGAAAAGCCGTGCCGCAGTCTTCCGTTCCTGGTCGCTCTTCGCTTCGAGAGTCTTTCTGAAATTCTCCAGCGGGAATTTCGAATCGACCGGCACCATTCCACCCGCCGTCTTGATGACTGCATCGACCGTCTGGCCGTTCTTAAAGCTGTACTGGAAGGAGTAGGCATTAGAAGGCAAAACCTGCTTCAGCAGATCCTCAAGGAGCAATTCGCCCAGTCCGCCCCGGAGTTTCGGGGCTTTCAGCATTTCTTCGAGCTTGGAAACACTCTGCCCCAATTCCTTTATTTCCTGTGTCGCTTTTCCGAGCTCCCCGAGCTTGGTTGCTACTTCCTTAATCACCCCGGCTGCCGTGTCCAGCCTGGATCCCATCTGACCAGTGTTATTATTAAGCTGAGTAGAGACAAGTTTGAGTTGCTCATTCATAGTATCGGTCGTGTTCTTGATACTTTGAAAAAGAACGTTCGTCGTGGTTTTCAGAGCTTCATTGACCGAATCGGCAGTGTTCTTGAGATTTTGAGAAACTTCACCGCGGAGCGAGTCGACTTGCTGTTGGATGAGCATTGCAGACTGAGATGAATTGTCCACTCTCTGACCGTACAATTTCAACAGTATAGCCAGCAGGAGAGCTACGACAACGACAAGGAGAATGATCAAGGGAAGTTCCATTTCGACTTCAACAGAATGAGTTACAAAATTATTCCACACTCACTTTAAGAGAGTCCCGAAGGGACGATCTCTCTTTAGGAGCCCCTTCATTTGTTGATCAGAGCTCCGTCAGGTGCCTCCTCAACAAAACATCGAAAGAACCGGTCGCTCCGATGGAGCTTGAATACGTCCGTTTGAAATGAGAACGATAAACAGGCCGTCCCTCACGGACTTCTTCAACCGATCATTCATGCACCACAACAGAACGTAAGGGAAAATGACGGAAAAAACACGAGGTTTATCGTGAAAAGAAATACGAAAAGAAGATGAAAACACCCATGGTCGCTATGCCACGTGCCAGATATATGTGCTGCTGCTTCAGCCATGTCCAGAACTTCGCCGCGTAAACCATGACGGCAATCAGAACAAGAGTCGCGAGACAGCACTCAAGAACTGTGAGCTTGCCGCCGTACAAATATGATAGGCTCATGTCAAAGTAAAACATGCCATAGATGACGAGAAGATGGGCGGCGTAGATGGACAGTGACTCTTTGCTTGCGTCGAGAATAAACGACTTTTCAGTCTTTCTCCATTCAACATAATACCAACATAGGAGTAGAAGCAACAGAATGACTCCTAACCGTTCAAGAAAGAAAAACGGGTTCGCGCGTATGTCAGTTGATGCGTGGGACACGTACGCAGGCACAGCGGCTGCCAATCGTCCGCCGATCATCATAATCGCTCCGGTAATCCCAATGCGTTTGATGAAGCTTTTCACTTTTCCGTCCTGTCGCGCTTTGAGGTAATCCATTGCATAGTACCCTCCCGCCATCATAAATGCGATCCACAAAAAGAGCGGAAAACCGGAGAAATGCTGTCCATTGAGGTAAGCTCCAATTTGAACAGGCACGTACTTGTTAAAATCAATGTCCCATATGAACGGTGTGACCGATGCAATCACTAACCCGGATATCAGCAAGAATCGGCGGTAGGTATCGTTCGACTTAATCTTGATTCGCACGAGAAAGAGGAACAGCAGCCCTGCTGCGATGCAATTGAGAACATCCGATTGGTAGAATTTGAGCCAGTCATCCTGCGAGGCTTCGTGGAGCATACGTGCCCACGAAAAGAACGGAAGATGAAGCAAGTATCCGATGATCCAGATTTGCGCGATGCGATAGATTTGTTTCCAGAACAAACGACCGAAACTCCGGAAGTCTTCAATTTTTCGTTCGCTCACGTATACGAAAACAAAGCCGGCGACGAAAATGAATGACGGCGCAACCAGACCGTTGACATAATTGAGGAGGTTGTACCAGCCGGTTTCTTTGAGGGAAGGAATGATGAAGGCATTAAACACGTGGACTTCGATCATAACGATCGTTGCCCAGCCTCGGAGTAGGTCGACGAAAACGAGACGGCCCTTCATAAGAGCATTGATGATTGCAGATTGATGATTGTAGATTGAAAAGCGTAATATCGGATTCTAAAGAACACGATATGTCGGATTGATGATTGTAGATTTGAAACAGTGAAGAAAGATTTTACTATTCTGCAATTTTCGACTTGCGATTGAAAGGCGCTCGAACCTTATTTCACAAATCACAAATTGTCAATCGAAAATTGGAAATTATCCAATCACCTTCATTTTTTTTCCCACCTTTTTAAATGCCACCAACGAGCGATCGATATCTGAACGCGTAAGCCCTGCCGAGATTTGAGCTCGAAGTCGGGCTTCCCCTTTCGGCACGACAGGATACCACAGACCCTTGATGTACACTCCCGCCTTCAGTAGTCGGGTGCTCATGTCTTGAGCGATCGATGCCTCTCCCAGCATAATGGGAACAATCGGATGAGTTCCATCGATAATCCTGAATCCAAGTTTCACTATTTCAGCACGGAAGTATGCGGTATTATCGTGCAGTCTCCGCACGATGGACTTGTCCTTTTGCAGAAGATCGAATGCCGCCATAGTGCCGCAAACAATCGATGGCGGAAGCGAGTTTGAAAATATGTACGGTCGCCCCTTTTGTCGCATGTATGTCACCATTTCTCGGGAGCCGCTAATGAATCCGCCTGCTGCACCGCCAATCGCTTTCCCGAGTGTCCCAACGATAAAATCGATTTGGCCCAGAACACCGAAATGTTCGGCAGTCCCGCGCCCTGTCTTGCCGCAGACGCCGATACCGTGTGCGTCGTCGATGAATACCACCGCACCGTATCGTTTTGCCAACTCGACGATTCTCGGGAGAGGAGCGAGGTCACCCTCCATGCTGAAGACACCATCCGTGGCAATCATGCGTATACGGTAGTCCTTGCCTTTGTCCTCTTCAAGCTGACGTTCGAGATCGGCCATATCGGCGTGGTTGTATATTTTTCGATCCACAACCTCTGCCTTGCACAGGCGCTGTCCGTCGATAATGCTGGCGTGATTCAGTCGATCACTGTAGATCACATCCTTGTACGTTTCGTATCCGAGTTTCTCATTGGTGATCGCGGAGAAGAACGCAACGTTCGCAGCAAACGATGAGGAGAAGAGGATCGTATCTTCGGTCTTCAGGAATTTGGAGATTTTCTTTTCGAGCTCAAGGTGAATTGTCTGCGTTCCGGTGAGAAAACGCACGGAGGCGAGGCCATATCCAAATCTTGTCAAACCCTTGATTGCCGCCTTGCGAACGACAGGATGATTCGACATTCCCAGGTAGTTGTTCGAAGCAAGCATCACGACCTTCTTGCCATTCACTTGAACTACTCCTCCTTGGGCAGATTCGAGTGCAGTTTCGTATTTAAATGTTTTCGAATCTTCGAGTCTCTTGAGTTCAGCAGCGAATAATTCGTTTGCAGTCATATATTTTCCCTCAATGTCTATTTGAATCGTTCGTACTCAATGCGATGTTCCGAGGCTGGCCGAGGTCACTTCTTATTTGCTTTCCACCCGGAGTAGTTTTTCCTGATATCGTTCAACACTTCTGTATCGATCAAGTCATCCTGACGAATCCGCACATCGTAATTCTCCCATCCCATGAAATCATTCAATGCCTTGTGCGTCGCAGCGTCGAAGATCCCGTTGACCGGCCCAGGGTAGAATTGATGCCCTTTGTACGTCTTGTCGCTAAGAATAGTCTGGAGTTCCTTGCAGATGGGCCCGTCCATCTTCATAAGATTCTTCGGGTCGGAACGAAAGAAATACAATTTGTGAAGATCATACAGACGTTGAAGCTCGACGAGCGGCTTAGGATTGTCATAAATACTGATATCGATGAAATCATCCGTCGTTCCGTCATAACCCGCTCCTGCCCGCTTTACGAGAAGGGCTGCGGATTCCTCACCCCGACGATCTCCACCCGCTTTACCTCCTGCGACGATGGCCGCCACCAAACGATCCGCCAATGAGCCCTTCGTATTTTGGAACGTGTTCGCGATCGCTTCCACTGTCGCTTTGCCGACGAGAATATTCCCTTGTGCGGCAAATCCCCGGCCCGCGATTAACACACCTTTGCCACCCCACGTTTCACCTGTCACCCCTCCAGCCCAATCGAAACACTCGGTGCCTGTCCAGCTCGCGGAACTCCCCTTGGCGTCGATAATGCCGGCCTGGCGGGATTGTTTCGCAGAATCGTTTTGAACCAGGATTCTGAGAGCTTCTTCTGCGGTCGCTCCGTTTCGCATCAGCGTCAATCCTTTGGAACCATAGGAGACATTTACAAGGGATTGCGTAGCAACGGCTCCAACCCCAGCTTCCGCCCACGGCACGACAGGCCTCACATTGGGAAACTTTGACTGAACTGCTACCCCGACGTCGCCGTTCTCAAGATCAATCGCAACAATCGAAAATGTCGAAGCGAACGGGTCACCAGCAAGGCGAGAGGTGGAAGAAGCGAGCCAAAGCGACAGGACGAAAACAGCCAGACCGCCTAAGCGCTTGAATGTTTGCATTGGATCCTCCGCACTGATTATGATGGTATCTTTAGAATTGTCTACGGGTCGAGTTTTTGCACACAGCAATCTCTCGAGAAGAGGTGCATGAATCGCAGAAAACTACAACATGTTGCTATGATTCCGCCAGCGAGGACTGCATCGTGGGTTCGCGTCCGCGGCGGAACTGCACACAATGTTTCTGTGATCGATGAAAACCTTGAAGGGACCGATTGGGAAAAATATAGCCAGAAAAGTCATTGAATACAAAAAAGGTGTGTCAGTTCTGCCTTCTCAACCGTATCGCAAAGGAACCGTCCATTCCGTGGCGGTGAGGAAACGTTTCGACAAAGCCTTCCGAGGATACAACCTCCTTCGGGACAAGCTCTCCGGGCTGTTCAATTGAGAATTCAGGGTGATTTACCAGAAACGACCGCACGACTTCAAGATTCTCTTCTGGTTCCATCGTGCACGTGCTGTATACGATACATCCCCCAGCCTTCACGAGCGTTGCCGCATTTTCGAGAATGGCGTTCTGAAGTTTGACGAGATCACGAATATCCTCAGGTTCCCGCCGCCACTTGGCATCCGGCTTTTTTGCAAGAACCCCTAGTCCAGAGCATGGGGCATCGACCAGGACTTTGTCGGCCGGCGGAACTTGTATCGAAGTCGCATCCGCTACGACAAAGTGTGCGTTGGCAATGCCAAGACGTTGGGCGGAATTCTTGACGAGGTTGAGCCGGTTTTCGTACCTGTCGATTGACACAATCTCACCAATATTCTTCATAAGCTCGCCGATGAACGATGTCTTCCCGCCAGGCGCAGAACAAAGATCGATAATGCGCTCGCCTGGTTTCGGGTCAAGCAGATGCACTGCCAATCCGCCGCTTTCGTCCTGAACGGAAAAAAAACCCTGCCTGAACATTTCGGAGCTGCCGATACCGGCCATATGTTGAACGCGGACAAAATTGTCGAGATACGTCGAGCGTGTGTATTGAAATTGATATTGGCTGAGCTGACTGAGAAAATAGTCAAATTGTATCTTCAAGCGATTAACACGCAGTGTCAGATCCGGGCGGCGGTTGTTGGCCGCCAATAATTGCTTTGCTTCATCGTATCCGAAGCGCGCGACCCACTTATTCACCAGCCAGATTGGATGAGACTCGACGACGGCGAGATGCCGGATGCGATCTTCATTCGGATCGGGATAACGGATGTTTTCGAGGTTGCGTATGATGTTCCGGAGAACCGCATTGACGAGGTCAGCCACTTTTTGACCGCGCAGCCGCTTGATGAATTCGACTCCTTCGTTTACAGCGGCCGATTGAGGCACTTTGTCAAGAAAGAGGATTTGGTAGAGCGCGACACGCAGAGCATTCTTGATGTTCGTTTCTGCTTTGGTGAAATTCCCATGGAAGAATCCCGTCAGCACCCAATCCACTTTCATCTGCCAGCGCACAACACCGGTGACGATTTCATTCATCAGTCCCTTGTCGAGTTCGTTCATTTCGTCAGAACGAAGTTCCGCATCCAACAATTTGTCGAGGTACGCATCCGAGCGGTCAATCCTGTTGAGAATCTTCACTGCCGTGCCGCGTGGTCCTGCATATAGGCGTTCCTGCGGCTGCACTTCGGCTTTCGACGTCTTTTGTTCCTCGTTGTATGTGATCTCTTTCTCGTCCAAGGATATCTCTGTTGTTAGGCGGGCATTCCACGTTTCCGACGCTCTTCGCTTGTCATCTCGAAGATTTTTCTGAAAAGAGTTTCATCGACTTTCATAAATTCCACCTTGCGTCGCGCCATGACTTTGCGTGCTACATCGATTGCCCGGTCGACCTTGTACGTCGTGAATGTCTCTCCTGGAGCACCCCATGAAAACGAGGGAACGTATTTGGGAGGAAAACCCGAGCCGGCAATATTGCTGGAGACGCCGACGATAGTCCCTGTATTGAACACCGAATTGATTGCGCTTTTGGAATGATCACCCATCGTCAATCCGACGAATTGCAGGCCCGTATCAATTTCCTCCGAACCCAGATGGACCTTCACCGAACTGTAGTTGTTCTTGAGGTCGCTATTGCACGTGCCGGCGCCGAGATTGACCCACGCACCGAGATACGAATGACCAAGAAATCCGGAATGCTGTTTGTTCGAATATCCGTGAATGATCGACCCTTCGATTTCGCCCCCGACCTTGCACACCGGACCGATGCTCGTGTTTTGGTAGATCGTCGAATTCGCCTTCACAATCGAGTCATCTCCAATGTACACCGGACCGACAATGGTCGTGAACGGAAGAATCTTCACGTTCTTTCCGATGTAGATTGGCCCTTTCTCAGCATCAAGCACGACACCCGGTTTGATGACCGCCGAATCCGCAATGAATATACCCTCCTTGCCGAGCAGGTACAAACCTTCAATCTTTCTTCGTTTGCTTTTCCTTTTCTTGCCCATGAGAGCCTGGAAATCCAGAACCAGCTCCCTGCCGTTCTCGTGGATCAAATCCCACGGATAGGAAGCAACCTTCACGTCCACATTCACTTCAGGAAGGCCCTCAAACAAAGATGCCGGCAACACATTGCCCAGGGATTCCTTGAACTTTGTCAAACGGGCACCACTGATAAATGCTGCAACGATCACGCCATCTTGGACATACACAATATCTTTTTTCGAACCGAATGGGATTTTCCTGCCAAAATTCTGCTCGGCAACGACCCGTCCATTGATGAAGAGGCAGTCGTTTGCCGGAATTTCGTTCACGTGATGTTTTGGATTACGGAGACGAACAGTGTCTGCAAGATAAGGCCGACAGTGGAGCGTTACCGTGGCTTTTGGGTACGCCCGAACAATTTTCTCTCGCAACGAGCTGATGCCGCAGCGCAGATCGTAGACAGGCCGCATATACGCCAAAGGAAACATGCGGTCGATCTGCGCATCTTCAAAGATGCAAATGTGGGAAGTCATGACCTATCCCCTTTGCCCCATAAAATAGAAAAGCGGAATGCATTGTGGCAACACATTCCGCTCTTGTTCAACCATTTTCGTTTCAAGCACTTGCCGGTGTAGCAGCACCTTCCGTTTTCTTTGCATATTTCTTGTTGAATTTCTCGACGCGTCCAGCCGAATCGAGAAGTTTCTGCTTGCCGGTGTAAAACGGATGGCAGTTTTGACAAATTTCAACGTGCAGATCCCCGACACTGGAGCGGGTTTCAAATGTATTGCCACACACGCAGGTTACGCGAGCCTTCTTGTATACCGGATGAATTCCAGGTTTCATTTCTATCCTCTCCCGTTAAGCATTTCGCTTCGCGCGCAAAGCAAGCGAGCGTTTCAAAAGAATTAAGACGAAATTAAAGTACCCAATTTTGGCTTGACTTGCAAAGCATTTTTTGAGTAGATTGGCAATGATGAGGATTCGTTTGTTTGCTGCAACTGCTTTGACGCTTCTCCTGCAACAATGTTTTTCGCAGGATACCGGTACTTTTGCGTTTCTCCGCAACGATGTCAGCGCCCGCGCTGCAGCACTCAATGGAAGCTTCGTCTCGATGACTTCCGACCCCAATGTCCTTTTCTACAATCCCGCATCGCTCGTTACGATTTCATCTCCCAAAGTCTCACTCGGATATCTCAAGAATTTGTTGGATGTGAATTCCGGGAGTCTGGTCTTTGCTCAGGATGTGCAGGGAGTTGGGAATATCGGAGTCGGCGTCGATTTTGTCGATTACGGCACTTTCACGCGAACGGACCAATCCCAGAACGACCTTGGCTCGTTTAGCGCTAGCGAGCTCGCGCTCGTCGCAGGATACGCGATGATGTTGGATGAACAGTCGTCCGTTGGGGGAAATATCAAGTACATTCACTCCTCAATAGCAGAGTACAGCTCGACCGCTCTTGCGGTCGATCTCGGTTTCCTCTACCAAGTACCTTCACAAAACATCACGATTGGCGGGAGTATTCTCAACCTCGGGAGACAGCTGAGCGAATACGGTTCGACGAGAGAATTGCTTCCCCTCGACATCGTCATCGGAATAACCAAGCGACCCGAGCATTTGCCCGTCATGCTGAATCTGAACTTCCACAAATTGAATGAGCAGAGGGTCAAGGCATTCGACCGATTGACTTCGTTTACGTTTGGTGCAGAGTTCCTGATGAGCGAATCCGTGCGGCTGCGATTTGGCTACAACAATGAACAACATCGCGACCTGAAGCTGGGAACGACTGCCGGATTGGCTGGATTTTCGCTTGGGGCGGGATTTATTCTTAATGAATACCTGATTGACTATGCCTTTAATTCCTACGGCAAGATCGGTGGATTGCACCGGATTTCGCTCGGGATGAACTTCTAGCTTCCTTCACTTCGCTCTTATATAAAGAACCATCGCTAACGTACTGGCATCGTTCGATGTTGAATCAGATCCCGGTTGAAAACGTCGGGATGAACACAAAGAACGCGCTCACCTGACCAGTCCCTCCAAGAATCTTTCACTGAGGTAATATAGCACGATCCCTCCAAACACAACCAGCGGAGGAATCCTATCCTTCGACTTGTTGATCTCGGGTATCAAATCGCTTGCACCAACATAGATGATCGTTCCAGCCGAGAAGGCAAGTGCCATTCCCGTAAGCTTCGCGCTAACGTTTGAGAACAAGAGTGCCGCAACCACTCCGACGAGTGTCGAAAGCCCGATCCCAAAGATCGCATACAGTACCTTCTTGCGCGCAAAGGTTGCGCTTATCATGATCGACGCAATCGTCAGCCCCTCCGGGATCTTGTGCAAGAGCACTGCGATAAAAATGAGCAGCCCGAGCAGAAAATTGAACTGCATACCGATCGAAATGGAAAACCCATCAAAGAACGCGTGGATGAACAATCCGGCCACGGCGGAAAGACTCGCCACGCGCGATACCATGACGTGCGTATGAGTCTCCTCACCAAAATGCAAGTGTCCCACGACCGTGTGTTCAAAGAAATGGAGGATCGAGAAACCTATGAGCATGTAGAGGGCTGCTGATTCGCCCAGTGTTTGATAGCTTGCAGGAATGAGGTTCAGAAACACGAGCGCAAGAATGAACCCGGCCCCGAGCGCAAGAAGGACTTCCTGCGTTCGCTGGTTCCAGCGCCGACGATAAACGAGGATGACTCCTCCCAGAATCTCCGCCAGCGAGGCGATAAGTCCAAAGAGAAGAATCTTCAGTACCATCAGTTCCGCCTGTAGGGTTGCTGAAGATACTGTTCAGCGTCTCGACGCGAGTTCTCAAACTCTTTCATATCCAGGACCTTTTTATATTGGTCGATCGCCACGGAGCGTTTGTTTTGCGTGTCATAGACCATACCAATCATCAGGTTCGTCAAGGACATGAATCCTGATGCTCCATCTTTGTCGACAATCCGTGATAATGAATCGGACCTGAAGAGATTCCGGAGTGCCTGATCCATTTGTCCTGTGAGGAAATAATACTTGCCGATGTAGTAATACGCTTCTCTCCCGTCATAGTCATCGTATCCAGTCTGCCTTTTTCTGAATCGTTTCTCAATCTCGAGGAACACGTCATTCGCTTCTCCAAGACGACCAATACTGACGTAACATCTTCCGACATAGCGGTGAAACACAGGGTTCTCCGGATATTTTTTGTTCAGCTCAACGGCAATCGCCATGGCTCTGGCAAAGTCTTTCTCGTACAAAAAGTAGCTTTGCATCAGGAAATAGTTGGCTTCCACGCGAGCATACTTCGCATGCTTCGAGGCCTCCTCCAACTGTTGAAGTCCCTTTTTCCTGTCACCGCCCGGGAAAAAGACCATGAACGGCTTGACGAACGGATATTGGTCCGGGATCACATCGGCGTAATAGTTATAGATACCGATGCCCAGTAAAACGTCGTAATTTTTCGGATCGAGCTTGTACGCTTTCTGTACGACAGGGAGGGCAACCAATCCATCATTGGCCGCCCCAATCCATTTACCCCTGTTCGCGCGCAGCCTGCCCCGGAAACCGACAGCTCCGCCTTTAAAAAACAATGCCGTCACATCGTTAGGATTCTTGTCGAGACGGTCCTCGCACAAGGTGATGACTTTGTCCAAAATGTCATAGAATCTTTGATCTTGTGATTCGTCATCGAAATTTGTGAGGATTCTCCACCACTGAGTCATCGCCTGAAAGAAATATCCGACAGGATGCTGGGGATCCCACCGGACAATCTCCGCAAAAACGGAATCGGCTTTGTTGAACTGAATATTATAGATGTAGTCAATGCCGCGCTGAATTCGCTGCTCAACAGCGGGATCGGAAACCCATTGTGCCGACGCAGGAGCAGGTAAGAGTATCAGCAAAAGCAGAATTGTCCGGTACCAGGAGGACTGTCGGCGCATGCTCGTCAGGAATAAGGATCGTGGATACAAGATCTGGCACAAGTGAAACTTTGACGCATCACAGCAATTTCAACGCGAAATACTCCTTCAGCCTGTTAATCGCAATTCTCTCCTGCTGCATCGAGTCGCGATCGCGTACCGTGACGGTCTTGTTTTGCAGCGTCTCCGAATCCACCGTTATACAGTAAGGAGTGCCAACTTCATCCTGCCGACGGTATCGTCTTCCGACGGCTCCGCTATCATCGTAGAAGACACGGAAATTCCTTCTCAAATCTGCCTCGATCGAGCGCGCGATTTCAGGCATGCCATCACGGTTCACCAGCGGAAAAACCGCAATCTTCGTCGGGGCCAGACTCGGATGAAGCTTCAAGACTGTCCTGACCTCCATTCCTCCTTCGGCGGTCGGAGCTTCTTCTTCGCGGTACGAATCGACGAGGAACGCCATGAACGATCTGCTCGCGCCTGCTGAAGTTTCGATGACAAAAGGAGTATATTTTTCCTTCGTCTCCTCGTCGAAATATTTCATGGTCTTGCCGGAAAATTCTTCGTGTCTCGAAAGGTCGAAATTCGTGCGATTATGCACTCCCTCGATTTCTCCCCAGCCAAACGGAAACTCGTATTCGATGTCGTATGCATCCTTGGCATAATGGGCCAATTTGTCCTTGGGATGCTGATGCCACTGAAGTCTCTCCTTCCTCATGCCGAGATCCACAAACCATTGCATCCTCTCGCTTCGCCAATAGTCAAAATGTTGGACGTCGGTGCCCGGTTTCACGAAGAACTGCATCTCCATCTGTTCGAACTCACGCGTGCGAAACAGGAAGTTCTTTGTATTGATCTCGTTTCGAAATGCCTTGCCGATCTGTGCAATACCAAACGGAATTTTCTGTCGGCTGGCAGATTGGACATTTAGAAAATTGACAAAGATCCCCTGGGCAGTCTCGGGACGGAGGTAGACAACGTTGGACGAATCCTCCACCGGTCCCACAAATGTCTTGAACATCAAATTGAATTTTCGGGCGTCAGTGAATGTACCCTTATTGCCGCAATTTGGGCATGCCAGCATCGGTACGATTCGCGGAATGTTTGAATCCTGTGAGACGTATTTCTCAAACGACTCCACTACCTTCTCGTCTTTCACCTGTCCATCATACTCGCCCGGGAACAGCTCGCGAAGAATTTCCTTCTTCTTTTTCAAGGATGTTTCTTCGAACAACACATCAAGACGATAGCGCGCTTTACATTGCTTGCAATCGACCATTGGATCTGTAAAATTCTCAACATGCCCGGAGGCTTCCCAGACACGCGGATGCATCAGGATACTTGCGTCGAGTCCTTCCACGTTCTCCCGAAACGTCATACTCCTCCACCACTGCTGTTTGACGTTGTTGAGCATTTCCACGCCCAACGGACCGTAATCCCAGCAGCCGTTCAACCCGCCATAGATCTCGCTCGATTGAAAGATGAAACCTCTCCGTTTCGCCAGCGAGACGATCTTTTCCATCAACTTCGATTGATCAGCAGTATTTGCTTTATTCTGAGCCATTAGGTGATATTGAATTTGGTAATTTTAAAATTTAGAAATCTGAGTAATTGATAAATTAGAAAATACAAAATTATCAAATTATCAAATTATCAAATTACCAATTGGACGTCATTTGTTCTTGAATGTTGGTTTTCGTTTCTCGAGAAATGCCTTCGTTCCTTCTTTGAAATCTTCCGAGCCGCAACAAACACCGAACAGACTAGCCTCCAACGACTGTCCGTCAGTCAGATTGGTTTCGTGTGCCATATTGACTGCTTTCAATGCCAAACGAACTGCAAATTGGCCTTTTGTAAGAATCTTCTGTGCGATTATTTCGGCGGCAGACATAAGTTCAGCGGCCGGCACAACCTTGTTGATCAACCCTATGCGAAGCGCTTCTTGGGCGTCGATCTGATCCCCTGTGAGTATCAATTCCATTGCTTTGCCTTTTCCGAGAAGCCGGGCAAGTCGTTGCGTGCCACCATACCCCGGGATGATCCCAAGATTCACTTCCGGTTGTCCGAATTTGGCATTCTCGGCCGCGATCCGTATTGTGCAAGCCAATGCGAGCTCACAGCCCCCGCCAAGAGCATACCCGTTAATGGCCGCTATGACGGGTTTGCCAAGATTCTCAATAGAATCAAATACGGCTTGGCCGCCGGCAGAGAATTTTTTTCCAGACTTCGCATTCAGTTCTGTCAACTCCTTGATATCGGTGCCTGCGACAAATGCTTTCTCACCGGCCCCCGTAAGTATCACAACATCCACCGTGTCATCCACCTTCAGGTTTTGAAAGAGCTGATTCAACTCCGCCTTTGCCTTTGCATTAAGCGCGTTGAGTTTATAGGGACGATTGATCGTCACGTACCCGATGCGGTTTTTCGATTCGAACAGAAGTGTT
>JADGQA010000346.1 GCA_017882185.1 Bacteroidota bacterium
GTCCTGGCGGCAATCGATGGTAGACTTTGTGGAGCGATCGCGATCATGGACGCGATTCATCCAACATCCCGAGATGCGGTCAACCAATTGAAGCAGCTCGGAATCGATGTCGTGATGATCACTGGTGACAAGAGGCAGACGGCAGAGGCGGTTGCCAACCAGGTCGGCATTGAACACGTCATTGCCGAAGTGTTGCCTCAGAACAAAGCGGCAAGTGTCCGCCAAATACAGGAAACCGGCAAAACCGTTGCGATGGTGGGGGACGGCATCAATGACGCGCCAGCGTTGGCACAGGCAGATGTGGGAATTGCGATGGGTTCGGGAACAGACATTGCAATGGAAACAGCGGATATTACGCTCATGAAACCGGATCTACGCGGCGTTGTCCAGGCAATTCATTTATCAAAACAGACCATCAGAACAATCAAGCAGAATCTGTTTTGGGCCTTCATCTACAACATCATCGGCATTCCACTTGCAGCGTTTGGGATGCTCAGTCCGGTGATCGCCGCGGCTGCGATGGCGTTTAGCTCGGTCAGCGTTGTATCGAATTCGCTCCGTCTTCGCTGGAGCAAAATCTAATCACGGAGGATTTTTTGTGAGAACTGCAGCTCTATACACGATGTTGTCATTCTATGCCCTCGCAATCTTTTTTTTCCTGTCCGTCGTTGTCATTTATCTTTCTCCCAAGCGCTGGCATACATTGCTCATTCTTTTTCTTGGACTTATGACTGCGTTCATCGACATGCAGACAACAGAGGTCTCGTTCTCCATTCTTTTGCTTCTTGCTTTCGGTTTCTTCCTAGGATTTACGAAGCCCTCGATGCCGCTCCGAACAGCACTGCTCCTTGCCGTCTGGCTGCCCCTGATGGCATTCGCTCGCCTCGCCGTCCTCGGAACAAGTTCAGCAATCCTTAGCGAAGGCATTGGTTCTTTTGTTGCATTCATTCCATCGATTGGCGGGTCATTTCTTGGCGCTTTGATAAGAAAGCATTCAGAGAAATCGCCCTCCTCCCGGGATGCCCTAATTTGAAGAAGGAACTGATTTGTAGAGGCTGCTCCTTCCTTGCTCATCACGGTCCGATTTTTCAAGAATGTACGTCTGCTTGCACATTAAATCCGCTCTTCGAAGGATAGCACAAGCGCGCTCAATGACCTTCTGCTGTTCGTCCAACGCAGTACCTCCCTCTGAGATCGTCCACCCTTGGAAGTATTCCGGTGAGGAATCGGTATGTTCGAAGCACTTTGTGCACACGAATGAACTTCAACGGTACTCCTTCGATTGAAGTAAAGGGTTCATGCATTCAACTCATTTGAATTTGACAGGAAAATTTCGCAAGCTGTGTGCCGTTTGATTAGCTGACAACACTTCAATTGAAGGATAGAATGGCAAAACCCAGAAACGTATCACACGTACACTTTCCAACAGCCCAACGACTGCATGCAATGACGCGGAATCTTTGGTGGACATGGAATCCCGAGGCACACGAAATTTTTCGAACTCTCTCGCCCATGGTGTGGAGAAACTCAAATCACAATGCGGTTGGAGTACTGAACGAAATATCGGAGGACGAACTTCTCGCACGACTCTACGATCTGGACTTCATGAAAAGAGTGAAAAAAGTCCTCGAAGAATTCGATTCATACCTTTCCAACAAACGAACGTGGGCACGAAAGCATGGCGCGGCGACGAACAATCCCATCGCCTATTTCAGCGCGGAATATGGACTCCATGAATCGCTTCCTATCTATTCCGGTGGCCTCGGAGTTCTTTCCGGCGATCATCTGAAGTCCGCCAGTGATCTGGGCCTCAATTTTGTCGCCGTCGGTCTATTTTATCGCAATGGTTACTTTGCGCAACAGATCGGACCCGATGGTTGGCAGCAAGAATTGTATCCTGCAAACAATCCCGACGAGCTTGCGATGGAGCTCGTTCTCCAGAAAGAAGGAGGCCGCCTTCTCAATTCTGTGGAGATCGGTCACAACACTGTATTCTTCCAGACATGGCTAGTCCGTGTGGGGCGCATACGGCTCTATCTGATGGACTCGAAAGTTCCTGAGAACGATGCCCGCTTCCAGACGCTTACTTCCTATGTCTACGGTGGCGACATTCATACAAGGATTGGTCAGGAGATTGTGCTCGGCGTCGGGGGCGTGCGACTCTTGCAGTCTCTTGGCATCGATGCCAGTGTGTATCATATGAACGAAGGACATTCCGCCTTTCTGTCGCTTGCGTTGTTGATCGAGGAATTGCATGCTGGAAAAGCCAGGGACGAGGCGGAAAAAAGAGTCCGGTCAAAATGTGTTTTCACGACACATACGCCGGTTCCGGCGGGCCACGATCGATTTAGTGCGGATTTGATGCACGAATCTATGGAACGATTCTGGGGTCCTACAGGATTGAGCTTTGATACGTTGATGTCGTACGGCCGCGTGCACGCGGACGATAGCAGCGAACCTTTCACCATGACCGTTCTCGCTCTCAAAATGTCCAGGCACGCAAATGGTGTCAGCGAACTGCACGGGCGCGTCAGCCGCGAAATGTGGAAATCACTTTACCCCGATAAACCGGTGGATCAGGTGCCCATCGGCCACATCACCAATGGCATCCACCTGCTCGGCTGGATGAAAGGCCCCGTCCGCACCTTCTGGCGCACGAAACTCACCGACAGCACC
>JADGQA010000125.1 GCA_017882185.1 Bacteroidota bacterium
CGGCACGCGCGCAAAGTGACCGCGCGGCATGCCGATGATCTTGAAGAACAACAACTTCTTCGACTAAGCCGGTCACAATTAGAAGAAGCGCTCGATAATAGAGAGTTCAAAGTGCTTGCGTGGACGGCCGGTGTTGCCCTGGCATTGCGATCTGCCGGGAAGATCTGAACGCACTGAAAAATTAGAACAAAAGTACGTCAGCAATCAATGGATACCGGTGCTCTCACGGTAGCGACGTAGCGTGCTACGTCGTTACAATGGAATGAAAAAGAAGGCAATATTGATAGTGTCTGAAGGAATCGCTCCATCAGTTGCGCGAGTCCTACTATGATACGTTCGAGCCTGTGCACCCTGGTTTTAGCCGGATTCCTATTGCCGAATCTGCATGCCCAGGAATCAGCTCTTCGGCGACTGCCCACGATGGAAGCAGCCGCGTATGAAAAACACTCGCTGCTCAAGCAACAGAGTTTCTACCAGAGTGGCGCGAGCTCTTGGTTTGACGTAACGTATTACCGGCTCCAACTCAATGTATCGACAGTTGAAAGTTACCTGCAGGGGAGAATCACGGTCGAGGGAATTTGCAGGAGCGACACGCTCGGCCCCTTGGTCCTGGACCTTGTCAATCGAATGAAAGTGGATTCCACCTTCGTTGATGGCCAACGCACGACGTTTAGCCAGAGCACGAGCACGGTCGGGGTGACGCTTGACAGAGTGTACCATACAGGAGAAATGTTGTCCATCGACGTTTACTATGAGGGGGGACCGTTGGCAACGGGATTCGGAAGCTTCGAATTCGACTCGCACGCCAACGAGCCGTGGGTGTATTCACTCAGCGAGCCGTCAGGCGCCCGGGATTGGTGGCCGTGCAAAGACGACCCGGTCGACAAGGCTGACTCTTCCGACGTCTTTGTTAGTTGCGATTCGACGCTCAAGGTCGGCTCGAATGGTATTCTTGTCTCCGTCGTCAATAATGGGGATGGAACATCGACAACTCACTGGCAGGAACGATACCCCATCGCATCGTACCTCATCTCCATCGCACTCACGAATTTTGTGCAATTCTCGAACTGGTTCCGGTACTCACCCACCGATTCGATGGAGATTCTGAACTATGTTCTTCCCGAGCACCTGACCACCGCACAGGCAATGCTTCCAAAGACGGTGGATATGTTGTCGGTCTATTCAGACTTGTTCGGATTGTACCCTTTCATCAAGGAAAAATATGGTCATTCGGAATTCGGCCACGGCGGGGCGATGGAGCATCAAACGATGACCTCCACCACGACGTTCGATGAAGATGTGATTTCGCACGAGCTCGCCCACCAGTGGTTTGGAGATATGATCACTTGCCGAACGTGGGCGGATTTGTGGCTCAACGAAGGATTTGCGCAGTACTGTTCCGGATTATTTCGCGAGAAAGAGTATGGAATGAATTCATATCGGGCCTACATGAATTCACAATTGAGTCTCGCCGTTGGGGCGCTCGGGGCCATCGGAGTGCCGGACACGTCAAGTGTGAGGAATCTCTTCGATGGTGCCAGGATGTACAACAAAGGGGCGAGTGTGCTGCATATGCTGCGTCACGTCCTTGGGGACAGCGGGTTCTTCCGATCTCTCAAGACATACGCGAACAGCCCCGCGCTGAAGTATTCAACGGCAACGATACGGGATTTCCAGTCAGTGTGCGAGAGCGTTTCAGGAAAAAATCTCGATTACTTCTTCCAGGAATGGATCTACGGAGAAGGATTCCCCGAGTATGCGTACGCGTGGACTTCAAGTTCATCCGGAAACGACTACCTTCTGACCATCAACGTCGAACAGTTGGCTGGAAAGGGGAATCCAATTTACTTCACGATGCCTGTTGATTTCCGGATCACCGCGGCAGGGTGGGACACCACGGTGACCGTATTGAATGACTCTATAATACAGGGATTCGTGTTCCGGATTCCCAAAAGACCCTCCAACGTTCTCCTCGATCCGGATGGTTGGATCTTAAAGACCGCTTTTTCAAATGCCAACGTGCCACCGGGACAATTCGCTCTCCAACAGAACTATCCCAATCCGTTTAATCCAAGGACTTCGATAACGTTTCGATTGCCGGAACGAAGTTATGTCACTCTCCAGGTCTATGACGTTGTCGGAAGGTTGGTCGAAACAATTGTCAATGGACAGAGGTCAGCCGGATTGTACAGCGTCGACTGGAATTCTTCGAACGTGGCGAGTGGAGTGTATTTCTACCGTCTTACAGCACACCCACAAACGGGCACACACGTCAGTGACTTTGTCCAAACCAGGAAAATGGTCCTCATAAAGTAGGATCGCGGAATACTCTGCATTGGAGAATGAATACGCCAACCCACGAAAAACAATCGATGCAACTTGAGCGAGGGCTCGGTCTGAAAGAGGCCACTGCTCTCAACATGATCGATATGGTGGGAATCGGTCCGTTCATCGTTGCACCGCTCGTGATCAGGACAATGGGAGGGCCTCAGGCGATCGTCGCGTGGATTGCCGGTGCTCTACTGGCAGTCGTCGACGGCTTTGTGTGGTCTGAGCTTGGTGCTGCGATGCCAAAGGCGGGAGGGAGCTATTTTTTCCTTCGTGAAGCGTACGGCCCGGGTCGTTGGGGCAAGTTCATGTCGTTCCTCTTTATTTGGCAAACGATGTTTCAGGCGCCGTTGGTGATTGCATCCGGTGCAATCGGATTCTCCCAGTATCTTACCTACTTGGTGCCGGTCAATCCGATAGGACAGAAGCTGATTTCAGGGGCGCTTGTCATTGTGCTTGTAATGCTCCTCTATCGGCGCATTACGACGATCGGCAAGCTCTCGCTGTTGCTCTGGTGCGGTGTGATTCTCACGGTCGTTTGGCTTATCTGGGGTGGACTGAGCCATTTCGATTCCCATCTTGCATTTGATTATCCGAGCGGGGCGTGGGATCTTTCGACATTGTTCTTCGTGGCACTCGGTCAGGCTACGGTGCAGACGACATACACGTATCTGGGATACTACAACGTCTGTTACCTCGGTGGCGAAGTCCGTAACCCGGAGCGGAACATCCCGCGCAGCATCTTCATCTCGATCATCGGCATTGCCATTCTGTATCTCGCAATGCAGTTCAGCATTATGGGCGTTATGCCGTGGAAGGAAGCGGCGGAATCAAAGTTCATCGTGAGCACGTTTGTTGAGCGCATCTATGGATCGAAGGCAGCCCAGGTTGCGACCGTAACGATTCTCTGGATCGCGTTTGCCTCTCTGTTTTCCGCGCTCCTCGGATATTCGCGAGTTCCCTATGCAGCCGCCGTCGATGGAACATTCTTCTCGCCATTCGCCAGGCTTCATCCACAAAAAAATTTTCCACACATTTCGCTGCTCGCGATCGGGCTTGCCGCTTTCGTCTTCAGCCTTATCTTCAAGCTCACAGATGCAATCAAGGCATTGCTTGCGATGAGGATCCTGATTCAATTTATGGGGCAGGCTGTGGGGGTGATGTTGCTGCGGAAACGATGGCCGGCGAACAAACTTCCGTTCAAGATGTGGCTGTATCCGGTTCCGGCTGTCCTGGCACTGATATTCTGGGGATTTGTATTCCTCTCAACGGGGACGGTGTTCGTCGCAGGCGCCCTCATCACCATCCTCGCCGGAATCGTCGCATTTTTGTTGCGGGAGAGATTTGCAGGGGAGTGGCCGTTTGCTGCGGGGGACTCGTCAAGCTGACCAAAGTCGGGGCGTTCGCCTGGTGCCTACAGTCTTTGAAGACTCTGTAAGGACGTTCAATTGAACGTCCCTTCGTAGCGCTAACTGTGTCGGATCGAAAGAATGTCTCCATCCTTCACGACGTACTCTTTTCCTTCCAGCCTCCAATGTCCGGCTTCTTTCGCCTTCGCGAACGATCCTTCGTGTGTAATGAAATGGTCGTACCCGACCACCTCCGCGCGGATGAACTTGTTGAAAAAATCGGAGTGAATCACGCCGGCGGCATCCTGTGCAGTCATGCCTTTTCGGATGGTCCATGCCCGGCATTCGTCCTCACCCACGGTGAAAAATGACTGGAGGCCGAGAATGGTATACGCTTCCCGGATCAGGGTGTCGAGCGCGGATTCATTGATCCCGTATTCGCTCATAAATGCCTTTGACTCTTCGTCGGGGAGCTCGGACATTTCCATTTCGATCTTACCGAAGAATGAAACGACTTTCGTTCCCTGATTTTCCTTTTTCGCGCCAATATCCCTGACAGTCTGCTCCATCGTGCTCCGTTGGGACTCGTCGAAATTCAATGCAATGAGCATCGGCTTGATGGTGAGGAGCTGATAGGTCTTGAGGATTTGATGCTCATCCTTCGTGAAACTGACCTCGCGCAAAGGTTTTTCCGTCAGGAGGATCTGGTGACATCGCTGCAGGATCGGCAGTTCCTTCTTGAGATGTTCATCCGGAGTTTTCTGCACCTGCTTCTTGATCCGGTCGATACGGAGCTCGATGATGGAAAGGTCGGAGAGGATGAATTCGGTTTCGAACGAAGCAATATCGCGGAGAGCATCGATCGAGCCGTCGGGATGGGGGACGGCGTCGTTGCTGAAGAGCCGGACGACCTGGACGAGTGCATCGTTTGTCTTGACGTTTGCGAGAAAGTTGGTGGTAAACTGGGTTGAGCCCGATTCTCCTTTCTTCAATCCAACCACGTCTACGAATTCGATGGTGGCGTTGACCGTGCTTTTCGGGGAGAAGATGGAAACGCATTTCTCGAGCCGCTCGTCCGGAATTTTGACGATGGCGTGATGAGCCTCCACTTTCGAGAGAGCGGAGGGATCGAGATGCGTTTTGGTGATGGTCTGGTACAGGGTTGATTTACCAGAAAAGGGGAGACCGACAATTCCTATTTGCATGGTTTCGCTTTCATTGGCTGGATTATGACGATGAACGATAGATCCGTTTGTGATTGAACCGGCTCGATGCCTTCGTGCCGTGTATTAAGAAGACCCGGATGAAGACGATCGGCTTCGGATCTTTGTTGGGTTTGACGTATCCCGATCGGTATTCAAATAAACAAGTGGCCGCAATTGCGACAAATCTTCATCCCCTCTCGAACACCCTCTCCACACTCCGGACAAACCCCTGACGATTCATCGAACGATACCAACTTTTCACCCGGTGCCTGCCCCGCTTCCTGCAAAGGAGTTGTGTTCGTTTTCTCTGCTTTTACGGGACCTCGAATCAACTTCAGCTTTTCTTCCCGCACATGCGTGAGACTATCTTATGTCTGGACAAGTTGCTCAGCGACGGCAGTTAATTCCTGTTCGACCGGCATTTTTCGGAACAAGACGATGCCAAAGCGAAGGAAGGGGATCGCAACAAGTTCAGATAGAGTGAAGATGAGAATATTGTTGAAATTCGCATCCATAGTTTTCACGACGATCAGATCGATGATCCCGAACAACGCCAGCACGACTCCGCAAAACAAAGCCAGTGACCTTAGGACAATTCTTCGTCTCCTCATTCTCCTCAGCTTGGCAATCTCCCGGTCGTGTCGTTTCATTTGGTCCGAGAGAACCTTCTCCTGTTGATCCAGTAGTTCCTCCATGGTTCGATAATCTTGCACGCTAGCCATCGATTGACCTTGCCGGACTTACGTTATAGTGAGTGACGACGCTGATTCAATTTGTGGGAGGAATAATCGCCACTGCAAAATACGAAAAAATCATGGAAAGAGTTCTCAAACTGGATCCGAACGATTGCATTCCCAAAACCGAAAATGAATGCTGGTTCCAACGTTTTCAGCCGACAGATCGATAGGGCCGTTTCCAAGCAGAAGTCAGGAAATATTCTTAGTATGTGCGTTGATATAGAACGCATGTCAAGAAAGCACAGAACACATTACGCACACAGCGGCTCCGTTCACGATGGGCAATCGAGTCCTTCGGTGCACGGGGTCCACGACGCACACAATCCGTCTCGAATCCCTCGTCGTTACTATTTTGCAATCGGAAGCGTAGCCACGCTTGGCGTCATAGCCATTTGCTACGCGATTTTTGTAGGTGGATCTTCCGGATCGGATCGCAACCCCTCAAAACTCCCTGGACAAGAAAACCAACAGCAATGGTCGAGACAAGAGCTCCTGAATCAAACGGTTCAACGAGCCTACGCCATCGACAGACTCTTCCGGCAAGTGTACACTCCGGGCTGGCAGGGAGCAAACGGAGCAATCGGTGATGCGTATTTGTTTGCTGCAACGGGAGATCAGAGTCTTCTGTACTCATTCGCGAATATTCGTAAACTCACGGATATGATCAATGGTACGTGGGTCGATGACCGGGCGTGGGTCTGTCTGGCCGAAATGTATTGGTGGGATTTCACCGGCAGAGCCAACAGGGTCTGGGTCGAGGATGCGAAGCAGCGATATTTGTCGGCGAAATCGGAGGGGAGGCTTTCGCATCACGAAGGATTCTGGAGCTGGTACAATTGGCCGGCCAATTCAAAAGTTGAGGACCTGATTTTTACCAATACGAACATGAACCTTATGGCCTCGGTTGCCTGCTGGCTGTACGAAGCGACCGGGGATAAACAATTCTACAACGATGCAATTCTGGTTTGGGATGGCGACTCAAAATATCCCGGTATCGAAAAACCATTCTACAAAGGCAATGGTGTGTGGGAACCGAAGAAAGGGCGTACGTTCGTCGGCGGACAATTTCCGTGGATGGGAGCAGGATGTTGCTCGATCGGAGCTTCGCTGTATCGAATGACCGGAAATCCGCGATACAAGGAGGTGGCAGTGGCAACGGCGAAGCGGATCATGGATCCGGCGAACAGTTGGGTCGATGGCCAGGATTTTTATCAGATAAGAATGGACGGAAACGGTGCGTTCGTCAATTTCATCGTCGACGCCTATGAGATTGCGCCTGACGAGCTGTCCGATGTCCCGGCGAAAATAGAAAAGATGCTGGAACACGTTTGGACGAATCACCACGGAACGGCAACGGTGACGCTGCATCGCTATGCTGACAATGCGATTCGGAATGGATGGAGTCCCAACGGAGGTGAAATGGGTTACGGCGTCGATGAGATCGGAACGGTGCATGCCCAATCACAGGCTGTCCGCGCATTCGGCGTTTCTGCCTACGTGCTCAAACAGCAGTTGGAAAAAGAAAAAGCGCCAATACAGGGAACACGAGTCGACTCTTCGAAATAGCGAGCTGCAAAAAATATTGTATGGCGACAAGTCTCGTCGCCATACAAGACCTTCCCCCTTACGAATGAATGGATTGCACCAACCGACCGATCAGGGAAACAGCCCCTCGATGGAGAGATACCGTTCGCCGGTATCGTAACAGAAGGTCAGAATCTTTCCGCCATCTCTGAGATCGGGCAGTTTCTTGGCCACCGCGGCAAGAGCAGCGCCGGAAGAAATACCGACCAGAATTCCTTCCTCACGGGCACATCGCTGGGTGTAGTCGAACGCCTCTTCCTTCGTGATTTGGACGACGCCGTCCAATATGTGCGTGTCAAGATTTTTCGGAATGAATCCGGCGCCAAGTCCCTGTAACGGATGAGGCCCCGGCTTCCCGCCGCTGATCACGGGGGAGAGTGTGGGCTCCACAGCAAATACCTTGAGACGCGGAAATTGCTTCTTCAGGACCTGGGAAACTCCCGTGATGTGTCCCCCGGTGCCGACGCCCGTGATGAGCATGTCAAACCCGTCGGGGAAATCGTTGAGGATCTCTTTTGCAGTCGTCGTTCGATGGATCTCAATATTGGCTTCATTCTCGAACTGCTGTGGGATCCAGGAATTTTTCGTTGCGGCCGCCAGCTCGGATGCCCGTTCGATTGCTCCCTTCATTCCTTTCTCCCGCGGTGTCAGTTCAAGTTGTGCACCGTAGGCCGTCATTAGCCGCCGCCGCTCAATCGACATGGAGTCGGGCATTACAAGGATGAGCTTGTACTTCTTGACCGCCGCCACCATCGCGAGGCCAATGCCGGTGTTGCCCGAGGTGGGCTCGATGATGATACTCCCCGGTTTCAGGATCCCTCTTCGTTCTGCATCTTCGATCATCGAAAGTCCTATCCGGTCCTTGATACTTCCCCCGGGATTCGAGCGCTCCAATTTCATCCAGACTTCCTTGTTCCCAAAGAGCCGGTTGATGCGCACGTGGTGGGTGTTGCCGATCGTTTCCAGAATGTTCTTTGCTTTCATGGATGTCCTTCCATCAAATTGAAAAATTGATTGTTCCTTCTTTCTCCGTCTTCTGTCGTATCGTTGCCTTGTTCTCCTGGTGGACGTACGAGAACGGCGGAACGCTTTCGGTGAGCCATACATTCCCGCCGATGACGCTGTTGCGTCCCACGACCGTGTCGCCTCCGAGGATGACCGCCTGTGCATAGATCACCGTATCGTCCTCGATGGTCGGATGCCGTTTCGATTTTGCGAGGGCCTTGTCGACGCTGAGAGCTCCGAGCGTCACGCCCTGGTAAATCTTGACGTTGTCACCAATGATCGTTGATTCTCCGATGACGATCCCCGTGCCGTGGTCGATGGCAAAAGAATTTCCGATCTGTGCTCCGGGATGGATATCGATGCCCGTCGTCTGGTGTGCATATTCGGTGAGGAGTCTTGGAAATATCGGCACGTGCATCCTGTAGAAGACGTGAGCAAACCGGTACACTGCAATGGCCGTGAACCCCGGATACGCAAGGATCACCTCGTCGATGCTTTCGGCGGCCGGATCTCCTTTGAAAATTGCCTCAGCATCCAGCCACAATTTGTCGTGGATCGCCGGCAATTCATCGAGGAATACACTGGAAGTCTCCTCAACAGATAACTGTGTGTCTCTGAGAAGAGGTTTCAGCAATTGCTTGAGATCGCGTTCAAGGAGAACGAGCCGCGACTCGATTTCCACCGCTGTGAACAAACCCTCCTGGCAGAAGTGAGGGAAGAGGATCGCGAGGAGATTGTCGACGAAGGTTTGTGTCCCTTTCTTCAGCTGGTAGCCGAGGGAGTGGTCGTCGCGGCGGGTTTTGAGCGTTGCCGCGAAATCATGAAATCGATTGGTTTGCTTCACGATTGTCGATGATCCTTTCTGTGTCTTGCTATGTTCATGATTTGAGCCCAAAACAAGTTCCCAGCCGATTACAAATCTGTGGGATGAAGGCCGCGATTTTCGCAAGGCTTGAGACAAATCTACAGTCTGCGCCTGAAGTTTGTATCTTCTCCATCTTCACTGTAAATATAATGAAGATTCTACTTTGTCGTTGATCAAACCCAAAATCAACGAAATCATAAAGCTTTGGGCAACTGGTTACCATCGGCACATCGGGCAAAATGGATGGAACGTGGCGATACCGAATGGACGCATTTCCGTCCAAAGTAACCAGCGGTGCGCCATAGCAAACAACGACGGAAGGTGATAAGCGGTTCCCATTTTTAAACCGAATCCTCACATTTCAGCTTGCTTTTGTTTGGGGTTCCACTATCTTAAACGTGAGAATTCCGTTGAGGTTGTTCAAAAGAGTCACAGCGCGCCAGCTTCGTGGGCGAGCAAAACCACCGCGAAAGACGGTGGAGAAGGAGAAAGCATGGAAGAGGTGGTAGAGGGAATCCCTGAGACTGGCGTGCAGGCCGACGGAAAGACGGCACGCGACTTTGCAGTACGTGAGCTCGACGTCACGCTGATTCGGGCCACGAATTACACCGACGACGGCTATCCGATCAAGGCTCGCGTCGGCGTTATCCGCAGCAACACACTCACGCAATTAGGGACCCTC
>JADGQA010000347.1 GCA_017882185.1 Bacteroidota bacterium
CACAGGTTAGATGGCATCCTTGACCTCGCCAAAAAGTACGGTATATACATAATCCTCTGTGTGGATTATCATGGTGTTGCACCGAAAGGTCTTGGCTTCTTCAGGGAGAATCGTTGGCTGGATAACCCTTACAACAGGATGAACGGCGGACCATGCGCAGACGAGGCGGATCTCTTTACGAATCCGGATGCGAAACGCCTGTTCAAGATGAAATACAAATACATCGTCTCCCGATTCGGTCACAGCTCTCAGATTTTGGCGTGGGAGCTTTTCAATGAAGCGGACCTGATGGCTGGAAAATCGATCCCGATGAATGTGTGGCACATTGAAATGGCTGAGTACATTAAGTCCGTTGACATTCACAAGCATCTTGTCTCGAGCAGCTCGACTCGCCAGTTTGTCGAGAAATTGGTGGATGCTTTTAAATCTCCTGCAATGGACTTCGCCATGTTCCACGAGTACAATATGACGGACATTGCCCCCCACTTCACCTATCTCTATGAGGCCGCGCTGGAATACTATCAGAAGCCCGTGGTGATGGGCGAATTCGGCGTCGAATTCCGCGGCGGAGACCTTACGTACAAAGTAGATCCTGAGCACATCGGGCTCCACAATGGCATTTGGGCCGGATTGTTCAATGAGACTCCCTTCGTTCCGCTCAGTTGGTGGTGGGACAGTTACATCGATGCTCACAACCTCTGGAGTGAGTATGTGAGCCTGTCCCGATTCGCGGATACGTTGGATTTCGACGCAAGACATCTTGCGTTCAAGACTCTGTTTGCCGGCTCAAGTATGCAGGACCCCAACAATCAGGCGCCATGTCTGGTGCGTTGCATCTATACTGGTGAGAATTGCGCGCTCTGGTTCAAGAATCTCGATTATCAATGGTCATCTGCAAAGCGAGGCAAGGATCTGAAGGAGTTATCTCCTTTCGTCCAAAAAATTCCCGATCTTGTCCTTGGTCGTTATACTGTCACATGGTACGACCCTCAAACGGGCCAATTCAGTGGAAAACCTTCAGAGATAGAGGCAAACGGAGAAGGTGAGCTCTTGCTTTCTGTTCCAACGTTCTCAAAAGACCTTGCCTGTGTGATAACACGTCTTCATTAGCCAACGGACAATGAATTCGACCGCGAAATTTCAATCCACCACATCTCTAACATCAAGAATGGAAGAGCCATGTTCAAACGATTACAGTTGTTGACAATACTCTCAGGGACTCTCAGCACCATTTTCTTCGGCCAAACCATGAACAAGAACAAAGATCAGTTTCAGCCCTTATCGTATGAACAGGCCGACAGGTTAGCTGACTCCGTACTGACATTGATGACTTTGGACGAGAAGATTTCTTATGTGGGTGGGGACAGGTCGTTTTTTATCAGACCGATTCCCAGACTTAACCTCCACGAAGTCTACATGTCAGATGCGACGCAGGGTGTGCACATAAGGGAGACCTATCGAGACGCCGACCTTTCAAAATACCAATTGAAACAGTCGACGGCATTCCCATGTCCGATTTCACTGGCGGCCACCTGGAACCCGGCGCTGTCATACCAATATGCCCAAGCGGTTGGTGAGGAATGCCAGGCCGGTGGCATCGGAATCCTGCTCGGCCCCGGAATGAACGAATATCGGATTTCGCAATGTGGCAGGAATTTCGAATACTTCGGTGAGGACCCTTACCTCCGGGCGAGAATGATCGAGCAATATGTCAAAGGCGTGCAAAGCACTGGTACCATCGCCACACTGAAACATTTCGTCGCGAACAATACCGACTATTACAGAAGAAGGAGCAACTCTATCGTCGACGAGAGAACTCTCCACGAGATTTACTTACCCCCATTCAAGGCAGGAGTCGATGCGGGCGTGAAAGCAGTAATGACTTCCTACAATCAACTCAACGGAGAATGGTGCGGTCAGAGCGACTACGTCATCAACAACGTTTTGCGAAAACAGCTCGGTTTCAAATGGCTAGTCATGACTGACTGGTGGTCTGTGTACGACGGCGAGAAACTCGCAGGGTCCGGCCAAGATTTGGAAATGCCGCTCGCTATCGCTCTGAAAGACGCGCACGCCCTCATCAACGAAGGAAAGGTGAAGGTTTCTGACATCGACAGGATGGCCAAGAGCATTCTCCGGACGTATTTCGCCATGAGGTTCGACAAGAACACGAAGAACGCTATCGATGAAGAGGACTATAAGAACCACGAAAAGGTCGCGCTGCAGACAGCCCGAGAGGGAATTGTCCTCCTGAAGAATGACGGTAACATTCTGCCACTCGGGAAAGGAATCAAAACGATTCTATTGACAGGAAAATACGTAGACACATTAGCCATGGGCGGAGGATCCGCAACCGTCAAGGGATATGACAACAGAATGATGCTTGACGAGTTGAAGAAGGAATTCGGGAAGCGATTGACGTATGTAAAGAATCCTACGCCCCGGCAGATCAAATCGGCGCAAGTCGTTTTGTGTAACGTGGGGACGAGCGACAGCGAGGGATGGGATCGTCCGTTCGCGCTGCCGGAAGACCAGGAACGCCTGGTGAAGGCGTGCGTTGCAGGGAATCCGAATACGGTCGTCATCGTCACATCGGGAAGTGGCATTCAGATGACCGACTGGAACGACAAGGCGAAGGCAATTCTCTATGCCTGGTATGGAGGGCAGA
>JADGQA010000023.1 GCA_017882185.1 Bacteroidota bacterium
CATCATTATCTTTCTGCAGAGTCGATCGACGTGTGGATGATTTTTGCTGAATACAATTCGCTGGTCGGGTTCGGCTGTATTGATTTACTCTTTACGTCACCTTTTCATTCAATGACTCGACGACAAACCGCATGCTTTCAATTCAAAAACGTCTGACGAACTCATTCTACGCCCTCTCGAGCCTGCCCGCCACGGCTATGGGCTTTGCACTCTCGATTCAGATCTCAGCACTCAGTTGGCTCCTCACCACGAAATACAACCTTCATATCGATGAAGTAGGATTTGTGTGGGCAGCTGGACCCCTCGCAGGGATTTTTGGCCAAGTGATTATCGGCCTCATCAGTGATAAGGTTTGGTTTTGGGGAGGACGTCGCCGGCCGTTCGTGTTGATAGGTGGAGTGCTTGCGGCCGGCATGCTCATGGCGCTGCCAAATATCGATGTGATCGCTGCCGAATTAGGTGTTAAGAGTCTGCTCGCTGTTGCCATCATCGTGGCGCTGACGCTCGATCTGGCAATCAACATCAGCTTTAACCCCACTCGCTCAATCATCGCCGATGTGACTCCGGAAGGGAATCCGCGGACAAAAGGGTATACGTGGATGCAAACTATTTCAGGTTTCTTCGGCGTCCTGGCATACCTCATCGGGGCAACGTTTGGCAATTATGTCTTGATTTATGGAGGGGTGGCGCTTGTTTTCTTGTTTTCATTTGTTCCCATGTTTTTCATCACCGAAAACAAGGAACTTCTTACCGCGGTCGATGAAGCAACCGAGAAGAGGAACCGATCGGCGACGGAATGGGGCCAACTCTTCAGGATCTATTTTGCACACGGATTCTCCTGGATCGGAATTCAGACGATGTTTGTCTATATCATTGCGTACATCCAGCAGAAATTCTTCGTAGGTCTGTCCGATCAAAATTTCATCAATGCTCAGTCGGGTCAAATTATTGCTATTGCTTTCGCCATTCTCAATACAGTGGGGTTTATTTTGCCGGCCTTTGTTCTTGAGCCAATCGTCGAACGAATTGGCCGTGTGAAAACACATATCATGTGTGTGACGATGATGTCGCTTGGCTATTTCGGAATAGTGGTGCTTGGGACAACGCCAATGGCTCTCTATGTCTTGATGGGGGTCGCGGGGATCGGTTGGGCAGCCGTTGTCAGTCTGCCGTTTGCCATCATGACCGAAAAAATCGATCAGAGCCGCACGGGCTTCTTCATGGGTATCTTCAATCTGTCCGTTGTTCTTCCACAGCTTGTCGTTAGTCTCGCAGTGGGAACAATCATCAAGATTTCGATTGACAAGAACATCATCTTTATCATCAGCGGAGCTTCGCTCGCGATCTCTGCGCTCTTATGGACTCTGGTGAAAGAAAAGCGATTGAGCGACTCAAGCGGGTCTTCCGACGACACAATCAGTTCACTGAAATGATAGCTGACTCATTTGAATCCCGGGAAACGGTGGAAACGATTGTCCATGTTAATGTTGCAGAACAACGTTCGGCACTTTGATTCGCACGGAATTGATATGAAACTGAGGCTAAAAGTGATATCGGTCTCGATTTTCCTGGGCTTGTTCTTTTTCGTCGTCACGAGCGCTCAAGAGATACGGGATATCATTCAGCCTGTAAAGATCTATCCAGAGAGGCCGGACACGATTCTGGTGAACGATATTTTCTATGCGAAACAATACAATCTGCGCTTTGTGGAAAACAATAGGATCGCCGTTGGCTATGATCGAAACAACAACACAGTCGTATTCACTCCCAGGCACAAGTACAAAGGTGTGACACTCGTCCAGTTTGTCTACAACCGCTCCATGTACGCTATTCCCGTGATTGTACAAAGCCTGAGTGAGTCGCAGCGGAAGCACAGATTCTCCTTTCGTCCGACAGGAAAAGTGTCAACAGTTGCAGTTTCCGGAAGCTTCAATAATTGGAGCAAGGATCGTGATCTCCTGATCGATGCAAAGGGAACAGGTGAGTACGAGATCGCCCTGCAACTCGATCCGGGAAGTTACGTCTACAAATTTGTCGTTGACGGGAAGGACATTCTCGACCCTTCGAATCCTGAAAAGACGCCGACCGGCTTTGACGATTTCAATTCTGTTCTTCGAATCACAGATACAGAAACATCGAAGATATTCTTGCATGTCGGCGGCAAAAAGGAGTCGGATCAACACATCTCTTTTTCATACATCTATGAAAACAGTTCACAGCGAACTCCGCTTTTGAGAGGTGAAATCATTACGCTTTTAGACAACATCCCGGTACCACAGGAAAATATCCGCATCCAGGGAAACAATATTGAAATTCGGTGTGCGAAGAAAGATCTCGTGGGGGATCGAACACTTCGCGTGCTCGTCTCCCACAATGGGACAGCAACAAACCTGCAACAAGTTGTGCTTCACGATGGCATCCTGGCTGGGAGAGAATCTACGCCTTCCACGTGGGTGGATGCCTCCATCTATTCGATCATGATTGACCGGTTCAACGATGGAGACACCTCGAACGATAAACCGGTTATACACGATTCCCTCTTCGTTCAGGCGAATTATCAAGGAGGAGATTTTCGGGGGATTATCAACAAGATTGATGATGGCTATTTTGACTCACTGGGGATCAACACGTTGTGGATTTCGCCTGTCTACGACAATCCGGATGTCGCCTTTCAGGAGTCTCCGCCTCCTCACCGATGGTACAGCGGATATCATGGCTATTGGCCGATAAGCGAAAAGAAGGTGGAGGAAAAATTTGGGACGATGAGTGATTTGAAGGATCTCGTGACGCAGGCACACAAGCACAATAAACGAGTCCTCCTGGATTTTGTGGCCCACCACGTGCACATTGATCACCCGTTCTACAAAAATCATCCCGAATGGTTTGGCACCCTTGATTTGCCCGACGGCAGAAAGAATTTGCGACTGTGGGACGAATATCGTCTGTCGACATGGTTTGAACCTTATATGCCATCATTCGATTTCATCAAATCACAACAGGCAATTGATGTCGTTTCCGATAACGCGATTTGGTGGTTGAAAGAAACTGGTGCTGATGGATTTCGCCACGACGCGGTGAAACATGTGCCCAATAAATTCTGGCGCGAGCTTACGAGGAAACTTGAGGAACAAATCGAAATTCCACTCCACAAGAGAGTCTATCAGATCGGCGAAACGTTTGGTGACTACGACCTGATCGCATCGTACGTAAATAACGGGCAGTTAAGCGCGCAATTCAATTTCAATCTTTCGTATTTTGCTATCCCGGTCTTTCTGGAGCCGGACCGATCGTTTTCCTCCATTGACTTCCATATGAGAAAATCGTTCTCCTCATTTGGCTACTATAATTTGATGGGGAATATTATGGACAGCCACGACAAGGTGCGCTACATGGCCTATGCGGATGGCAAGATAAGGGGTCAAGGAGTCGACACGCGGGAGATGGCATGGAACAACCCGCCGACCGTGGACCATCCTTCAAGTTACCAAAAAGCGGAGTTGTATCTTGCCTACATGTTCACGATTCCCGGCATTCCCGTGGTGTACTATGGTTCTGAGTTCGGCATGACGGGCGCAGACGATCCCGATAACCGGCGCATGATGAGGTTTGGAGATCAACTGTCTGCGTACGAAAAAGATATGCTCCAGCAGACGGAGAAGATCACGGGAATGCGTAACGATCACTCGGCACTCCGTTATGGTGACTTCTTCACCATCCAGGCTGACAATGCAATCTATGCGTATATTCGTTCCGACATGAACGAGCGATTACTCGTAATTTTGAATAAGAGTGAAACGACACAACAAGTCGAGCTCCGCCTCCCCGTCATCTATCGAACGAGCGAGCTCGTGGATGTCATGAGCGGAGATAAGTTCCAGGTGAAAAATAGCCGCTCTACGGTTACGATTCCCTCGATCGGTTGGCGTGTGTTTGCCGTCCAATAAACACTCAAGAATTTAAACGCTGATAAATTCACTCGATGATAAGAACAAAGGCAGCTCGAAATTATCCGGCATCGAGAATTCGAAAGCAAACCTATTTATTGCATCGAATTGACTCACATTAATCTCAGGTAGTAAACTCACGACTATGAAACCTCGGTTAAGCTTTTGGCAAATATGGAACATGAGTTTTGGATTTCTCGGAATTCAGTTTGGCTTTGCGTTACAGAACGCGAATGTGAGTCGGATCTTTGAAACCTTGGGTGCCGATGTTGCGAGCATTCCTATCCTTTGGATCGCCGCTCCGACCACAGGGTTGATTGTCCAGCCAATCATCGGATACATGAGCGACCGGACGTGGGGAAAGCTTGGACGTCGTCGGCCGTACTTCCTTACGGGGGCAATTCTCGCATCCAGCGCTTTGCTTTTTATGCCGCATTCGCCGGTCCTTTGGGTTGCCGCCGGGATGCTCTGGATCATGGATGCGTCGATCAACATTTCTATGGAGCCATTCCGTGCGCTGGTGGCAGATTTACTGCCGTCGGAGCAACGGACGATGGGGTTCGCGGTCCAAAGTTTCTTCATTGGCATTGGAGCCGTCGTTGCCTCGGCGCTTCCTTATATTTTCAAAAACGTTTTCGGGATCAGCAATACGGCTACCCCCGGATTGATACCCGATTCTGTCGTTTACTCTTTTGCGGTCGGAGCGGTTGCGTATATTTCGGCAGTGGGATGGACTGTCGTTCGGACAAAAGAATACCCACCAGATGACTTGGCGTCATTTAGGCGCGAAAACGAACAGACCAAAGGAATGTTTCATGGAACACGAGAGATATTCGCGAACCTGAAACACATGCCAAAGACGATGGTCCAACTCGCAGTCGTACAATTCTTTTCGTGGTTTGCGCTCTTTGCAATGTGGATCTACACGACAGGAGCCGTAACGAGTCACATCTTTGGAACGAGCGATCCAACGAGTGAATTATACAATCGGGGGGCCGATTGGGTTGGGGTTCTCTTTTCCGCTTACAATGGCTTCGCGGCCGTCGTTGCGTTTCTCCTGCCTATTCTGGCAAAAAGGACTAGCCGGAAGACCGTTCACATGATTTCGCTCGTTGCCGGAGGTATCGGGCTTGCGTCGTTTTATGTTGTCAAAGATCCGAATGTCTTATTGGTTTCCATGCTTGGTGTTGGACTCGCTTGGGCAAGTATTCTTTCCATGCCGTACGCCATACTCGCAGGATCGCTCCCAGCAACGAAAATGGGGGTGTATATGGGCATTTTCAATTTTTTCATTGTGATACCGCAAATCTTTGCTGCGGGTATCCTGGGATTCTGTGTGAAGACATTTCTCCACGGCGAGGCGGTAAACGCATTGCTTCTTGGCGGCGTGTCAATGATTCTCGCCGGAATTCTTGTCATGCAGGTTAAAGACGTCGACGACAAGCATGATGTTGCCATCCAGTCATAAGTAGAAATGTTTGAACTTCGAATGAAACAGTGCGTCAGTTTGCTTTTAACATATTCTGTATCATTGTTGTTAGGCTGTTCCTCGAACGCAAGTAAGGGGATACGACTGGATGGAGATTGGCTTTTCAAGATCGATTCGCTGGACAGTGGAATCAAAGAAGAATGGTTTTCATCAACTCTTGACCGCAAAGGTTGGGATAAGCATTCGCTCCCGAATTACTGGGATGGCCACGATAACCTGTCAACGTACGATGGCGTCGGATGGTACTATCGATCCTTCGACCTAGCGGATTCTCTTGGTTCGGCATCGCTCTTTTTCGGCGGCGTCGATGACGATGCGGACGTGTGGTTGAACGGGGTCAAGATCGGCTCGCACATCGGCTATAGTGAGCCGTTCCATCTCGATGTGAGCGGCAACCTCAAGCGTGGAAGGAACGAAGTTGTTGTCCGCGTGGTCGACAACGGCGGACCGGGAGGGATCTATGAACCAGTTTACATTGTTGGAGCGGATGAATTGAAACGACTCACGAGGGGAAAATACTCTGATCAGCCGGCAAGACCCAGCGCACCCTGGGTACGCGACGCAGTGATTTACGAAGTCTACCTCCGTTCATTCAGCAAGGAAGGGACTTTCCGGGGGCTTGAACTGCGGTTGCCAGAATTGAAATCGCTCGGCGTCACTGTCGTCTGGCTTATGCCGATCCATCCTGTGGGAGAACTCGGTCGCAAAGGAAGACTTGGCAGTCCCTATTCTGTTCAGGACTATTACGGCATCAACCCTGAATTTGGAACACTCGATGATTTCAAATCTCTTGTCAATTCCGTACATCAACAGGGTATGAAGATCATCATCGATCTGGTGGCGAATCACACTTCGTGGGACAGCAAGCTTTTGTTCGAGCATCCGGAGTGGTTCAAAACGAACAAAGAGGGGGCGATCGTTTCACCGAATGCAGACTGGACGGATGTCGCACAACTTGACTACCACCAGCATGAATTGCGTAAGTACATGATCAACATGATGGAATACTGGGTACGGGAAGTTGGGATTGACGGGTATCGGTGCGACGTTGCAGACCTTGTGCCAATAGATTTCTGGGATACTGCACGGCAGGAACTGGATAAGATCAAATCGGTCATGATGTTGGCTGAAGGAAAAAACCCTGAAGATCATCTCAAGGCTTTTGACTTGACCTATTCGTGGAATTTGTATGACGTTCTTAAGAACGTCGTTGATGGAACGACTTCCATAAAAGTACTCAATGAAAAGCTGGAAAGTGAGTCGCTGAAATATCCCAAAAATTCACTGAGAATGCGCTTTGATTCGAATCACGACAAGAATGTGCAAGATGGACCTGCCGTTCGGAGGTATACGATTGCTGGAGCCATGGCAACGGTGTCATTGATGTTCACGTATCCCGGAGTCCCACTAATTTATAATGGAGATGAAGTCGGCAATGCCAAGAGACTGAATCTTATGGACAAGGTGGATATCGATTGGTCCAAAGGGAATGAGTTTCGAAGGCTCTATGCGAGACTTGCGCAAATGCGAAGTGAGCATTCGGCTCTGCGAGAGGGCGATTATCGAAGGGTATGGTGTTCTGATTCAACGCGGGTTTATGCATTCGAACGGAGCAGCGAAGACGACGAGGTCTATGTCGTGATCAACTTCTCGAAAGAACGAAAACACGTTGAAATTGAAACGACGAATGATCTCCTCGATGTGTTTGCCGGTAAGAAAGTCCTGTCTGAGAAGAGGAGGGTGGCACTCAGCCTGCCTTCCTATGGATACTCGATATTAACTCCAATCGAAAAGAAGAAACAACGATGAAGACTCTTACTGAATACCTTTGGTTCAACACAAAAAAACACAGGGAATACATAAACATCACGGGGGATGTTGAGACGATTCTGAAGAAGAGTGAAATCAAAGAAGGCATGATTCTAGTATCCGCAATGCACATAACGGCAGCGGTATACGTAAACGATGCGGAAGATGGCCTGATCGAAGATATTGATGAATGGGTTGATCGGTTGGCGCCCTACCGAAAGGACTACAGACATCATCTTACGGGGGAATCCAACGGCGATTCGCATCTCAAAAGCCTCCTTATTCACCATGAAGTGATCGTGCCCGTGACGAACGGGAAACTGGACTTCGGACCCTGGCAACAAATCTACTATGCCGAGTTTGACGGTCAACGGAAGAAGCGGGTCATTGTAAAAGTAATGGGGGAGTGATAGCTATCTGATTGTTTGAAAAATGGGACACTTCCTCGAGTACCTTCTATTTGAGCTTGCAGGATTCGTTCTGCGACTCTTTCCTTTGCACATCGTCCAACGCATCGGTGCGTCAGCGGGCGAGTTTGTCGGCGTAAGGCTTGGATACCGCCGTGCCATCACGATGGATAATCTGCGCAATGCATTTCCGGAATGGAGTGAGAAGGAGCTCAACCTCGTATTGTGTGGTTCTTATCGCAGCATCGGGACCGCGCTGTTCGAAGTCTTGTATCTTCCGCGTCTTTCAATTCAGGATGTGAACAAAGTGTGCCGCGTGGTGAATCCTGAGCTTATCAAGGAAACATGCGCACGTGGACAAGGGGCGTTGATGTTGACAGCGCATTTTGGCAACTGGGAATTGCTTGCAGAAGCTTTCTATACGAGTACCAACATTCCCCTGTATATTATCATGAAACCCCAGTCGAACAAGTTCGTCGACAAAAAGATTAACGGATGGCGGACGAAGTTTGGCAACAGAGTCGTATCGATGGACTCTGTTCGTGAAATGTTGCGATTGCTGCGGGAGAAAAATGCCGTGGGGATTGTGGCAGATCAGACCGCAGCAAAAGAAAGCATTTCCGTGCCATTTTTTGGAAGGGAAGTCCCAACATATGAAGGACCGGCGATGTTTTGCTTGAAGACCGGCGCTCCTTTGCTCATGGGCTTTGCCGTGCGGTGCGATGATGGGACATACGAAGCTCGATTCTTTGAGGTACCGACGAAGGATCTCCAGGAATACTCGCGCGACAACATCATCGAACTGACGCGGCGGCATGTAGCAATCACTGAACGTGTGATCCGTGAGCATCCCGAACAATGGATGTGGATGCACAAGAGGTGGAAGCACGTTCCTTCCCGAATCAATTCCAACATTTCGACACCACAACTGTGAACCAGAGGTTTCGAAGAATCCTGGTTATCCAGACTGCGTTTATTGGAGATGTCATTCTCACTCTCCCCCTTGTACAGGTTCTTAAACGAAATTTCGAGGACGCAGAAATTGATGTTGTTGCCACACCCGGGGCTGCCGGCCTTTTCACCAATCACCCTGCCATAACCCGGGTCATCCCATATGACAAACGCGGGGTTGATAGCGGCATCGGAGGATTCCTCCGGCTCAGGCAGAGGATTTCTGGAACTGCCTACGAGCTGGCGATAGTCCCGCATCGCTCCGTGCGGAGTGCTTTTCTCGCATTCACATCCGGCATCAAGCGGAGAATTGGTTTCAACAATAGCGCTGGAAGATTGCTGTTCACGGACATCGTGCGATATCGGACAGAGAAGCATGAAATCGAGAGGAACCTTTCATTGCTGGACGCACTGTCTGTTGGTGGTTCCAATCGGGAGCTTCCCTCGCTTTATCCGGGTGATGATGACAAAAGGACGATCGACCGATTGCTCAAAGACTCAGATTTGAATCAATCGCGACAACTAGTTTCTATAGCACCAGGAACGATTTGGAATACAAAACGCTGGCTCAAAGAGAGGTTTGCAGAGGTCGCTCGACAACTCGCCAAAGAAGGTCATTCCCTGGTTCTCATTGGCAGTGAAGCGGATCGAGCTCTTTGCGATGAGATAAGGAAACTCGCAAACGATAGACACATTCTGAATACCGCGGGCAGTCTCACACTCCTTCAATCCGCCGAGCTCATTCGGCGATCCACTGTGATAATTTCAAACGATAGCGCACCTATGCACATCGGCGTTGCCGTTCGTACGCCGGTAGTGGCAATCTTCGGTGCAACAGTTCCTAGTTTCGGGTTTTCTCCCTACGGTGATCGAGATGTTGTCGTCGAGACACTGGGGTTGTCGTGCAGGCCATGCTCAATACACGGCGGACACGTGTGTCCAATCAAGACATTTGTTTGCATGAGAGACATCGAAGTCGACCGTGTGCTCGCAACTGTGCGTGCTCAATTAGAGCACCCTGCGCGAGGGCACTAGCGGATTACAGGTTATCGTCTTTGTTGAAGCTGATAGCCGACCGCGTTAATCCCCCACACGAATCATACTAATCGCCACACGAAGCAAATGCGAATGCACACGTTCTAATCCGTTACCATCGCTAGGTGACACAAAAGCATTCGCTTCCATTGCTCCATTCGACATCAAGTCCGTTTCACTTCCTCCTTTGCTGTTAATGCTGGACTCATAGCAAGACTGGAACCTCAAAGCATTGTATTTATTGAAATTAGGAAAGGGTCACCAGGCCCTCCCATTTTTGCCAATTCTGGATATGTTGTGTTCGCCTTTTTCTCCACTTCATCGATTTTCATTCAGAGCGATCTTGGCACAGGATTTGCGCCGAAATGGAGAAAAAGCAAGCATTTCTTCACTTTGGAGATACTATGATACACGGTTCGGTGATCGTTGCGAAGGAGGTTTGTAAGGGTTGCGAGTTGTGTATTCAAGCTTGCCCCCAAGAAAGCCTCGGCCTCTCCAATCAAATCAATCATAATGGTTATCGGTTTGCAGTCCTGATCAAGGACAACTGTACAGGATGCATCAACTGCGCTCTTGTTTGTCCTGATGCTGCAATTACGGTATACCGTCAACCAAAACCTGTCAAGCAACCGACCAAGGTTCTTGAATCAGCATAGCGTCGTCTTGTTCCAAGCACCCTTGTCGATGGAGATTAGTCAGATGGAAGAGAATTCAAAGAACGCACCAATGTTCATGCAAGGAAATGAAGCACTTGCCGAAGCTGCTCTGCGTGCGGGAATGCAAGCATACTTTGGCTATCCGATTACTCCTCAGTCGGAAGTCATGGAATACCTTTCAGCCCAAGCCAAAAAGCATAATGCTGTGGTCTTGCAGGCCGAGAGTGAGTTGGCAGCGATCAACATGGTTTATGGAGCTGCAGGTGCCGGCGCCAGAGTCATGACCTCATCCTCAAGTCCTGGGATTAGTCTGATGCAGGAGGGGATTTCATATATGGCCTCTGCGGAAATTCCCTGTCTCATTGTGAACGTTCAGCGTGGTGGCCCCGGACTTGGAACCATTCAACCTTCGCAAGCAGACTATTTTCAAGCTACGAAGGGCGGTGGCCACGGCGATTACAGGCTTCTTGTGCTTGCTCCTTCTTCGGTTCAGGAAATGGCTGATCTTGTGTTTGATGGCTTCAAACTCGCAGACAAGTACCGCAACCCAGTCATGATCCTTGCGGATGGTGCGCTTGGACAGATGATGGAAAAAGTCACGATGCCGCCGGCAGGTTCACTGCCTTATACGGAAAAGCCTTGGGCTACTGTCGGAAAGCCAACGACCCGGGAACGGAATATCCTGACTTCACTGCATATTGTTCCCGAGAAAATGGAAGAGATAAATCTCCGGTTACAGGATAAGTACAGAAGAATGCGTCAGGAGGTTAGAAGCGAACAAATTGGTGTCGATGAAGCTGAAATTCTCCTTGTTGCTTTCGGATTGTCTGCTCGGATATGCCAGAAAGCGATCGAACTCGCGAAAGAAAAGGGAATCAACGTGGGGTTGCTGAGACCGATTACGCTCTTTCCTTTCCCAACAGAAGCCATTGCGAAGATCGTCCCAAATGTCGAAGCAGTCTTGACAGTCGAAATGAATGCTGGTCAAATGGTGGAGGATGTCAGGCTTGCTGTGAATGGCAAGAAGCCTGTGTATTTTAAAGGGAGAATGGGTGGAATGATACCAACACCGGACGATATCGTACTCGAAATCGAAACGATAGCAGAAAAAAATCGCATTACTCAAGTCTGACGAGGACGAATTATGGGACAGGTTCTGACAATGGAAGGAATGGAAATCGTTTACGAAAAGCCGGGAACACTCACCCAGACCCCTTTTCACTTTTGTCCGGGTTGTGGTCACGGCGTGGTGCATCGGCTGCTCATGGAAGTGGTTGAAGAAATGGGAATAATAGATCAGACCGTCGGAGTCGCACCTGTCGGTTGTTCCGTTTTCGCATACAACTACATGGATATCGACATGCAGGAGGCCGCCCACGGTCGGGCAAGTGCTGTCGCGACGGGTATCAAGCGCGTATTGCCGGATAAATACGTTTTCTCGTACCAGGGCGATGGAGACCTCGCCGCTATCGGCACCGGCGAGACAATTCACACGGTAAACAGGGGAGAGAACATCCTGATGGTCTTCATCAACAATGCTATCTATGGTATGACTGGTGGACAGATGGCTCCAACAACGCTACTGGGTCAGGTTACATCTACCACACCTTTCGGGAGAGAATCGAGTCACGTCGGTTTTCCTTTGAAGATCACCGATCTTGTAGCTCAATTGCCGGGTGCATACTATGTGACACGTCAAACAGTCCACACTGCCGCTGCTGTGAGAAGAACGAAGAAGGCAATTGAAGCCTCCTTCAAGTATCAAATGCTGAAGAAGGGAACCTGCTTCATCGAAGTTGTCTCAAATTGTCCCTCCGGCTGGAAAATGACGCCGGTGGAAGCAAATGTGTGGATGGAGAAGAACATGCTGCCAATTTATCCTGTTGGCGATCTCAAAGTTCCGAAACAATAGAACGCTTTCGGCGACTGTCACAAAAAACTTGATCTGATAAACGAATTGTAGTTGTTGAACAAGGATACGAACAATATGAAAACAGCTCACGAAATTATCGTTGCAGGCTTTGGCGGGCAAGGCGTCCTTTCGCTTGGACTGATCATTGCCTATGCGGCAATGAAAGAAAACAAGGAAGTAAGTTGGATGCCATCCTATGGTCCTGAGATGCGTGGAGGCACGGCCAACTGTATCGTCATTGTTTCTGATTCGCGCATAAGCTCACCGATCATAACCCAATTTGATTCCGCCATCGTGTTGAATCAACCTTCCATTGACAAGTTTGCAGGCCGCGTAAAACAAGGGGGGCTGTTGCTGTGTGAACAGTCGGGTATCGTAACGCCTTCCTCGAGGAACGATATTGAGATTCTAAACGTCCCGGCAATGGAAGAAGCGCAGAAGTTGCAGAAAAAACAGGTTGCGAACATGATCGTGCTCGGGGCTTTCCTTGAACGTCGGCCGATAGTCTTATTGGAGAATGTCCTCAAAGCCCTCAAGGAAGTCTTGCCGGAGCGTCACCATCATCTATTGCCGCTGAATGAGCAAGCCCTCAAGCTTGGGAAGAAGCTTGCCTCTGAATTCGTCCACGAACCGGCATAGAATGTAGGAGGATTCGTCAATCGCGGTTTTGAAGAAGAAATCGTCAGTATACGGAGAAAGGTATGGGAACAGGAAAAGGTGATTGTGAGCATCGATGTCGTAACACGTGTGCAATGTTATGCGACGCGTTGCAGGATGAGAAGAAAAAGATCACATACTATGAGACCATGCTGACTCAATGCGACGATCCTGCGATGCAGAAGTTTGTGAACGAGGTCATGGAGTTGCACAAAACTCTTGTGGATCGGATCACGGAAAAACTCAATGTGATCAGGGCCAATGCTGAAGTACTCGATGGCATCATCACAAGTTTTGAAGGTTGATGGACCAACGACGACAGCAAACGTCGACACCAGAACCCCAAAGAAGTCGGGGTTCTCGTTTTTGAGAAGCGTATGGGAATTGATTTTTTCGCGTCACGAACATTGCTGTCGAGGTGAAAAGAATCCGCGAAGTTGAATTGTTCAGGATTAAGACGTAGTATAAATTCAGGTGCACATCATGGCTCGTCAGGCAAAACACCATTCCAACGTCCCTATCCACCGCAAATTAAGAAAAGCACTTCAGACCCTCGAGGAGACCTCACCTCAGGTGAGTTTCGCCGATGCGAAACAATATGTCTGCCCCGTCTGCGATCTCCCCATCAAACCGTGCGAAGCTGACTCGCGTGCAAAGTGTTTCCATATGCTTCGCGAAGGAACAGAATTGCAGGCTCTGTTCACATTTGACCGTCTGGCTCAACGTCAGTGCCTTTCGTGCGGCAAAACCATTTCGAAAAAGACATTGGCGAAAAACCCGGAAACTGAACTCTGCCCGGCGTGCACGAGAAAATCAACGAAACATCGAACAGTATCTCTTCCGAAAGGAACTATGACATGATTCGCAAACAGGAAGCTCTGGACTATCATTCGCAAGGGAGGAAGGGCAAGGTCGAAGTTGTTTCGTCCAAACCGTGTCAGACGCAGAGGGACCTCTCTCTTGCCTACACACCTGGAGTTGCGGAGCCGTGCAGGGAAATCGAGAAGAATCCGGACGATGTGTATCAGTACACTGCGAAGGGAAACCTGGTTGCCGTTATTTCGAATGGCACTGCCGTCCTTGGCCTTGGTGATATCGGAGCGCTGGCGGGCAAGCCGGTCATGGAAGGAAAGGGTGTCCTCTTCAAGCGTTTCGCAGATATCGACGTCTTTGATATTGAATTGAATTCTCATAATCCGGATGAAATAATTCGCGCGGTTCAAATGCTGGAGCCAACGTTTGGAGGGATCAACCTCGAGGATATCAAGGCTCCGGAATGCTTTTATATCGAAGAGCAGTTGAAGAAAACGATGAATATTCCCGTGTTCCACGATGATCAACATGGAACCGCAATCATCAGCGGTGCCGGGTTGGTGAATGCGCTGGAAGTTGTTGGGAAGAAGATCGACAAGGTTAGGGTGGTGTTCAGCGGTGCCGGGGCCGCCGGAATCGCTTGTGCGAAACTCTATGAGAAATTGGGCGTCAGGCGTGAAAACATTGTTCTTGTTGACACGAAAGGAGTTGTCTACAAAGGTCGCACGGAAGGAATGAATCCATACAAGGAATATTTTGCCGTGGATACGAACGCGCGAACGCTTGCTGATGCCATGAAAGGCGCAGACGTATTCTGTGGAGTATCTGCAAAGGGAATCCTGTCAAAGGAGATGGTGCGAACGATGGCGGACAGACCAATCGTGTTCGCCATGGCAAATCCGGACCCGGAGATAACGTACGAAGACGCGATCGATGCACGCGATGACATCATTATCGCAACGGGAAGATCGGATTATCCTAACCAGGTGAACAATGTCCTGGGATTTCCTTTTATTTTCAGAGGTGCACTCGATGTCCGGGCAAAAATGATCAATGACGATATGAAAATCGCGGCATCGCGGGCACTTGCACTGCTTGCAAAGGAAGACGTCCCGGATTCCGTGATCCGTGCGTACGGGGCCAGCCGGATCGCATTTGGAAAAGACTATATCCTTCCGAAGCCATTCGATCCCCGTGTCCTGTTGTGGGAAGCAACTGCCGTGGCGAAAGCAGCAATGGATTCTTGTGTTGCACGGAATCCTATCAAGGACTTTGAAGCGTACAGGGATTCTCTCGAAGCAAGGCTTGGAAAATCACGTGAAGTCATGAGGTTCTTCATTCACAAGGCGAAGAGTGAGCCGAAGAGAATTGTATTCCCGGAAGGTGCACAAGACAAAATACTGAGAGCAGCACAACAGATACTTGACGAAGGAATTGCGAAACCGATTCTGCTGGGAAGCCGCACGCTCATCGAACAAAAGATCCAGGATCTTGGACTTGACATCAAAGGTGTCGAAATCATCAACCCGAGCAAATCTCCTCGATTCGACGAATATGTACGTGCATATTATTCAATGCGGGCCAGGAAGGGAGTGACGAAATTCGATGCAGCACGCGATCTGAAGACTCACAATATCTATGGCATGATGATGGTCGAGCTCGATGACGCAGACGGTTTGATTTCCGGATTGACACAAAATTATCCAGACACTGTCAAGCCCGCGCTTCAAATCATTGGAAAAAAGAACGGTGTTCAAAAAATCGCGGGTCTGTATATGATGGTATTCAAAAACCAAACCATCTTCATTGCGGACGCAACGATCAACATCGAACCGTCGTCGGAGGATCTGGCAGATATTGCCATCCTGGCTGCCGAAAAGGTACGCCAACTCGATATCGAACCTCGTGTCGCGATGCTGTCGTTCAGCAATTTTGGTGGAACGAAACATCCGCTTGCTGAGAAAGTTGCTCGTGCTGTGAGTATCGTTCGTAAACGTGAACCTGATTTGATGATTGACGGCGAAATGCAGGCGGACACCGCTGTCGTTCCAGAGATCATTTCGGAAATCTATCCGTTCAGTGCTCTCAAGGATGCCGCGAATGTGCTGATTTGTCCAGACCTCACTTCTGCGAACATTGCGTACAAACTCCTTGCCCGCATCGGTGGTGCCACCGCCATTGGACCAATTCTCCTGGGAATTCGAAAGCCCGTGTACCTCCTGGTGCCCGGCTGTGACGTAACCGATATCGTGAACATGACAGCAATGGCGGTTTTCGAATCACAGCAACAGAAACAACGTTAGCGGATCAACGGAAATCTAGGACGCTGAAGCGAAGATTGGCGTGGTGACATTTGAATCAGTCTCAACGTGTTGAAATATCAATATTGATGCTGTCCGCGTTTACGTTGATTCCGAAATCCGGAAGTGTAAGTTCTTATGGTTGAGAAGAGAGTGTCAATTCTTAGAAGCCCCATACGTTTGTGTTCGATTTCAAGGCATCACATTTTGGAATGATTCTTGCATTTATGTCATTGAGCTGACAGGTGTGGCGGGGGATATTGCATAACTTCATGGAGTTAAATGCCATGAATGAGTGCGCGATAAGTTTCAATGTGTTGGTTGTAGGGATGCTGATAGTCCTTATCCTGGGCAGCTGTCAACAAAAACTGAAGACGCTCTATCCATTCAAGATAGTACGCCACACTCGAAAACCTTCAGCCGGCGTACACGGCGGAAATGAGGCAATACCGCCGGTATACCTGATTCATACAGCAGGCAAAAGAAGATCGACTCGTCAATGTGTCCGCAATGTTCAAAAGGCGGTTGCTCAATCTGAACAAGACCACGCACGACAGTTACAAGCAATGGGTTCAGAATCTAAGGAACCACCAAAGGACTCAGTTCCCGTCGATGTGACTCGCCAGGCGTTGAAGTTGGCCTTCAGCGCAGAACAAATTGAATGCGAATCTCTCTATCCGATAATGGCTCAGGCTGCACAAGCGGAGAAGCTCGACGACATCGGAAAGCAATTCGTACAGACGATGGACGCAGGCGCCTGCCACTGGGAACTCTTCAAGGATGCCATCAAGTACTCCGGGAACATTCCGCAAGTGAAGTATGCGGTATGCCCCACGTATGGATATGTAGTGACTTCAGTTACGACCGAGCACTGCCCGATCTGCTCAACCACGAAAGAAACATTCGTGCAGATCTGAGCGCTCCGTTCAACGCTGACCTTCGCTGATGTAGATTTCCCCCGTCTTTTCAGTTGAGGTCGCTACACGATGTTCCAAGTTGCGGTGACCGCTATGGTTTATCGAATAGAAACAGCCGCCGTACAATCTCTCATAGAAGTCCTTCATCAGCAGAACTACTCAGTTCTCGGCCCGACACTCAGAGACGGCTCGATTGTGTATGATGAATTACACGACGCTTCGGATCTGCCAATGGGGTGGACCGAGGAACAGCGTCCCGGATATTACCGCATTCGGAAAAGGAACGACGAAGCTCTCTTCGGATTCACGTTAGGTCCGCACTCCTGGAAGAAATTTCTCTTTCCGTCCATATCGAAGTTGTTCTCTGCGTCGAGGAACGCCAAAGGGTTCAACGTGCTGAAAGACAAGGCTGAGCCAAAAGGTGGGACCAAACCGCTTGCTTTCTTTGGCGTTCGCCCTTGTGAGCTTCATGCTATCGAAATTCAGGATAAGGTTTTTGCATCGGGCGACTACAAAGATCCGCAGTACAACAACGTGCGTGCACAAGTGTTCATCGTGGCAGTGAATTGTTCCCATCCGGCCGAAACATGTTTTTGCAGTTCGATGGGAACTGGACCAGGAGTCGAAGGACAGTACGATCTGGCGCTGACCGAGATCATCGATGAGAAGCAACATTTCTTCCTCATCGAAGCAGGTTCTCCTAAAGGTGAACAGGTTCTTGAAAACATTCAGCATCATCCTGCGGAAGGCAATGAAGTATCAAAGGGGGAGGATGTCGTTCGTACTGCCGCATCAAACATGAAGAGGACTCTGGATACAAGGGGTATCAAAGAGCTGCTGTACGAAAACGCGGAGCACCCGGAATGGGAGAAAGTTGGGGCACGCTGCCTGTCGTGTGCGAATTGCACTTTGGTATGTCCGACATGTTTTTGCAACACGGTAGAGGATAGTACGGATCTCGGAGGGACCGAGGCAACACGGACACGAAAATGGGATTCATGCTTCACCCTCGATTTTTCTTATATCCACGGAGGCAATATCAGAACTTCAACAAAGGCACGTTATCGTCAGTGGATGACGCACAAACTCGCCTCGTGGATTGACCAGTTCGGGACTTCAGGCTGTGTTGGTTGCGGACGCTGCATTACGTGGTGTCCTGTGGGAATTGATATTACGGATGAAACAAGGGTCATCCGAGATAATAACGGTTCAGCATGAACGATCACAAGAATAAGGAGCTATGGCATGGAAACCCTTGAACCAATCATAACGAGCCATCCGTTCTTCAAAGACCTGGACAAGAAATACATTACGTTGGTGACAGGTTGTGCGTCAAACGTACGATTTGATGGGGGGAAGTTTATTTTTCGTGAAGGAGAAGAGGCTCATCAGTTCTATCTAATACGCCAGGGAAAAGTCGCGATCGAAATATTTACGCCCGATCGAGGCCACATTGTCATCGAGACGCTTGATGAAGGGAATATCCTTGGCTGGTCGTGGTTGATTCCGCCGTACCAATGGCATTTCGACGCACGGGCGCTCGAGGCAACACGGGCGATTGCCCTTGATGGAAAATGCCTTCGTAAGAAGTGCGAAGAGGACCACGATTTTGGATATGAGTTTCTGAAACGGTTCGCACATATCATGGAACAACGGCTCGCTGCATCGAGAATACAATTACTGGACTTATATGACGTTCGAACATGAGGTAGCAACAAAGGTCGCTGTGCCTGACGGATTACCGATGGCTCCGCGGCCGTTCGTTATTCGGCGGACTCGCCGTGAAACGTACGACACGTTTACTTTGGAACTTGAATCGACCATCAAGACAAAACCATTCTCCTTTGCTCCAGGTCAGTTCAACATGGTGTATGTGTTCGGCGTCGGGGAAGTCCCTATCTCCATCAGCGGTGACCCGGACAATATGGACAAGCTCCTTCACACAGCGCGTGCAGTCGGGACGGTCACAAAAAGAATGTCGGCGCTTGGAAAAGGGGATGTGCTTGGGATCCGTGGACCATTCGGTGCTGCCTGGCCGCTCGCGGAGGCAAAAGGGAAAGACGTTGTGATTGTTGCAGGTGGAATTGGCCTTCCGCCTCTACGTCCTTCAATTTACTCAATCATGAGGAATCGGGGCGAGTATGGCCGTGTATGTCTGTTGTATGGAGCACGGACACCGTCCGACATCCTCTTTCCCCGGGAAATGGAAACCTGGCGAAAAAAGCATGGCATCGACGTCTTCATCACCGTGGACCGCTCCATGAAAGGATGGAAGGGGAATGTCGGCGTCGTAACTACGTTGATCCCAAAAGCGACCATTGATCCTCTGAATACACTCGCAATGATCGTTGGTCCGGAAGTCATGATGAGATTCAGTGCTTTGGAGTTGCTGAAACGCGGCATTGACCCTGCAACGATCTACGTATCGATGGAGCGCAACATGAAATGCGGTATTGGACTATGCGGGCATTGCCAGTTTGGCCCTCACTTTATCTGCAAAGACGGGCCGGTTTTTCCCTACAATCGGATCAAAGAGTTGCTCATGAAGAGGGAGATTTGACATGGCAAAATCCGGAAAACCGAAACTTGCAGTGTGGAAATTCTCATCATGTGATGGATGCCAGTTGAGTTTGCTCGATTGTGAAGATGAACTCCTGGCGGTTGCAGAAAAGGTTGATATCGCAAATTTTCCCGAGGCTTCGCGTGCCGTGGTCAAGGGCCCTTATGATGTTTCGCTCGTTGAAGGTTCTATTACAACGCCTCACGACGCTGAACGAATTCACCGGGTGCGGCGATCATCAAAACTCTTAATAACAATTGGCGCGTGCGCGACTGCAGGTGGCATCCAGGCGCTACGCAATTTTAAGAATGTGAACGAGTTCATTTCCATCGTCTATGCGAATCCGCAATACATCGAAACTCTGAATAAGTCTACAGCGATTGCTGATCATGTCCATGTGGATTTCGAATTGCGAGGGTGTCCCATTAACAAGTACCAACTTGTCGAAGTCATCAGTGCTTTGCTCAACGGTCGCAAGCCGAACATTCCTCCATACAGCGTGTGTGTTGAATGCAAGAGAAGAGGGACAGTGTGCGGATTGGTTTCACACGGATCGTATTGTCTCGGACCCGTGACGCAAGCCGGCTGCAATGCCTTGTGCCCAACCTACCATCGTGCCTGCTTCGGGTGTTATGGCCCGAAGGAGACGCCCAACACGGCATCATTGAGCGCGCTCTGGGAGGCATCTGGTGTGCCGCAGGAGGATCTGGTGCGGCTCTATCGAGGGTTTAATGCATATGCAGACGCGTTTAGAAAAGAAAGTGAAGCTCATGAACAGTGAGCTTCAACGATCGACGTTAATTGAACGAATCAGGAAGTCTGTCTGACTAGGAATGCGGTCTTATGAAGAACGGATCAATCAAAGTTGACTATCTCGCGCGCGTTGAAGGTGAAGGGGCGTTGCTCGTAAAGGTCAAAAACAAAGTAGTCACGGATGTAAAGTTCAGGATTTTTGAACCGCCCCGATTTTTCGAAGCCTTCCTGCGTGGACGGAGTTACAACGAAGTGCCCGATATCGTGGCACGTATCTGCGGCATTTGTCCGGTCGCATATCAGATGAGTTCTGTACATGCGATTGAAAACGCGTTCGGTATTCAAGTTACCGGTCCATTGCGTGAGCTCAGAAGACTCTTGTATTGTGGAGAGTGGATTGAAAGCCATGCATTGCACGTTTTCATGCTTCACGCTCCCGACTTTCTGGGTTATCAAGATGTACTTCAGATGGCAAAGGACCACGGGGACTTGGTCAAACAGGCATTGGAGTTAAAAAAGGTCGGAAACGATATCGTGAATCTCATCGGGGGTCGTGAGATTCATCCAATAAATGTGCGCGTTGGCGGTTTCTATCGCCTACCCACGAAACAGGAATTGGCGACGTTGGCAGAACGACTCAAGTGGGCAATGGAGTTTTCGGTGAAGATGGTGAAGTTTACGGGAACACTCACGTTCCCTGATTTCGAGCGTGATTATGAATACGTGGCATTGCGTCACCAGGATGAGTATCCATTCAATGAAGGCCGTCTTGTCTCAAGCAAAGGATTAGATATATCCGTACCAGAATATGAAGCGCATTTTGCAGAAGAACATGTGGAACATTCCAACGCCCTTCAGTCTATTTGCAAAGACAGCGGTGCGTATTTTGTCGGACCACTGGCCCGCTACAATCTAAACTTTGACAAGTTAACGAAGACTGCTCAGGAGAGCGCAAGAAGCGCCAAACTGGGCAAGACGTGTAACAACCCTTTTAAGAGCATCATTGTCCGGAGCGTCGAAACTCTGCATGCGTGCGAAGAGGCTCTGCGCATTATTGCACAGTATCAGGGGCCGGAGACTCCGGCGGTAACGATCAAACCGCGCGCTGGAACCGGATATGGTTGCACGGAGGCACCTCGTGGTATTTTGTATCACCGCTATCGAATTGATGACAAAGGAAAAATCTTGGATGCAAAGATCGTCCCGCCCACGTCTCAGAACCAGAAGACAATTGAGCAAGACTTACGTGAGTTCGTGCCGCCGCGCCTGAAACTAACGCAGGAGCAACTCACGTGGCAATGTGAACAAGCCATCCGCAATTACGATCCTTGTATTTCGTGCGCAACTCATTTCCTAAGATTGGATATTCAAACGGACGAGACGTGACCGGCGTGTTTCTTGCTATTTGGTCACGGTCGTTGAACACACTCGGAACACCCGCGGTCTAGTCACACATATCAAATAGAAGGAGGCTTCCTATGGCCAAGATGTCGGACCTTCTGAAGTACCTGAACCTGACCGGCGTTCAATATCAGGTTATCAGTCATGTTCCCGCCTATTCAGCCCATTCGGTCGCACTTGCCACTCACGTACCGGATCGAAATTTGGCAAAGACGCTCCTGGTGCGAGCCGATGAACAATACTGGATGGCAGTTCTGCGTGCGGACAGTCACTTCAATCAGAAGTTGTTGAAACATGCTCTTGAAGCGAAGCACGTGAGCCTTGCCACCGAAGAGGAATTGGCGGTGTTCTTCCCGGACTGCGAAGTAGGCGCCATGCCGCCGTTCGGCAAATTGTATGCCTTGCCTGTTGTTGTCGACAAGGCACTTGTTGAGGATGATGAGATTGTGTTCAATGCATGTACACACTCTCAATCAATAAAGATGAAGTTCGACGAGTATCAACGCCTGGTGCGACCGATTATTGCGGAAATTGCAGAACGGGTACTTTCAACCGAAGAAAGCATTCCGTAAAAAGGATTTCAAATGGAGAACAAGAATTGTTCCCATTTGAAGACTCTGTAAAAGTTGTCGGAATTGTTGGATCCATCGTCATGACAGACCAAATCACAAAAGAACGAACGTGTGTCATTGGAATCGGTAACGAATACAGGAACGATGATGGAATTGGATTGTTTGTTGCAAGGAGAATAAGAGAACAACGAATTCCAGGAATAGCTGTTCTTGAACTCTCAGGAGAAGGTGGCGGGCTGATGAGCGCCTGGAACAGTGCCAATACCGTCATCCTCGTTGACGCTGTTGCGTCGGGAGCCCAGTGCGGCACGACGTACCGAATTGATGCCCGGCGCCAGACGATCCCGTCGGACTTCTTCCACTATTCCACTCATGCATTCAGTGTCGCAGAGTCAATCGAACTTGCAAAAGTAATAGGCAAGCTCCCTGAACATTGTGTCCTGTTCGGCATTGAAGGAAAGGACTTCGGGATGGGGATGACCGTTTCGCAGGCGGTCCAAGATGCGTCCGACCAGGTGGTCGCACTGATACTCAACGAGATCGATTGCGCCAAATCAAATCGAATCCCTGTTGTTTGATTTCTGCTTCAATGTTTCATCGCTATGCCATTTACGGGAGAACGATAAGAATGATACTACCCACATTTGCCTTTATCTATTCAAATAATAAGCATAAAACCGAAAAAAAAGCCGTGGTAAGAAGGATCAAGTACGAGGCTGAACTGGATCATAATTTCGGCGAGCACATCGCAGCACACGCGTACGGTGAGAGACTTATGAGTTGCATCCAATGCGGGACGTGCAGTGCAACCTGCCCCCTGAGTCACTATATGGATTACACGCCAAGGAAGGTCATCGCGATGACGCGGGAGGGATTCAAGGAGGAAGTTCTGAACAGTCTCACGATCTGGCTCTGTGCATCGTGCTATTCCTGCGTGGTGCAATGTCCCCGGCAGATCCACATAACGGATGTGATGTATGCGCTCAAACGCGAGGCGATTGCGAGCGGCTATTTCCCTCGGCGGCTTCCCATCCCTGTGCTGGCGAAGGCGTTCTTCAATCTAGTGAAACGCAATGGGCGGAATACGGAAAGCTGGCTTCTGGTCAATCTCTATATGAGGACCAATCCGTTTAAAATGTTCAAGGAATCGATTCTTGGTTTAAGACTTTTGCTAGCAGGCAGGATGTCATTGATACCCGACAGGATTAAACGACGCGCCGAACTCTCCACGATCCTGAAAGCAGTGCAGGCTGGGAAAGGAGCGTCGAAATCATGAATTACCTCTATTACCCCGGATGTTCTTTGCACAGCACCGGCCGTGCCTATCATGAATCAATGATCGCTGTGTTCAAGGCCCTTGAAATTCCTCTCGAAGAACTTGATGATTGGAATTGCTGCGGTGCGACATCATATTTTTCTATCGACGAGACGGAAGCGTTTGCGCTGGCGGCCCGCAATCTCGAACTCGCGGAAAATCAGAGTGGAAATGGCAATGCAAACCTTGTTGCACCTTGCGCTGCGTGTTATCTGGTTCTCACTAAGACCCAGCACTATCTCACGACCTATCCGGATATCAAGAACAAGGTCAATGATGCCCTCGACAAAGTAGGATTGCATTATGAGGGCAAAACGAGCGTCCGACATCCGTTGGATGTCCTCGTAAATGACTACGGCTTGGAAGAGATCTCGAGACGCGTGAAAAAGCCATTGAAAGGTCTCAAGGTTGCCTGCTATTATGGTTGCCAGGTTGTGCGACCATTCGCGACATTCGATGATGCGTTGTACCCGACATCGATGGACAGACTTGTCAAGGCTCTTGGGGGCGAACCGATCGACTGGCCGCTGAAGACCCGTTGCTGCGGCGGAAGCTTAACAGGAACCATCCAAGAGGTGGGTTTGCGACTAAGCCGGGCGCTCCTTCGCGATGCGCAGAAGCGAAAAGCCGATATTCTCATTACCTGTTGTCCTCTTTGCCAGCACAATCTGGAGTGTTATCAGGGCCGCATCAACAGGAAAATGCACGATCATATTGATTTGCCTGTCGCTTATTTTACCCAACTGATGGGGGTCGCGTTGGGTATTCCGGAAAAGGAACTTGGAATTCAGCGATTGTTCAACAAGCCACATTTTACGGTTGAAGCCCCGATGAAAGGAGAACCCGTCCATGCCTGAACTCAAGCCAAATGGTTCAATCCGCGTAGGGTTCTATATATGTCATTGTGGACATAACATCGCAAGTACCATTGACGTTGATGCAGTAGCAAAGTACGTAGCGACGTTGCCTGGCGTGATCGTTTCTCGCGATTACAAATACATGTGTTCGGATCCCGGTCAGGAAATGATTCAGACCGACATCAAAGAGAAGCAACTCAATCGAATCGTCGTTGCGTCCTGTTCACCGCTCTTGCACGAACACACATTCAGGACCGCATTAGAAAAAGGGGGATTGAATCCTTACTTCTTTCAGATGGTGAATATCCGGGAAAACGTTTCCTGGGTTACCGTCGACAAAGCCGCAGCGACGACAAAGGCAAAAGACCTTTCTCGAGCTGCTATCCTCCGGGTATTTCATCATCGGTCGCTCGAGCCAAAGCGTGTCCCCGTTCATCCAGATGCTATGGTGGTGGGGGGTGGAATCTCCGGAATTCACGCTGCGCTGACACTTGCAAACGCAGGAAAGAAGGTCTATTTGATTGAACGGGAGCCGACAATCGGTGGACACATGGCGATGTTCGACAAGACATTTCCAACACTGGACTGTGCCGCATGCATCTTGACGCCAAAGATGTCCCAGGTGAAAAATCATCCGAATATCACGCTGTGGACGTACTCGGAAGTGACGAAGGTAGACGGTTACGTCGGGAATTACAGCGTGAC
>JADGQA010000348.1 GCA_017882185.1 Bacteroidota bacterium
AAAACACCACGGCGGACACATAATCGCCATCTGTCCAATCGTGCCGGCGATGAGGTCGAATCCGTATTCATCAATGCCCACCAGAACAAAGGTGGGGCTTCCATCGTTGTGTTTCCCGTGATAAATATGGATACCGACACAGCTGTCCTGCGCAAGAATTTTCCGGAAGATGCCCGAGCCGAAGAATGCGCCCTTTACATCACCATCTTCGATGGATTCCCGGTAAGTTCTTGTGAGTTGGCTTGCTTCCGCGAGGGTCACATAATGGTTTTCCTGACCCGTCAACAGCTTCACGGAGCGCTTTGCCGATGCAGTCTTTTTCCATGCATCCGAGTTCAGCTGGTTGGGACGGGGTGACCAGTCAAACGAGAGTCGAGATTCCTGACCCAAAATCCCTTGGTACAAATCGTCGTTATTTGTCTGAGCACCCGTAAGAACGAGTGTGGGTGTCCCGTCCTCGCGCTTTGCGTAATAAATTCGGATTCCGACACAGGTCCTCTGATCCAGGATTTTTCCGAAAATCTCTCTTCCAAAATATGCTCCCTGCACTCCATACTTCTTTGAAGATTTCCGATAGTTCCTGGTCAATTCAATCCCCTCCTCCAACGTGATCACGTGTTGTTCCTCGCCAGTAAAGAAGCCGATACGTCGTTTCGCGATTTTCTTTGAAACAGGCACTTCGCGGACGATGAACGATTGTTCCGTCGCTTCTAGGACTTCTGGCGTGTATTCTTGGTGTTCCATGGTACTTCTCCTTATGGGTTTAGTTGTTGGAATGTTGGTTAGGTACTGCTTTACAACGTTGCGCACGTCGACCTCGTGCGCAGATATGGTGCAACTAGGACGTGTCGAAGAATTCAGCAACTGCCAAATAATTAGAAAATCTAAATCGATCAGACACACGCATACGCAGAAGAATAATTTCTAATGTGTCGTACGCTAAGATTCCAGGCTGACCCTTTGCTTAGCGCGCGGATTAGAGGGGCAAAAACCAGCCATTGTACCTATCAATATGGGGTTTTCCGGTGAGAAAACAATACGGTCTTGTACGGATGGGGCATCTACGTACTTGTACGGATGGGGTTAGAGGAACAAAAAATCATTCCTGTTCTTCAGATTTGGGGATTCGTTTATGGTCAGTTTTGGGAAAAGTGTTCAAGGCTTACCTGAGTAACATCCTGAAGATAGAGCCCGGGAAACAGCTTATGGTATTTGGTTGTCGAACGAACGCGCCGAAATACATTGGAACTGTAGCGAAGAATTGAAGAAAGTGTCTGAGTAAGAAAACCAGCGTGAGAGATTTGAAATCCTGGCAACAGAGAGGATTCGCTTCATCGATTCTAATGCTGGATGATCGAAGCGGATGATTGAATCTGGGTTCCTAGCAATAATTGCCCGGTTTCAAGCAAGTCGACACGAAGAATTTTGATTTGTGGATTGTGTCAATGTTTCTTTGTTTCATTTTCGCCGCCAGGCTTGTCTTCGGATGATTGGTAGAGCTGTGCAGGTACATAGACTTTGAAGGTCGTCCCAAGACCTAGTTTGGTATCGACGAGGATGAATCCTTGATGACTTTTCATGATCCCAAGTGCCGTGGAGAGCCCCAACCCCGTTCCCTGGCCAACAGATTTCGTCGTGTAGAATGGTTCGAAGATCTTGTCCAGCTCGGCGGGAGGAATTCCCATTCCGGTGTCCGTTACCTGGACTACGACGTAGACTCCTGGTTTTCCCTCGGGATTCTTCTTCACAAACTGTTCATCAATCACAACATTTTCCGTCGTGATACTGAGTCTGCCTCCGTGTGGCATCACGTCCTTTGCGTTCATGCCGAGATTCATGACGACTTGAAACAATTGGGACCCATCACCTATGGCGGGCCACAGATCTTCGGCAACCGCACTTTCGAATTCAATGGACCGTGGAAAAGTCTCTAATGCAGTCTTTATTACTTCGCTGATCAGCGGCTCCATCCTGACGGTCACACGCTGTCCTTCAATTCCTCTCGCAAATGTCAAAACCTGCCTGACCAGGTCCGCTCCCCTGTGAGCACTTGTCTCGAGCGTCGAAAGGTGATTGCGACTTGAGACATCATCCCATATTTTCTTCAAGGATTGAATACTCAGAATAATCGGCGCAAGAATGTTGTTCAAGTCGTGGGCGATGCCGCCGGCGAGGATACCAAGACTCTCCAATCGTTGAATGCGCAAAAACTTCGCTTCGAGAAGTTTCTTTTCTGTAATATCCGTGTGGATTTCTAGAATGGATATGGGAATGTCATCAGGTCCGCGAACAAGCGTCCAGCGGCTTGTGGTCATGACTTGACTCCCGTCCTTACGCACCTGGCTCACCTCTCCATTCCATTCTCCGTTCACCAACAATTCGTCTCTTCTTTTCCCGAACGCTGGGATCTCTTCTTCCGAATAGATCAGGTCCGTAATGGTTCGTCCGACTGCTTCAGAGGCAGGCCAAAGAAAGAGCCGTTCAGCACCGGGATTCCAAAATTGCACCGCATTCTCTGTGTTGAGTACGATAACGGCATCGTGTGCCTTTTCCAGAAGTGCTGCCTGTTCGCGAAGTTTTTCCTCTGCCTTTATTTGTGACGTGCTGTCAGCCACGATGCCCTCGACATATCCATCGTTGAAGT
>JADGQA010000126.1 GCA_017882185.1 Bacteroidota bacterium
CTCTGGGATACGTCCGACCAATATCTGATGAACTACAACGCCGGAGAGAAAGATTACCACTTCTACGCGGGATCGTTGATTGCCTCGGTCTATGGTCTGCTGGATCAGGATCACGCCCGCAGTCTGGTGTCCACCGCGGCAAAGCAACTGGTCGATGAACGAATCGGAATTCGCATTGCAATGCCCCCCGATTTCAGCACTGATGCCGTCATACGGAAATTCAAATTTGCCGGAGATGAAGCAGGACCTCCCTACTCATACGCGAACGGAGGCGTATGGCCTCACGGCAATGCGTGGTACGCAATGTCGCTTAAAGATGTCGGGAGATTGAATGACGCATACGATTTCACCAAACGGACGATGACTCTTGACGGCGTTGCATCAAGCCCAAACGGACTGCCGGCCATGTATGAGTACCGGAATTCCAATGCGGACTCACTTGCGTTTGGGACAATCGACAAGCCGTCATTTCTTTGGGCGGGAGGAATGTACCTCCAGGTGCTGTACCGACTCTTTGCGGTCGACGAGAACGAATGGAATATCGGAATCCGAGATCAGCTGCCATCGCAGTGCGACTCGGTCTCATGCACGTTAACGTTTGGCGGGATGAGGCAACTCTTGATCCACGGAACTTCGCATGAACCCGGGATGCTCAACGCTGATGGGATAACCGTGCCTTCGAGGATTCTGCCACTTGATTTGAGCTCAATGTCTCGCTGGGAGTCATCGAGGGGACTCCGATCCGAGCCGATCCTGACAGCCGCAAATGCAATTGTCTACGCTGTCAAATATAATCCTGCCACCAATCGGATCTCCTGTGATGTGTCATCGTTTGATGGACACACCACCACGCTGAAATTTGTCAGCAAGGATACGCCAAGGCGATGTACGGTCGATGGCAAAACACATGGTATAAGTTCGACAATTCCTGTAGACAACGGAATGGTTCAAACCACGATCGTGTTCTCTGGAACTGATAAAAGACAGCACGTCATTCTATTCTTCTGAACGCCGATGAAAGCAGCTCTGTTTGAGAAACCCCATCACCTCACTGTTACCCAACGGAATCTCCGTGGTCTGAAGAGTAATGAGGTAATCGTCAGGATCGCCGCCTGCGGTGTCTGTGGAACCGATCTTCATATCGTGGAAGGGAGTTCAAGATCAACTCCTCCAGTCGTTCTCGGTCACGAGTACACGGGGATAATCGAAGAATTGGGATCAGATGTCCACGAATATTCGGTGGGAGATAGCGTTGCGGTCGACCCAAACATATCGTGCGGTTCCTGTTACTTTTGTCGCAGAGGAGAAGTACACCTGTGCGAGAACTTGCGGGCACTCGGAGTCGATATTGACGGCGGAATGGCGGAATTGTGCATAGTCCCTGTGAAGCAGCTCTATCGGCTTCCGAAATCCATCAGTACGGAGAAAGCTGCGTTCATTGAACCGCTTTCCTGTGCCGTGCACGGAATCGATCGGGCGCGTATCCGACCGGGTGACACAGTCGCAATTCTGGGAGGAGGAACTGTCGGACTCTTGCTGTTGCAGCTCGCCCGTATTTCCGGTGCGTCACGCGTTATCGTTGTCGAACCCCTGGAATGGAAACGGAAGATAGCGACGAATGTCGGCGCCGATTTCGTACTCAATCCGGACAAAGAGAAAATCACCGACGTGATCCGGGATCTCACTCGTGTCGGAGCCGATGTTGTCCTCGAATGTGTTGGCAAGCCTGAAACCATTGCGCTTGGATTTGAAATTGCTCGTCGAGGAGGGACACTGGAGCTGTTCGGTGTCTGTCCTGTTGGAACGAAAGTCCCATTCGAGCCCAACAACGTGTATTTCAAGGAGCTGACTGTTGTCGGATCGTATGTGAATCCTCATACATTTGAACGCGCGGTCTCGCTGTTGGCTGAAAGCAGAATCAGCATCGAACACTTCGTCATCAAACAGTTCTCCTTAGACGGAGTCCATGAAGCATTGAAGTCTTTGCGGGAAGGAACAACAATCAAGAGTCTGATTAATCCGTCATTATGATTCAAAAGCATCAGGTACTTTCTGTAGGTGAGATTCTGGTCGATTTTGTTTCGACCAAGTCTGGGGTATCATTGAAAGTTGCACCCCAGTTCGTAAAGTGTGCCGGGGGAGCACCAGCAAATGTGGCCGTCGGAATTTCGCGTCTTGGCACTCGCTCTGCAATGGTAGGTAAAGTTGGTGATGATTCATTCGGCAGATTCCTCATCAAGGAGCTTCATGCTGCGGGTGTTGATACGTCGGGGATCGTGCGCGATCCGAACCACAAGACCCGGCTCGCATTCGTATCTCTGATGAAGAATGGAGAGCGAGATTTTGAATTTTGGGAGCAACATCCTGCTGATGAAAATCTTGAGATCACGGATATCGACCGGCAAGCTCTGGAGCAAGCAACGATCGTGAATATTGGCTCTTTTCTCCTTTTGAGGAATCCTTCACGCAAGACCGCACTGCGGGTTGCGAAAGAAGCCCGGGCTCTTGGCCGTGATGTCTGCTATGATCCGAATCTCCGACTTTCTCTTTGGAAGGATCGTGCGGAAGGAAGGCGGATAATGATGGCAATGATCCGTCAGTCTACGATCGTACGGATGAACAACGATGAAGCGGCATTTTTCACAGGGATTCACAACATAGAGGCTGCTGCGGAGAAGATCCGACGCCTCGGTCCAGCTCTCATCGTGATCACACTCGGTTCAAAAGGATGCTATTTCCAAACTGAAAGGATCTCGGGCTTTGTCGGGGGATTCCGAATCAAAGCAGTTGATACGATAGGATGTGGAGATGGATTTCTTGCTGGACTACTTCACGGATTGGCACAAAGCGGAAAGAAGATTGACGAATATCTGCCTGAGGAGTTGAGGGCGATTTGTATTGTTGGGAATGCAGTCGGTGCACTTGTTGCCCTGAAACGCGGAGCAATCGCGGCAATGCCATCTGGCCGTGAATTACGGCAATTCCTTGCAAGGATGAAGAACGAATGAAATCGGCATTGATCATCTCCATCGTTGCGTTCACAATTGCGTGGGGACAGCCGCGTGCAGGCTCACTCGTGAATTTTTCACATCTGAATCACCTCACGCAGGAAATCCAATTCGAAGGCCAGCAAGTCAGTATTGTTCACATCTATGCTGACTATCCGGAGTACGCGTGGACAGATGCCGGCGATGAAGGAATTGCCTGTGTCGATGATGTTGCCCGGGCCGCGGTCGTATACTTGAAGGACTATGAAATTCGACGTGATACGTCGAGTCTCTCCCGCGCTCGCTCTCTCCTGAAGTTTGTGATGCTTATGCAAACCAGGGACGGACAGTTTTATAATTTTATAAAGAATGATTACTCCATTAACCGTGAGGGACGAACCAGCGTCAAATCGTTCGGATGGTGGGCGGGACGAGCGATGTGGGCCCTGTCGCTTGGTTGCCGTGTGATGAAAGAAGTTGATACAGCATTCTCAAGAGAACTGCAGCAACGTGTCAGTCGCTCGCTCCCCAATGTCGCACTTGTTCTGAAGAATTACGGCAAAATGGAGACTATGACTGGTTTCCGTATACCGAAATGGCTGCTTTATGAATCCGGAGCCGATGCCACCACAGAATTGATGCTCGGTCTTATTGAATTCTACCGTTCAACAAACGATGAGCAGGTTGCGGGCTATATCAGGCAACTTGGAGATGGCCTAACGGCAATGCAGGATGGCAATGCGGATACCTTTCCATATGGGGCGCATCGTTCGTGGCAAACAATCTGGCATTCTTGGGGGAACAGTCAATCATATGCTCTTGCCTATGCCGGTGCGATTCTCCACGACAGTGTGATGATCGCCTCCGCCGAAAGGGAGGCCCGTTGGTTTTATAGTCGCCTCTTGATGGAAGGAATGCTCAAGGAATGGGATTTTTCCATTCCCACGAAAAGGATGGAATATGAACAGATTGCATACGACATCCGTCCCATGGCATTGGGTCTGTTGCGGCTTTACGACGTGACCCACAACGATGTATACCTGAAAATGGCAGGACTTTCTGCGTCGTGGCTGCTCGGGAACAACGGGCTGCATGCCGTGATGTATGATTCTTCAACCGGCAGATGCTTTGACGGCCTGACAGATTCGACACATCTCAATCGAAATTCAGGAGCCGAATCGACCATCGAAGCACTCTCCACGCTTCTTGAAATCGAGCGCTATCCGTCCGCATTGAAATACCTATACTACAAAAGGAGCGCATTCACTGCGACGAAGGAAAAGCTCACTGGAGTGTTTCAAGATAATTCTGGTGATGTGCTGACACTGACTTTGGATTTGAAGTCAGGAAGAGTGTATTCAAATGACAAAGTTGAGAGACAATAGAGAGATGATGCGACACTCCTGTGGGCACATAGTTCGGGGAATTACAGTTGCATTGTTCGTTCTCGAATCTATTTGCAGTGCCCAACAAATTGATATCCCGAGAATAGAATTGATGCCGAATCACCCGTCTCCTTATGTTATGAGAAACTGGAAACAAGTTGCAGTTGGATATGATTCTCTCGTTTTCAATCCCGATCTATCGGGAACGTACCTACCGTTGGTTTCCACGAGCCAGGGATTCGGTCTCTCAAGCTATGTTGGGCAACAGCCATCACAGACGCGCGAGGCCATCAATTGTCTCCCGGCGGTCATTGGAGCCAGCCTTGTTGGAGTGAACAAAACGAATGAGTTCGCAACCAACTGGGTTGCGTTATGTCAGGATTGGTTCAATACAAATCCTCAGGAGAACGTTTATCTGAACAATCCGGGCGGAGCGAGCGGAAGTGACTGGTGGTACGACTTGATGCCGAACGTGTTCTTTTATCAGCTCTATAGCATGTATCCGACCTCGGAAAATTTTCAGAATCAGTTTGTCACGGTTGCAAATCGATGGTTCGCTGCCCTGAAGTCGATGGGGGCCAGTACCGCGCCGTGGAGCATTGCCAATCTCAACCACACTGCGTGGCAACTATCGACCATGAGCCCAACGAACTCAGGCTGGTACGAACCGGAGGCAGGGGGCACTATTGCGTGGCTCCTCTACAACGCGTATGTCAAAACCGGAAATCCTCAATACCGAATTGGAGCGGAACTGGCAATGGAATCCTTGCTTGTTTATCGGGTTGATCAGAATCCTTCGTACGAGCTTCAGCTACCGTATGGCGCTTACATTGCCGCGCGCATGAACGCCGAACTGGGGACGACCTACGACATACCAAAGCTCGTGAATTGGTGCTTCTCGGATGGGAATGATAATTCGAGGAACTGGGGTGTGACCACAGGCAATTGGGGAGGTTATGATTGCTACGGACTCATTGGGGAAACGACTGAGGCAACTGGTAATGGCTATCCATTTGCCATGAATTCTTTCGAGCAAGTAGGTGCGCTTGTCCCGATGGTGCGCTATGATGCCCGCTTTGCCAGAGCAATTGGGAAATACGTCTTGAATGCGGCCAACGCAGCACGTCTTTTCTACACGAACTATTTGCCCGATGGCAACCAGGACAGCGCTGCTTGGGCACACCAATTCGATCCTCATTCGTACATCGCACACGAGGCTATGCATCAGTATAATCCTGCGAATAGTAGTGTCAGTCCGTATGCAACAGGAGACGCCATCCGAAATGGCAATCCCACGAACTTCGGCCTCTATGGGTCTTCACACGTGGGAATCTATGGTGCTATCATCGACACGACGGATGTGCCAATGATTCTCCGGCTCGATGTGCTCAAGACTGATTATTTTCACGATTCAGCATTTCCGACATATCTCTATTTCAATCCAGATGCGATGCAACATTCTGTGAGTTTCGATGCAGGAACTGGCCCAAGCGATTTATACGATGCCGTATCGCATTCGTTCATTGTGAAAGGAGTGTCCGGGGTGATTGCACTTCCGATCAACGCGAATTCTGCGGTCCTTGTTGTAAATGCACCCGGCGGAGGGACCGTTGCGTACGATCTTGACAAAATGCTCATCAATGGCACTATCGTTGATTATCATTCAGGCAAATTTACCGGAAACTATCCGCCAAGAATCAAGAGTCTCGCGCCACCTACGAGCGTCATGACAACAAATCACTCCGTCTACATCTATTGTGCTGCGGCCGATCCCGATAACGATACTTTGTCATATCTCTGGCACTCCTCAGGCGGCACGATTCAATACACCGCTCAAACCATATTGTGGACAGCCCCCGATACGGTCGGCACATATACGGTAAGCTGCACGGTGAGTGATGGTCACGGCGCTCAAGTATCGGAAATTGACACGCTCACCGTCGTGCAGTTTATCAACCACCCACCGGTGATCCTGAATATGCACGCCTTTCCCAGAAAACTTGACCTGAGTGCGACCAGTACAATCAGCTGCACTGCGGTCGACCCTGACAACGATACGCTGAGATACGACTGGTCCGCGGCGAACGGATCGCTGAGTGGCAGCGGTCCCGTGATATCCTGGTATGCTCCTGCAATCGCCGGCAACTACTACATCCAATGTGTCGTGAGTGACAGTACGGGCGCCACCGTGACAGACAGCATTGGACTCGAAGTAAGAGACTTTTCGACGTGGCCAACAGGAAACCTTGTTGCCTATTATCCCTTTACCGGAAATGCAAATGACGCCAGTGGCAATGGACACAACGGGACAGTCAACAACGCGCAACCTACGACTGATCGGTTCGGGAACGCAGGTAGTGCATATTCCTTTAATGGTTCATCAAATTCAATCGTTGTGCCGAATGATACGGCGTTGAATTTTCAAAACGCGATTACGGTGAACTTCTGGATGAAGGTGGGAGCCTTCTATCCTTCTCGGGAACAGTATCCCATTTCGCACGGAAATTGGCAGAATCGATGGAAATTTTCGATCACTCCGAATAGCAACACACTTCGATGGACAGTAAGAAATTCACTTGGAACGGCCAAGGATCTCGATTCCGAGACGCATCTCGCTCTTAACACTCTGTATAATGTGACTGGAGTCTATAGCGGTTCAGACTTCGAGATCTATCTGAACGGTCAGTTGGATGCTTTTACATCCTTTTCTGGATTGATTAATATAACGACCTACGACTTGACAATGGGACAGGACCTTCCGGGTGATAATAATTGGAATTTCAACGGTACACTGGATGAAGTACGCATCTACGACTACATGTTGCCTGTCTCTCAGATTTCTACGCTCTATGACGTCGAGACGGGAATCGACAAGACGTCCGCCGGCAGCTTGCCAAAAGAGTTTTTCCTCGATCACAATTATCCAAATCCGTTTAATCCTTCAACCGTGATCCGATTCTCTATTCCAGCGAAGTTGGACCGAACGAATGTGAGACTCGAAATATTCGACCTCTTGGGTCGTAATATTGATACACTCGTCGATGGAGAAATGTCGGAAGGGTATCACTCAGTTCTCTGGAATGCCGCGAGATTCCCGAGCGGCATTTATTACTGCAGGCTGATGACATCTCTTGGTACGCAAGTCCGAAAAATGATCTTGGTGAGATAGGAAAACATGAAAAGGGTTGAACTAAACGGGAATTGGCAATTCAAGGCAATTTCTTCGAAGCAGAGCAAATCCGACCCGCATGCCGATGTGAGGCAATGGATGCCAGCAACTGTGCCGGGTACTGTTCACACAGATCTTCTCGGAGATGGGAAAATCCCCGATCCATTCTATCGCATGAATGAGCTCGATGTGCAGTGGGTGGATTTGGAACAGTGGCACTATCAAAAGGAATTCACTGTCGGGAAAGAACTCCTCGGCAATGATGAGGTTCACCTCGTTGCAGAAGGACTTGACACGTATGCAGATGTGTCCCTCAACGGAAAATCGGTCGGCAGCACGGCCGATATGTTCGTCGAACACCGGTTCAATGTCAAGCGCTTTCTCAGGGTTGGAACAAACGTCCTGGAAATAATCTTTGATTCACCCACAATTCGTTCGAAGCAGCTGCAGGATCAATACGGAGTGCTCCAGGTTTCTCACGAACCACAACGCGTGTACGTGCGTAAGGCCCAATACTCCTTCGGATGGGATTGGGGCCCGAGACTAACAACTTCCGGGATATGGCGACCCATATATCTGGATGCATTCTCATCGTGTCGAATTAAAAGTGTATTTGCTCGGGCGACTAATATTACAAAGCACATGGCCGATGTTCGTCTCGATGTAGACTTCGAGCACAGCGGGAGAAAATCCGTTAGGCTCAATGTCGAAGTAACTGGCGAAGGTTTTGAGTTTCGGAAGGCTTTGGACGTACGTGGAGCAAGCAAGTCTTTTGTCATCAGGATTCCCAAGCCTCATTTATGGTGGCCCAACGGGTATGGAAATCAATCCTTGTACCGCGTTCGCGTTTTTCTTGAAGGGAATGGAATTGAGAACGACGAAAAATCCTGTTCGCTCGGCATTCGGACGGTTCGGCTGCTGCAGGAAAAGGATGACGAGGGAAAGTCATTCATCCTTGAGGTCAATGGCCAGAAGATATACTGTAAAGGGGCTGATTGGATTCCATCTGACAGTTTTATTCCCCGGATTCCAACAGCCACCTATGATCGTCTTTTGACGATGGCCCGTGAGGCGAACATGAACATGGTTCGTGTTTGGGGAGGCGGCATCTATGAACAGGAAGTGTTCTATGACCTCTGCGACCGGCTTGGGTTGATGGTGTGGCAGGACTTCATGTTTGCATGCGGCGAATATCCGGAAGATGCATGGTTCCTCCAACAAGTTAAGGATGAAGCTGAAAAAGCTATCACTCGGCTGAGAAATCATGCGTCGATAGCACTTTGGTGCGGAAACAACGAATGCGAATGGATTTTCTGCAAAGACAATCCAGGGAAAAAGCCGGATGACATGAACGGAGCAACGATTTTTCGTGATGTGCTTCCATCCGTGTGTCGGGCATTCGACGGGACAAGGCCGTATTGGCGGAGTTCCCCATTCGGAACCGGATTCCCGAATGACGAGTCGAATGGCAATCATCATCAGTGGGTTGTGTGGGGACTCTGGTTGGATTACCGGGAGTATGAAAAAGATCTCGCGCGGTTTGTTACTGAATTTGGATTTCAGGCGCCCGCTTACATCAGAACGATGGAACCAGTAACCCTGCAATCAGATCGTCAACCACAAAGCAAAGTTCTCGAACATCACAACAAACTCCCGGAGGGGACGGAACGGCTCTTCCGTTTCCAGGCTTCTCATTACCCGGTCGGTGGCGATTACGAGGAATTCGTGTACAAGGGACAACTCGTCCAGGCTGAAGCCCTCAAAACTGCCGTCGAACATTGGCGAAGGCGTAAGTTCAAAACCGCAGGGTCAATGTTCTGGCAACTCAACGATTGTTGGCCCGTGACGAGCTGGTCTGTCATCGATAGTGGGCTGCGGCCCAAAGCGGCTTACTATTATGCCAAGAAATTCTATGCACCTATACTCGTAAGTTTCAAACTGGCAGCTGGCATGTTTGAAGTCTGGGGAACGAGCGACTTATTGGAACCGATACACTGCGAGCTCGATGTGAGTCTCCGAAGTTTTGACGGTCCTGGTAAGTGGTCCCAGCAAC
>JADGQA010000349.1 GCA_017882185.1 Bacteroidota bacterium
TGTTGAATTGCGCCAAACCAGTCTCGCCTTTCACGAGATGAAGCGATGCGCGCTTCTTGGAGCTTGCCTCAGTAAAAAGTAGCGTAGCATCCGGAAAGTCGAAAGCAGCGAGTCCAATTTTTCCCGAAGCTTTTGCTCCAACCTTCTTCCAGTGGAACCGTCCCGCAATCATAAGATGAAACACGAGGAAGAGTTCGTCCTCCAACTGCCAGACAATTTGCTTTCCGACACGCCGAAGAGCCAGCACTTTTTTCCCTTCTGCCGCTTCAATCGGAGGATCGACACTGCGCAATACAAACGGACTCGCAAAACGAATCCTCTGGAGAGGGTGACCGACAATCCTTGATTGGAGGCTTTCTATGTATATGGTTACATCGGGGAACTCTGGCATGGCCGCCGGAGACAAACTATGTCTTCTGTGTCAGGAATGGGACCGAAGGTCAAACTGGCTATCTTTCCAGGCGCAATACATTGCGAGCAGCAATATCGTGACGATGAAGGAAACAAAAAGAATCAGTGTCCATTGTTCGCCCAATAATCGGAATGGATAGTCAACAAAAAACCAGATCGCGGCGACAGCGACTGCTCCTGTTGCCAGGACAGTCCAAAACCTTTCCCCGACCGACTTGAGGATAAGCGTCGTGTGACAGTTTCCGCACCTCATACGAACCCATCCGTAGAGGAGGAACGGAACGAATCCCGTTACCGTCTTACCGCACTGAGGACATTTCATACTTTCGATTACTCTAACTAAACCGCGAGTTCACTCTTTGTAGAAAAGGGTAATCCTGTTGGTGTTGGTGCCGTGTTTGTTGTTGCGCACGCCCCAAATGTTCGAGGTCTTTGTAAATTCCTGTGAGTTGATCAGAATTCCCTCACAACGAAATCCTGTGAGCGTTGCGAGAGGAACGATGGTCTCTTCGAGCTTGATACTGCCGTTTCGAACCTCACCGACTTCAAACGCGACCCAACCTCCTGGTCGTGTGATGCGATGGAGCTCCGCGAAAACATCCTCCATCTCATAGGACCAACTTGTAAGATCAGCAGACATCGTCAGTACATCGCTGACTGATTTATTATCGATGGAGTTGAACCAACCTCGCAGCCAGTTGTCACTTGCATATTGAACGACGTTGAGGAACGGAGGAGACGTGACGGTAAGGTTGACTGTATCGGAGCGGATCTTCTTGGTATCCGCAGCGTCGGCTGTTAGGAACTTGGCTGTCCTGCCCGCTTTCTTCAAATTGCTGATTTGAAGCTCTGAAAGATTGCGGAGAAGACTTCGGGACTTTTCAAGAATAATACGTTTTGTGTCGCGATAGTCCGGTCTCTGGCGAAGCCGCCGGTTAATGCGGACTTGACTTTGTTGTGAGACAGCTTGGTTTGGAGGGAGCGTGTAGACAGAGAAGAAACCCTTTGAATGGCCGGTGAGCCTGTTTGTCGCAACCATTCTGATCCACCGGTCGAGATGATCTTCTTTCTCCGACTTTTTGCGCCGTTCAAGATACTTTTTGACCGACACAATTTCTGCCTCGGTCGTAGGATGATAAAACATCGAGAGATCCAAGCTCGCTTTCGCTTTCGGATTTATTCTGATCAAATGCAGTCTCTTCTCAAGTTCGTTGAGAGAAGGGACAAAGAATCTCGGACGGCAGAGAAATGTGCTCAGCGGGTTGATGTCGTTTGCGATAACCTTTCGTCCAAGAAGACCTGCCTCAATGACAGTCGTACCGCGGCCGCTGAAGGGGTCGTAGACGATGTCACCCTCGCTTGTCAGGAGCTCAATAAAGAACCGTGGGAGCTGGGCTTTGAAGCACGCGCGGTATGAAATCTCGTGTAGAGAGGAAGACTGGCGCTGTTTGGGGGTCCAGAATTCGCCTGTATATCGCGGAACCTTGATTCCACCAATGCTTACCGTATCGCGTTCACGATTCTTTGCGAGACTGGATTTGTTGTAGGGCATGAACGGTTCAGACATGTCTATTATGGTCCTCCATCACCATTCTCAACATTCGAAGAGAACGCTATTTTTTGATTCCAAGCTCGCTCTTCAAAAACTGCTGGTAGTCATCGGCCGTGTCGATGTCAATGACTCCTTCAGCGAAAGGGATACGCGTCACATCGTGATTGTTTTCGAGAATGATTTTCTTCGCTCCCCGATCGCCTGCGAGCATTAAGAGTTGATCGAAGTAGTTTCTCGAAAAAAGGGCCGGGGTGCCCGCCGTTCCTTCATACTCACAGGCAACGATGGATTTTCCTGTTGTTTGATGAGCGTCCATGAGGTCATTAAACGTCCGTACGCTTGCATACGGTTGATCGCAGAGCGAAATGATCGCAGAACCGACCGTCGCAGGGAGTGCATTGACACCGGCGTGGATCGATGAACTGATGCCTTCCGGCCAATCCGGGTTCATCACCCATTGTGCGCGCGATGGCCGAAGAACCCGTTTGCTTCTCTCCGCATTCGCTCCCAGGACGACAAACACGAGATCAGCCTTGCTTGCGGCTGCCTCATCGATGGCGTGTTGCAGCATGTTCTTCCCCCTGAACGGAAGAAGCTGCTTCGGGATGCGCATCCTGTTGGATTCACCCGCGGCGAGTATGATGATGGCA
>JADGQA010000024.1 GCA_017882185.1 Bacteroidota bacterium
CGATCCACCACCTCCTGGGAAAGGGCCTTCGTCACTTGTCTCGGCCTCGTAGAAAGGACTCGTCTGAGCATCGATCGTTGCCCAATGATGGCTTTCGGCCTAGGCGGAATAAGCCTATCAACGAATCTTAACAATTCTTCGCCCAGCTGGTCAGGATGCTTGCCTAAAGCAAGCTCTATCCTTCGTTCACTGGCAAGTGTATTGATGACCAGCGGATACTCTGAGCCTTTCACTTTTTCAAACAACAATGCGGGCATTCCTTGTTTCAGCGCCCTTGAAGCGATCTCAGTAATTTCCAATATCGGATCGACTTCCACTCTGACTCTCTTGAGCTCACCGATGGATTCCAGAAACCCCACAAACTCACGCAATGATTGGAACTCCATCGCTTTATTCCAACTCCTCGAAACGCCACCCTCTGGATATACTTTCTCCAAGAACTGCCAAGAGTTTATCCGTAAAGGCAGAAACATACTCATCGACCGTCTTAGGCTTGAAATATAAGGGGGGCGAAATAGGCATTATTATTGCGCCTGCCCTCGAAAGCGTTGCAGCCTGTTCCAACGTTATCGTCGACAACGGTGTTTCACGGACACAAAGCACAAGCTTAAAACGTTCTTTGAGAGCAACTTGAGCAGTCCTTGTCACAAGCGTGTCGCCGATCCCCGCCGCAATCTTTCCTAACGTCGACGTGGAACACGGAAGAACAACACAGGCATCGAAATGATTCGATCCCGATGCCAAGGGTGCGGTCAAATCATCATCGGAAAATTGTCGCTTCACGTACGGGACAAGGTCTTTCTCCGAGAGGCCAAGCTCATCCTTGAGGAGTGCACGCCCCCATCTGCTCACCACCAGGTACTTATCACTTTTGCTCTTTTTCAGAAAGCTTTCCGCATACACGGCGCCGGAAGAGCCAGTAATGCACACGACAATTCTCATGCGAAGAAGACTCCCATGACCACCATACCGAGCACAGAAAAACCAAGGACCGCATTGATCTTAAAGAAGGCCAATTCGACGTCTTCCGCTTTCTTGTTCTCCATATACAATAACACGCCAGTCAGAATAAGAAACGGCAGCGCAAGAACTGCTTTGATATAGAGTGCGAACAGAATCCCGAGGCACACAAATGCCAGGAAATGTAGGTACCCTGAATACCGCAACGCCCTGACCTTTCCATATCGAGAAGTAAAAGAATAGAGATTCTCTTGCCGATCGAACAGCTCATCAAGAGTCGAATAGATGACATCAAATCCCGTCACCCAGAACAATGTAAACAGAGAAAGCAGCGCCCCGGGGAGGATGCCATTCAGTGTCGGATGAATCGCGAACCATCCTCCTAGAGGAGCCATTGCCAAGCCCAAGCCGACTCCAAAGTGACAGAACGGCGTGAACCGCTTCATATAGGGATAGAGGGTGAAAACAACGATTGGAATGGGAGACAACAGCAAGCAAAATGGGGAAATGAATGCAGCGGATGAAAAGTATACAATGGCACCAATAACAAGGACAGAAACCGCCTCCAGGTAGGTCATCCGGCCGCTTGGAAGCTCGCGGATCAGAGTTCGGGGGTTACGCTTGTCAATTTCACGGTCAATGATTCTGTTGAGTGCAAGCGCGACACTCCTCGCTCCTATGGCAGCAAACAGAATTAAGAGCAAAGTCCAAAGCCTTGGGAATTCTTTCGCAGACAAAAACACCCCACTGAAAATCATGGGAAGCGAGAAGAATGTGTGTTCGATCTTTACGAATCTGAGGAAATTCCTTAGTCTCTGTAGCACGTTTCCTCGGTTTTTCGATGAGTGGACAATGGAACCATATCTGTTCAATATAGCCCAAAATCAAAACTTTAGCAAGGAAACACGCTAGAGATTCTTTCTGTAGAGTGCTATGAGGGGAAAAACTAAAACAGGAGGAACGACCTTCTGGAATTGGAACTCTAACGGGCGGGGCTTTACTCTTTACAGATGCAAGCCGAAATCACATTCGCTTCAACACTACTTCACGATACTACCACTGGACATTTCCGATAGAGGAGATATCAACGCTAGTTTGCCTTCGCTATCCGACGCGGCCAAGATCATTCCTTGAGATTCCTGACCCATCAATTTCGCCGCTTGAAGGTTTGCAACGACAATGAGCTGTTTTCCCACGAGATCTTTTGGCTGGTAGTGTTGTGCAATCCCAGCAACGACCTGACGGATCTGATCTCCAAGTTCAATCTGTAACTTCAATAGTTTGTCTGACTTCGGAACATTCTCTGCGGAAAGCACTTTTGCTATCCGCAAATCAATTTTCTTGAAGTCATCCAGCGTAATTGTCGGTTTGATCTGCGCGACAGTGCTGTTGGATGATAATGTCACAGTCAAGAGTTTATCGACCATTTCTTTCAGGTCCTTGTCCTCGATTTTTGTCACAAGGATTTCCGATTTATTGAGCCGATGTCCTTCGTGAAGGATCATGCGTTCTGCGCTTTCCCATCCTGCATCGGCAGGAGACCCTTCAAGGTTAAGCATTTTCCACATTGTCCGGGAAATCGTTGGAATCACGGGTTCGAGGAGGATCGCGAGGGACCGAATTATTTGCAGACTGATGTTGAGGGTCGTCGCGCATTGAGCTGGATTTTTCTCTGCAGTCTTCCAAGGTTCACTGTCGTTGAAGTATTTATTTGCCCTTCGGGCAAGATTCATCGATTCCAGGACCGCATCCCGAAAATGATAGCGTTCGTAGAATTCCCCAATCTTCGCCGGGATATCTTTGACCAAAGCGACAATTTCCTTGTCCATCGGCCCAGGATTACCGAGGGGAGGAACAACCCCAGCGAAGTTTTTCTCCGTAAACGCAAACGTTCGATTTACAAAATTGCCCAGAATATTCGCAAGCTCATTGTTGGTTCGTGCCTGGAAATCCTTGAAATAGAAATCACTGTCCCGCGATTCGGGCAGATTAACTGCCAGTGTATACCTCAAGAGGTCTGCGGGATAATACCTCAGAAAATCACGCACATCGATTGCCCACCCGCGGCTCTTTGAGAATTTTTGCCCTTCGAGATTGAGAAACTCATTAGCAGGAACATTCTCCGGCAACACAAACTGTTTGTTCGGCCCGTCATTCCAGGCCATGAGCATGGCTGGAAACACAATGCAGTGGAACACCACATTGTCTTTTCCAATGAATGCGACATATTTTGTATCTTGGTTTTGCCAGTATTTTTTCCACTCGTCCGGTTTCCCCAATTTCATTGCCCACTCCTTGGACGACGAAATGTAGCCCAATACTGCATCAAACCAGACGTAGATTACTTTCTTCTCATAACCTTGGACGGGTACAACGACTCCCCAACTCAAATCACGTGAAACCGCACGATCCTGCAATCCATTTTTGAACCAGCCTTCACAATACCGCAACACATTCTCTTTCCATCCATCCCGTTCGTTCCTTTCCTTGATGTACTCCTCAAGCCTCGTTTGATATTGCCCGAGCGGAAAGTACCAGTGAGCGGTTTCGCGAACGACAGGTTTCGTTCCACAAATCTTGCACCTGGGTTCTATCAAGTCCGTCTGATTGAGCCAAGTGCCACAATTCTCGCATTGGTCGCCGCGCGCTTGCGTATATTTGCAGTTGGGACACGTTCCTTCAACATAGCGGTCAGCAAGGAACATTTTGTCCTTCTCACAATAGAGCTGTTTCTCGGTTTTCTCCCGAAGAATACCTCTTTTGTGAAAATCTGAAAAGAACTCCTGCGCTGTCTGGTGATGGAGTGGCAACGTGGTCCGCGAATAGTTGTCGAAGCTTATGCCGAAATCGTCAAACGCGGATTTGTTCGCCGGATGATAGCGATCCACAATCGCCTGCGGACTACTTTTCTCGGCTTCTGCAGAGACCGTAATCGCAACGCCGTGTTCGTCGGAGCCGCAAATAAACAATACATCCCTTTTCATGGATCGTTGAAAACGAACGTACATATCCGCCGGCAAGTATGCTCCGGCCAGATGGCCAAGATGAAGATATCCGTTGGCATATGGCAAGGCTGCCGTGACAAGAATGCGGTTGAATTTCTGTTTCACGAGATGCTTTCCGCCAGGGTTCTCTTTAAATCAAACGAAAGTGTGGTCAAAAGCAAATGAAGGTAGACATTTTTGCGAACAAGGGCAACGTAAGTCTCGACGGAATGGATTGCTTGTTCGATGTTTGCTTTCGGAAATTTCTGTACGAAGCTCTGCATTTCCTTATCGTTCGCCGCTCCCAAAGCCAGTGAGTCCCTCGCATCGCGAAGAACCATCGCATCTCTGAGCCAGGTTTGAAGTACATTCAGCCAATGTTCGATTGAGTTACGGTCCTTCGAAGAAGCCAACTCGTCTATCAAATCGACACGCGATAATTCTTTCCAGCCCAATGACACCCGAATGAAGTCCAGTACTTCTTTTCTCTCTGCCGAGAGGTTCTCAGACAGCAATTCGCTGGCAACGACATAGCTTCCCTGCGCGATTTTCGCAGCAAGCATGGCTTCGTCCGGAGGGACGTGTTCTCGCTCCCGGAGCGCCGGCGCAATTTCTAGATCCGTCAGCGGCGAGAACTGTACGAGCTGGCATCTTGATATGATCGTTGGGAGCAATCTGTCTTTTTCGGATGTCGTAAGAACCAGCAAAGTCTTGTCAGCAGGTTCTTCAAGTGTCTTTAACAACGAGTTGCTTGCCTCTGCATTCATTCTGTCGGCATCAAGAATCAGAAATATTTTCCAGGATCCTTCCACGCTCGTAAGAGACGAGATTCGTTTGAGATTCCGCACACTATTAATCTTGATGAAATTCGATTTCGGTATTTGAATTTCGTAGTAAGGATTCTCCGACTTGAATGCGATCTGTTGGCGAATCGTTTGAATCTGATCTTCCTCCAATGAATCAATCGGATCATCGCCGGTTTTCTCCCCCTTCCCCACGGGCAAGGGTATGATCAAACCAAGATCTGGGTGCTGAAGCAATGCTGTCTTGCGACAACTCGCGCACTCGCCACATGCTTCACTCTTCGAACTCAAACAGAGGATCGTCCTGGCGAATTCGATAGCCGTTGCCTGTTTGCCGACTCCTCGAATTCCGTAGAACAGGTAGGCATGGGCTAATTGTCCACGTTCGATTGATCTTCGAAGAAGATTTTTGACCCTTTCCTGCCCAATGATTGTATTCCATGCCATGGTGTTGTCCGTTTAGAAAGCCTGTCCGACCCCAAGGTGAAAAACAAAATTTGGAAGTGTTTCACCGACAAATCGTTTTTGTGTAACCCATTGTCTACCATCAGAAGCCATCGGATCAAATACCTTCCATCCAAAGTCCACTCGAATCGGTCCAGCAATTGTCGCATATCTCAATCCCACCCCAGCAGCCATTGCAAACTCGGAAATGCGGATTTCCTTCGCATCGGGCCATAGATTGCCAACATCATAGAAAAAAACGAATGAGAGTTTTCCTGTCTCGAAGAACCACAAGTTACTGGCTTCACGCAGAGGACTCCAACGAGCTTCCAAGCTGCCCTCAATCAACGCTGATCCCCCTGTATCCGGCAGGGCAATTTCGCCCAACTCGCGAGCTCTCCACCCTCTGACGCTGCCACTGCCACCTGCATAGAATCGCCTCGTCAATGGTACGCCGGCGGGAGAATGTCCGTACAATTGCGCGATCCCTGCGTGAAGCTTCGTTGCCCAAATAAGAGATTGAGTCTCACCGGGGTCCCAGTACCATTGACCAAGCGCATTGAGCTTGACATACTTGGCATACGGCAGACCGAGGCCAAGCAATCCATGAAAAACCGATGGCAGGATGCCAGCCTCTTCGACTGTGATGGAGTGGTAAAAACCGCGTGTTGGAGAGAAGAAATCGTTCCGCTTGTCCCGTTGCAGCGTAATGGCGAGTATTGAATTAAACTGTGAACGCAGTTCCCCTTGAGAGCCGAGCGCAGTATCCTTGTTTGTTATTGTGCTCTGAGGATTGATCGCTTCAAGATTCCAGTCAATGAATGCGCGGGTATACGTAGCTGTTTGCGCCGCGGCTCCCACGCGAAATCGAAAGATTGGGCTGTAATATGTTCTCTGTTTTTCCAGGGCCGCAAAAAGTGTGGTGGTGAGACTCGTCTTGTTGTTGAAAAAATAGGGTTGGATGAAATTGATCGTGATATCTGCATTGGTCAGTACGGTGCTGTCTCTCAATCCCGTACGCTGGAACGCGCGGACAAGATCCAAGTCCTCAAATGAATGAACATTGAGCCTCACGCGAGAATTGAGATTCCGCGCACCGCCGAAGAAATTTCTGTCAAAGTAACCAAGCCCAAATGACACGTTTGGATATCCTCGTTCGTCATTGATGCCTATTTCCGGTGCAAGCTCATAGAATGGGCGCGGGCGTACCAAGATTTCCATCGGTATTTCAAGCAACTTGCGGGTAGAATCGTTCACTGCTTCCTGGATCTGAGCAGATTCGAATACACCGAGTCTGTTCAAGTTCATCTCGCTTTCAGTTTTAGCTGCAAGGTTATAATAGTCACCCTGCTTGAAATCGAGATAGCCAAAGATCACCGCAGAATCGATGTTCTCTTTGACTGCTGTATCGCTCTTCACAACGATTCTTCCGAACCTGTACCGCTGTCCTGGCACAAACGCGAATGTCACGGTGACGTTGTTCGTCGATGCGTATTGGACGCCTGACGGGGGATCTACACTAACCTGCACGTACCCGTAATTCGCGAACGCGGTTAGAATACGACGCTGTTCGTCCATAAGCTTTTTCTCCACGAACGGATCGCCGATGTCGATCAGTTTATGTTCAAATATTTCGCTTTTGAGATCATTCGGAAGATTATCCAGGCCCAAATACCGTAGTGTGTCGATATTTGATCGGCGTCCTTCCTGAACGCGAAATAACAGAGAAACACTGTTCTCGGTCCGATCAATGGAAATCGAAGTATCGACAGCCGCTTTGAAAAAGCCATTTGACCAGTAGTATTTTTTGAGTCGGAGTGCGTCATTCCCAAATTCCGATGCGTTGAAGTACTCCGGCTTCTTGCCAACAGATTCGCTGACCCTGTAGAGGAATCTCCAAATCCACAATGGTGATTCCTTGGTCTGGACAACGGAGAGCAAATCGCTGGTCTTGAGGATCGTGTTGCCGGAAAATTCAAGCTTTGCTACTTCGTATTCGGAGTACGCGTCCTGAGCGAACGCATTGAGTGAAATCAGGCACAAGAAGATACACAGCAGCCGAGTTCTCGCCATGATATCCGAGCGAAAAAAAAACCCAGCATGAAGGTGCTGGGCTTGAAATCGATCCCACGTTATCAGCAGTGGCACTCTGCCCCCGCCGATGACAAGACCGTGTTAATTCTCAATATTCTTTGTCGTCTTCGAAAAAGAAATCTTCGTCTGTCGGATAATCTGGCCAAATCTCTTCGATGCTCTCATACGGTTCGTCCGAATCCTCGAGCTCTTCGAGGTTCTGAATAACCTGAACAGGTGCACCAGTCCGCACGGCATAATCGATTAACTCCTCTTTCGTCGCTGGCCACGGCGCGTCATCCAGGTGTGATGCCAGCTCGATCGTCCAAATCATATATGCCCTTTCCTTCAAGATCAGATTACCTTTATACGGTGCTTGCTCTCACATCTCAACCCAAATCACTTGCTTCTTTCTTTCTCGGCACGGAGGAACTGCTTCAACGAGTAATCTTCGAGGAAGAAACTCCGTGGGTCTTTTGGCACACCATTAGCCCTAACTTCGTAATGCAGATGCGGCGCAGTTGACAGACCCGTATTCCCCGAAAGCGCAATAACATCGCCCCTCGTCACGTGTCTTCCTTCCTTTACGAGCGTTTTACTCAGATGACCATAAATTGTTTTGTATCCATATCCGTGATTGATCTCGACTTTTATCCCTAGTCCATCGTGTGCCGGGCCTGCATAATCGACCACCCCGTCCGCCGTCGCGTGGACGACAGTTCCAGGGTCGCACGAAATATCCTGACCTTCGTGTACCTTGTAGACATCAAGAATCGGATGCAACCTCAATCCGTACGAGGAAGTGAAAATGCCATCTATTGGTAAAATCGACGGCAAATGTGAGAACTGAACCTTGCGCGCGGCGTATTGCTTCTGGACCTCTTCGTAATTCTCTGTCTGCAATTGCAGTTCTCGCTCCGCTTTATTTGTCGTCGCCTGGAGTTTATTCAGAAGGTTGTTGACGTCAGGCGACGGAGCATAGTCAATTCGATCATCGACTCCTCCAACACCAACCTCCAAGATATCGGGATCAATCTTTGGGAGGTCGACGACAGCTCGCAACTCATTTCCCCGCTGACTCAACGTCGCAAGCCTTTTGTCCAACACATCGAGCTTGCCCGACAAGTAACGCAATTGATTGTGCAAAACCTGGTTCTCGCTCAATAATACACTTGTCTGGGCAAATCCAAGGCCGAGAACGTCGCCCGTAAACTGGTTAATTTCTATTGTCACCCACAATGCAACAATGCCGATGCCGACACCCATGCCGACATACTTTGATTTCGCCCATAGCAGAGGCTTGAAATTCAGAGACTCTGCAGAGAAATAATATAGTCGGGGTTTTTTCATATTCGTGGTTGTCCGTCAAATTGGAGAGACACAACAAATCTCGTGTAGGTCTGAATTATTGGTGGAAAATATAGAATTTTTGACCTCTTGTCAATAAGGAGATCGATTTCATTCGAAGTCGTGTTCAAAGTAGTCAATGACGCGTTTTCCCTTCGCTTTTTCGGAAATTGTCGACTCCAAGCGCTTGGAGAATTCTTTTGCGGCATCGTAACCATAGTGCTTCAGCAGATAATCAAGTGCAATTACCTCTGCAATAACGGTGATATTTTTCCCCGGGAAAATCGGGAGCTTAATGTGTGGAATATCAACATCCAGTATTGAAACGGATTCGTGATCCAATCCCGTGCGAGTGTACTCAATGTCGGGCTTCCACTCCTGAAGTTCGACCACGACCTCGACCCGCTTTTGAAATCGGATGGAGCGGATGCCAAAGACCGAACGCACGTCGACGAGTCCGAGACCCCTGATTTCCATAAAATGTTTCGCGACTTCGGAGCCCGCACCAATAAGAATTCCTTCCCCTTTTCTGGTGATGAGGACGACGTCATCTGCCACGAGACGATGACCTCGCTCGATGAGGTCCAGGGCAATTTCACTCTTGCCGATTCCCGAACGACCCGTGAGAAGAACGCCGATACCGTACACGTCTAGGAATGTGCCGTGAACCGACGTCTGGGGAGCGAATTGGTCATCAAGAAAATCACTGAGGAAATAGACAAACTTCGTCGATTCATAGGGGGTTTGAATAATCGAGACCTTATGCTCGGTTGCTATGGCGACGAGATCATCATCGAGTTTGTTTTCATTCGTCACAACGATGCACGGCAAGTCGAACTGAAAGACTCTCTGGAACGCTTTGATTCGCTCCGCCAGCGTGAGATGATTCAGATACCGGACCTCCGTGTTCCCGAACACCTGAACGCGGTCGTAGGTGAACAACTCAACATAACCGGCAAGCGCCAAACCAGGTCGATGGATACTCTTGTCTTTGATTTCTTTGTCAAAGCCAATTTCGCCGTTGATCGCAACGAGTTTCAACCGTTCCTTGTTCTTTTCGAACAAGAACCCTACGGTGATTGACTTCTTTTTGTTCTCTCTCAGTTTTTCAATAGCCATAGACTTTGCTGTTTAGACAGGCACTTTTCCACGTACCGTCCGCACACGAGATCTGTCTTTTTCCCTGAGTTTACTTTTGTATTTCTTGAGTTGTGCAAGAACCTTTTCAACTGCTCCATCGACTGATTTGAAGAAATCGTCGGTTTTCGCTACGCCGACAAGGACCGCGTTGTAAACTGAAAGCCGAACCTCCACGACTTTGGTGCTTTTGCGGGTCTTTTCAAAGCTTAGCGTAACGTCAGCCCTGATTATTCCGTCGTAGTAGTGCGAGAGTTGGCGTACACCTTTTTCGGAGTATTCGAGCAGAGTCTCATGCGCCCTAAAGTGGCGCGACGTGATATGTGCATCCATAGTCCATTCTCCTAAGGTTGATTTTGGTTATTATCCTCAAGCTTTAGGATGCGATTGATGGTAGACTTTCTTGATCCTTTCTGTAGTAACGTGAGTATAAATTTGAGTTGTGGATAGACTCTCGTGGCCGAGGAGATCTTTTACCGCCTTCAAGTCTGCTCCCCTGTTGAGTAAATGCGTCGCAAAGGTGTGACGAAGGACGTGAGGGCTTTTCTTTTCCAACTCCGAAACCTTTCCGATGTATTTTTTCACGATGTTGCCCACCATTTGCGGATAGATTCGTTTGTGTCCTGCCGACAAGAAAATCGCCTGTCCGTCTTCGCGTTCTCCGGACCGATCTTCGACATGCTCTCGCGCCTTAAGGTATTCATCAACGGCACGAATCGCTTTGCCCCCAATGGGTATAATCCTCTGCTTTCTACCCTTCCCTGTTACCTTGATGAGCCGTCCAAGGTGATCGATATCTCCGGTGTCCAAATTCACAAGTTCACTCAATCGAATTCCCGTGCTGTAGAACACTTCCAGAATTGCCGCATCACGAAGCCCGTCCACGGTCGATCGGTCGGGGAGATCCAAGAGTTTTTGCATCGCGGGCTCGTCCAGGAAACCAGGGAGCCTCTGGTCAAGTTTCGGCGTAGCGATATTGAGAACAGGATTTGAATCGACAATTTGCTTGCGGTTCAGAAATTTAAAAAACGAACGTAGGCTGGCAATCTTGCGCGCTATGCTTTTCTTCGAATATCCTTTCTCAAAGAGGCCGGCGAAAAACATCCGGAGGACATTCTTGTCTATTCCGCGCGGATCGTCAATCTCTTCACCGGCAGCAAACTGGGAAAAAGCAACAAGGTCGTTCCGATAACTTTCAATCGTATGGCTGGAATAGTTTCTCTCAGTCTCGAGATACTCCAGAAATGACCGAATCAGCTTATCAAATGAAGAGAGGCTATGCATTCAATGGTTTTTTCAATAAAACTATCTACGCGCTTGCAGCGATCTCTTCCTTCAACACTTCCTGCTTGCATTCAGGACACAGGAGGTACTCGCCTTTTGCCTGGGAGTACTTTGAGACGATATATGTTGAACCACAGTTTGTGCACGGTTGGTTTACAGGCTTGTCCCATGAGGCAAAATCGCACTTGGGATATTTTGAACAGCCATAAAACGTGCGCTTGCCTTTTTTGGTTTTCCGTTCGATAAGGTCGCCTTCTTTACATTTCGGGCATTTGATTCCCATTGAAATCGGTCTGGTGTTCTTGCATTTCGGATAATTCGAACAGCCAAGAAACGTTCCAAAGCGCCCTCCCTTCACAACCATATCCCCGCCACAAAGGTCACACTTCACGCCAACAATGTGCTGCGTCTTTAGCAAATCTTCGTCGAGGGGTTTCGTGTTTTTGCATTCTGGGTAGCCCGTGCAAGCTTTGAACCTGCCGTTTCTTCCCCATTTCACGATCATGGGCCGACCACAGACTTCACATTTCTCTTCAATTTCTTCCTGCAATGATTTCTTGATTTTCGAAGCCAAACCCACGGCGTGCTCGACTGCCGTGTGAAATGGTTCGTAAAAGTCTTTCATGACAGAAAGATATTCCTGTTTGCCCGATGCGATTGTGTCCAGTTCCTCCTCCATCCTTGCAGTAAACTCAACATTAAAGATATTCGGAAAGTACTTCACAAGAAGCGAGTTGACCTGCATTCCGAGCTCAGTGGCATACAATTTCCGTTCCTTTTGATCCACGTATTTGCGATCGACAACCGTGGAGACGATAAGCGCGTACGTACTTGGCCGACCGATTCCGAGTGTTTCGAGCTCCTTTACAAGGCTGCTTTCGGTAAATCGCCCGGGCGGCTTGGTGAAATGTTGACGCGGCAAAACGTTTACGAGCTTCGCTTGCTGACCGGCGGAAAGATTCTGTGGGAGGCGCGACGTTGGATCGGCATCTTCACCATCGTCAGACTTTTCTTCCGTAATGTCATCGTACACTTGCAGGAAGCCACGGAATGTCGGCACGAGGTCGGAGGCCCTGAACAGGTATTCTCCTCCTGTTACGGTCACCGTGATCTGGTCGAACACAGCATGGGACATCTGACAGGCCACGAATCGATTCCAGATGAGTTCATACAATTGGTAAAGGTCCTTTTCGAGAAATTTCTTTATGTATTTTGGCGTGAATTTTATCGATGTGGGACGAATCGCCTCGTGTGCATCCTGTGAGGCTTTGCCTTTCTTGAAGAGCCTCAGCTCTTTCGGTACGTATTCCTTTCCATAATTTTCGTAGATGTACTCTCTCACCTGCTTCACTGCATCCTCGCTGAGGCGGGTCGAATCCGTTCTCATGTAGGTGATGAGACCCGTCATTCCTTCCTCGCCGATTTCCACACCTTCATACAGCTTCTGTGCAAGCATCATCGTGCGCTTTGCAGATAGACGAAGCATGCGCGCAGCCTCCTGCTGCAACGTGCTGGTAATAAATGGAGCCGGGGGATTTCGCTTGACAGGCTTCTTCTCAACCTTCGAAATCTGATAGGTTTGCTTTTCAACATCTGCAACGAATCCTCTTGCCGTGGTCTCATCTGAAATGCCCGGATCATCTCCTGAAATCTTCGCAAGCTTGGCCAAGAACGTTTCGCCTGAAAGCGCCTGGAATTCACTCGTGATCGACCAATACTCGGCCGGAATAAAGGATTTGATTGCTTTTTCGCGCTCGCAGATGATGCGCAGAGCAACCGACTGCACTCTTCCTGCAGACAATCCATAGTAGACGGTCTTCCAGACAAAAGGACTGACCTTATAGCCGACGATCCGATCCATTGCTCGTCTCGCTTGTTGTGCCATGACAAGGTCTGTGTCAATCTGCTTCGGATGCGCCATTCCTTCTCTCACGCCGTTATCGGTAATTTCGTGGAAGAGAACGCGCTTAATCTTTTTGTTAACGTCTCTTAGTTCTTCTGCAATGTGCGCGGCAATTGCCTCGCCTTCTCGGTCAGGGTCTGTCGCTATGAAGACTTGCTTCGACTGTGCAGCGCGCGTGCGAAGCTTTTCCAGAACGTCTTCCTTTCCCTTGATGGGCTCGTACACAACCTCGAAATTCTTGTCTATATCGACACTCAGTTTGCTTTTGGGAAGGTTTTTAATATGCCCAACAGACGCTTCGACATAATAGTCCTTGCCTAAGTATTTGTTGATCGTCTTCGCCTTCGACGGGGATTCTACAATGATCAGCGATTTTTCCATTAAGCTAGCATTCTAATGAATAGTATCATTATTGCCCAGAACGATGTGACTGCTCCCACCGGGCGGATTTTCAAAACCAAAAAGAAAACCTGCAACAAATGATTTCATTTCAATGATTCCTACTGATGAGAACCCGGCAGCCATAATCCTCTCAGCGATAATCTCGATATCGCTATTGGTCATCAAGCCAAGCTGATGACATTGAAGAAGATAACCAAAAGCCTCAGGCTGAATCACCAGTTTCTCCGCTTCGTTCAGCATGCGATGCGAAGAATCCGCAGGTTTCCCTGGTGAGAACACCGGTTCCCCAACCGACATACGTTCAAAGAGCCACGAAAATGCGGTCGATATCTCGCTCTGCGTATATCCGTTTTGCGACAGCAGACTCACGTCCACCTCGCTCAACTGCTTGTTCGACTTCAACTCATTTACAAGGAACAGAATAATTTCTACAATTCGTTCGTGCATTGATTTCTAATTCTTCCTCGCTCTCAAACTTCCAAGCACAGCGTCTTCTTCTCGTCTCATAAGAGCAATCTCTTTCTTCGATTTGTCTTTGTAACCAAGGACGTGAAGCAGGCCGTGAATCAACAGCCTTGTGGTCTCATTGCGAAAAGTATCTCCGTACGCCCTCGCCTGACTCTTCGCCCTGTCAAGATTTACGTAAATTTCCGTTTCAAGCTCCGGATATTGTTCCAACTCGAATGTAATCACATCAGTAACGTAGCGGTGATTCAAATGTTTCTCATTCATCGCTCGAATACGGGAATTGTTCGTAAATACCACAGATATCCCGTTAAGTCGTTTCGTCTCCCTTCGTAGAACACTTTTGATGGTACGAATGGTTTCCCTCCTGGAAAATCGAAGATGTGGATGGTCATGCGAGACTTCGATTTTCACTTTTTCACGACTTTCTTTCGTTGCGCGTGTCCTTTTGTCAGTTTTGCATCTGAACCATGCTCCGAATCGACTGAGAGCGGGGGAAGAACCGATTCAGTCAGTGAAAGCGCAATTCCAGACAACATCACTTCAGGTCCAAGCGTAGTAAAATCTCCTGAGAGTATTGCACGGTCGACATTGGCATACAATGAACAGCCTCCCTCACGTTCGATCGTGAGCCCCGAAAGCTTTCCGTCCGATTCGCCGACAAAAGTGATTTCACCCAATAACTTACTTACCACGTACCCGGTGCAAAAATGAAGTTGGAGATGTGCAGTTTGCGTATAGACTGATATCAGAACTCCCCGCCGCTTCCCGATGACGATATCCGGATATATCTCCAATGCAAGCTTTCGCTGGGCAGATTTGTTGACGATTTCAAAGCGATAATTGTTCCCCCGTCGTTTCGAAAGAATCCCCAACGCTTGCTCTAACTTTTTTATGTCTTTTTCCGCTATCTGAAATTCCATTGCAATTCCTTAGAAAGGCCTGCGTCCATCAAGTACTACACTACAGGAGACTCATTTCTCATCGAAGTGAACATGCAATCTGCTTAGTTCAATGTCACACCAATGTAAAGACATTTAAATGAGAATGGTCGTATTCTCAATTGCAGCCTCGCACTCAAACTTGTATCCTCTGCTCTTGCCCTCTTTCTTGCATTTCTTAAGGATATCATCGACTTTGTCGTCGCTGTGATTTTGATCGTGATGAAAAAGGCACAGTCGCTTTACATTCGCCTCGGCAGCCACCCGCAAGGTGAACAGATAATGTGAATGGCCCCACCCGACCCTATCAATGTATTCTTCTGGAGTATAGGTTGCGTCGTGAATTAGCAGGTCCGCGCCTCGACAGAATTCGAAGATCCGTTGATTGGGATCACCGTCTTTTGTGTTGAACTTCTCTTTCACCACCGCCTCGAAATTCGTAAGGCTTGCGGCTGCCGCACGATCGAACGGCTCATTGTCGCTGATGTATACAAGGGTTTTTCCCCTGTACTCAATTCTGTAGCCCACTGTGAATCCCGGATGATTAACATAAATCATTTTCACTTTGGCGTCGTGAATCATCATTTCGCCTTCTTCCCGAACAGGCACGAAATGAATCTTGGCCTTTAGATCGTGCAACTGTACAGGGAAATAGATGTGATTCATCTGATCCGATATGATCTCTCGAAGGAATCGCTCGGGACGTTCTGTGCCCACGATTGTCAGCTCATTACCGGAAATAAACGCCGGTTTGAAAAACGGGAATCCTTGAATATGATCCCAATGAGGATGCGTCACAAGAAGATGAGCCTTAATGGATTCGCCATTGTTGATCAAATAGTCGCCAAAATTCCGTATGCCGGTGCCTGCGTCCAGGATTATCAGCTTGTCATCATCCAACCGAAGCTCAGATGATGGTGTATTTCCGCCATACCGGACAGTGTGCTTTCCGGGAGTCGGAATTGAGCCACGCACACCCCAAAATGTGAGTTTCATAATATCCTCGCAGACTTGATCATTCGCGATACGTTTTGACGTAGTCGACGTAATTCTGAGCAGATCGCTCAAGAAACGCCGCCTCCTCTGTCGTCAGAGGACGTTTTATTTTCGCCGGAACTCCGGCTACGAGGGTACCCTCCGGAACCTCAAAATTCTCCTGCACGAGGGCACCAGCTGCAACAAATGACCTAGCATGAACAACAGCATTGTCCAGAACGATGGCCCCCATGCCTATGAGGCAGAAATCTCCAATAGTGCAACCGTGAAGTACTGCGCTGTGACCGACTGTAACGTTGGAGCCTATATGCAACGCAAACTTCTTATGGGTCACGTGGAGAACACAATTATCCTGAATATTAGTACGCTCTCCAATGGTGATCGAATGCACATCACCTCTGACCACCGTGTTGAACCAAATGCTGCTCTCTCTGCCGATTTCCACATCACCGATGATTTTCGCCCCCTCCGCAATGAACACCGATTCGTGTATCTTCGGCCTGATACCGCGGTATAGGAGAACCGAACTCAATTCGGCTCCACGAACTGTGGCGGCTGCCATCCCGATCGCTTCCAGCTTTTCAGCTCAGCCTTGATACTCCCGATCCACACATTGAGTCGGGCAACGATCGGAATTCGCGCTCGATCGTTGCTAAACCATCCGCGGAATCCGCCTGTCATGCCTACAACGCCAACAAAATCAGCCCGCCCGTCAAGAAAAACGGTCTCGACAGGGTACTTCACTGCGTCAATTTCAACGTCTTCAATCCTGTCCTGGAAACTGATATGAGCATTGGCTTCTTTGTTTTCAATGAACGTGGGGACCGTTACCTCCATCTTCTGTCGTGCATGCTCTCGTGCATAAAAAAAGAGTGAAAGACCATCTTGTCCCGGGCCATCAATACGTATGCTGTCTCTCTTAAGTATCTTCCGTTCTCCGGACGGAAAGATATTCCCTTTTTCGTAGACGAGCTTACTATCATCGTAATCGAACGTCAGAGAGTGATAATTTATTCCGGACGACGAGCTATCCTGGCTAATCCAATATTGCGAAAAAATGGAGTCGTCAATTTCGCCGTAAAACCGAATATGTACTTCCTTCAGCCAATTGAGATTGGGATTGGACTCAATGATTGCTCTCGCCTTGAAGATCGTCCGGCCGTTGCGCGTACCTTTATCCAGGATCTTGAACGAAATAGTGCCAATACTGAAAAAGGAATAACTCACTGCATATTCCAACTCTTCTCCGACCTGAAGAAATGTAGATTGGTCGGAAGACGGCTGAGGTCGTGCGAGCTCAAGTCTTCGGCCCGTTCCGTCTCCACCATCGGCACCAGTAAGAAAAAACGAAATAACAAGAAGACTGCAGACAACTATCGAAGGTTTTGTGGTTCTCTGTTCAAACACTGAATTGAGTTCAGTTCAATTTTGCGATCTTCTCCGCCTCCGGAAAGAGCGTCAATGCCTTCTGAATTTGCGGATCTACGTCCAACATCACCGAAACCAATCCTTCAAACCCAAAGAACACGTTAGCGATTTCTCCCTTGAGCCGTGCTTGAATAAATACGCGGTCTTTTTCCAGATCCTTGTTATCGACCGTGACTCCTTTGGTTGCCACAAACTTCATGAAGTCGTCAAGCAAGCGTTCTGAAATCTCAAAGTTCTGTTTGAATCCGCCAAGGTCATTTTTGTACTTATCCCGAAGTGACAGACCCTGCCCTTCACTGAATTCCTTTGCGTAATCAAAGAACAGATTGCGCCTGAAAATTTCAGCAAAGAACTTGGTCGCACTTCCTCCGCTGACAACGTAATCCGGGATTATTCCACCGCTCCCTCGGACCGGACGGCCACTCGCAGTCTTGAACACCGGTCCAAGCGAATCTTCCGAGGCATCGTGTGTGTGCTCGACGTTTTCGCCTTCCAGTTCCTTCCTTGTGAATGGCTCCAGCTGATAGGCAGCCCTGTCTTTCCCTTCGTAGGGTCTCTGGATGAGTCTTCCGGACGGGGTATAGTACCTGGCAATCGTAATGCGAAATGCAGAGCCATCGGAGAGTTTCATTTGGCGCTGCACAAGACCTTTCCCAAAGCTTGTCTCCCCGACGATGAGCCCGCGGTCCCAATCCTGAATTGCACCTGAGACGATTTCGCTGGCACTGGCAGTAGCATGATTGATCATGACGATTAACGGGATTTTCTCATAAGCATCTCCGGAATGGGCAGTGTAGACATCTTCGAGCTCAGGCCTGCGTGCCTTCGTGTAAACGATCTTACGAGGATTGTCTTTGGGGCCGCCATCCAGGAACAAATCGGCCAACCGGACTGCTTCCTCCAAATACCCTCCTCCGTCATCGCGTAAGTCCAGGATGAGGCGTTCCATCCCCTTTGATTTGAGCTTTGATAACGCGCTTGCCATTTCTTCATGAGTTGTTTCCGAGAACCTGTCGAGTTTGACGTATCCCACGTTTCCATTCAACATCATCGCCGCACTCAAACTCACAAACGGTATCACATCGCGGGTGATGATAAAATTCATTTGATCCTTCACACCGGGCCGCACGACGGTGACCTTCACCTTAGTACCTTTTGGACCACGAAGAGTCTTCATGACCTGGGTATCGGTGAAGCCAATTGCCGAGCTGTCGTTTATCTTAATAATTCTGTCGTTCGAAAGTATTCCGAGACGAGCAGAAGGCCCTCCGCCCACCGGCTCCATGACCGTTATAGTGTCGTTCAATACTCTAAACGAAACGCCAATTCCTTGGAACTGGCCACTGAACTGGTCAGTGACTGTTTCAAATTGCTTGGGGGGGATGTAGACCGAATGGGGATCCAAGGTGTTGAGCATGCCGTTGATAGCCGCCTCGGTAAGTTTCGAGACATCAATTGGTTCCACGTAGTTCTTGTCCGTAAAGCTCAGAACGTCGCCGAATTTCTGAATCTGTTCATAAATGTTATCAGCAGAGACGAGCTTGTCAAGTCCAATTCCCGCGCCGAGACTCAAGACCGCGATGAACGCGATCGTTCTGAACGAATACTGTTTTCTCATTATGTTTCCCTTCAAATCTGACCACATAGGACTATTCAACCGAACCTTCCATCAAATTGACGATTTCAGCTGAAAATTAGTTCATGTCAAGTTCGCGCTATAAAATAACGGAATTACAGTCAAAATCAAGTTTGGCTCATCACGCTTGCTTCCAAATCTCGTCGCAAGCGTGATCCGGGTCAATCAAGTTGATGATCTTGCCATTGTTTTGCTCACACAGAAAACCGTCGAGCCCATTCTTGGACCTATCGTTCCGGTTTCATCTGAGGAAAGAGAATTACATCCCGGATGGACTCTTGATTGGCAAAGAGCATTGTGAGGCGATCGATTCCGATACCGAGACCAGCAGTGGGAGGCATGCCATATTCAAGCGCGCGAAGAAAATCTTCATCGAGCACCTGCGCCTCTTCGTCGCCTCGCTCTTTCATCCTCATTTGTTCCTCAAACCTTGCGCGTTGATCGATCGGATCATTGAGCTCGGAGAACGCGTTGCAGATTTCCTTACCGTTGACGATGCCTTCAAACCGTTCGACCAGTCCTGGTTCCGTCCTGTGTTTTTTTGCCAAGGGGGACATTTCCACAGGGTAATCCATGATAAATGTGGGCTGGAGCAGATGAGGTTCCACACGTTCGCCGAAGATTTCGTCGATGATGCCACCCACTCCGATTCCTGGGTCAATCTCTACATGGAGTTCGTTTGCGATTTTGCGAAGGTCTGCCTCGTTTCTACCTCGGAGTTCTTTCCCCGTATATTCCTTTATCGCATCAAACATTGTAATTCTTTTCCATGGCGGTGTAAAATCTATTTCCAATGATCCAAGGGTAACTCGTGCACTACCATTTACGGTAACCGCAATTTCGTGAATCATTTGTTCGACAAGTTCCATCATCCATCGATAATCCTTGTATGTAACGTACAATTCCATCATAGTAAATTCGGGATTGTGCGAGCGATCCATGCCTTCGTTGCGAAAATCCTTTGATATTTCATACACACCATCGTATCCACCGACAATGAGTCGCTTGAGGTACAATTCATCGGCGATCCGCAGAAAGAAATCGAAGTCTAATGCATTGTGATGTGTCTTGAACGGCCGTGCCGATGCACCTCCATAGAGCGGCTGGAGAATTGGAGTCTCAACTTCGAGATAGCCTCGCGCATCCAAGTACTTTCGCATAGCACTGATAACCTTCGAGCGCTTGATGAATACTTTCCTTACGTTCTCATTGACGATAAGATCCACATATCTCTGCCGGTAACGGAGTTCTTTGTCAGAGAATGGGTCAAACACGATTTTTTGCCCGTTCTCATCGGTTTTCTCCTTGACAACCGGTAGGGGCCTAAGGGATTTTGCCAAAAGTATGAACTCCCGTGCGTGGACGGATATTTCCCCCATTTTTGTCCGAAACAGGTATCCTTTTATGCCTACAACATCCCCGATATCCATAAGCTTGAACGCATCATAAGGCGGGCCGAGATCGTCCTTTTTCAGATAGACCTGTATTTTTCCTTTCGAATCCATCACGTGGCAGAATGACGCCTTCCCCATTCGACGGATTGACATCAACCGTCCCGCAATGGATACCTCTCGGACTGGCGCATCATCTCTAAACGTCTCGATCAGGTCCTTTGAAAAATCTGTTCGGTCATACGCAAGAGGAAAAGGATCGATCCCCATTTTCTTAAGACCATCGAGTTCCTCCCTTCGGCGAACCATCTGATCGCTTAGTTCAGCATCGTGTTCTTCTTTCGTCGGGTTGTCTTTGGTCGTGTCAGTCATCTCGCGAGTCTGCTGCGTGCTGTTTCATGTCTCAATTTGTGCCGTGCCGCCATTCGCGGTTACGACGCAGGAAGTTCCAACCGATCTGGTGAAGTTCTGGAAGAGAGAGCGGTCTCCTGATAGAGTCTTGAAGCGTGTTCCGGATGTACCTGATCCCACGAGAATCGCCATTCCCAATTCCCTTTGGTGGTGCCGGGCAGATTCATTCGGTCTTCTGAATCAAGGCCCAGGATGTCCTGGAAGGGGAAAATCGACATCACCGCAACAGACCGTAGGGCTAGTCGTATCAGGTCCCAATGGATTTCCCGACCATCGGTCCTCACATATTGCGTAAGAAACGACCGCTCCGCTTTTGTGGCAGCTTTAAACCAGCCCACTGTCGTGTCGTTGTCATGAGTGCCCGTATAGACAACAGAATTCTCATGGTACTGGTGTGGGAGAAATGCATTCGCTGGTCCGTCCGAGAACGCGAACTGGAGCACCTTCATCCCGGGAAACTGGAATTTGTCCCTTAGGGATACCACTTCTGGTGTAATGACCCCCAGGTCTTCCGCAATGATTGGCAGCTTGCCAAGTTTTTTTTCCACTGCATTGAACAGCCCCTCACGCGGCCCATCTGCCCATCTGCCTTTGACTGCTGTCTTTTCGGTAGCCGGAATTTCCCAGTATCCCACAAATCCTCTGAAGTGATCAATTCTCAAGATATCAACGAGATCAAAAGTTGCCTGGAATCGTTTGATCCACCAGGCATACTTTTCTTTCTTCATAATATTCCATTTATACAACGGATTACCCCACCGTTGACCTGTTTCGCTAAAATAGTCTGGCGGAACGCCCGCAACTACTGTCGGGTTCAAATCATTATCGAGATAGAACGAATTGGGGTTTGACCAGACATCCGCACTGTCGTGGGCGACAAAGATGGGAATATCACCAACGAGGTGAATGCCTTTCTTGTTTGCGTACTTCCTCAGGCTCTTCCATTGACGCGCGAAGCACCATTGCGTGAACTTGTGGAAATTGATTTCATTCGTCAGTGAAGATTTGATTTTCTGGAGCGCTGAAGGTTTTCGATGCGCGATGTCCGAGTCCCATTCACTCCAGACTTTGTTCTTGAACCTGGTGTTCAGCGCCATGAAGAGAGCATAATCCTCCAACCAGTCCCTGTGTTCCTTGCAAAACGTCTCGAAGGCCTTACCGTCAGAATCGGATGCATGAGTAAAGAATCCATCCGAGGCTCTCGAAAGAATTTCCGATCGGAATTGAATCATCCTGGCGAAGTCTATACGTTTCGGGTTGCATTCAGGGGCTCCTGCCAATTCCCGAGCATCAAGCCAACCTCGCGTGCAGAGTTCCTGCAGGTCAATCAACATTGGGTTGCCGGCGAAAGCCGATAGACCCATGTAAGGAGAGTTGCCGTATCCGACGGGCCCCAGCGGAAGCATTTGCCAAAGCTTTTGGCCAGCAGCAAGAAGCCAATCGACGAAATGGTATGCAGCCTGCCCAAGGTCTCCAGATCCGTACGGACCCGGTAGTGAGGTGGGGTGCAAAAGAATACCGCTACTTCGCTGAAATTTCATCCTTTAGGTAGAGTGTTTACTGATTCCCTTCGTGAAACCAACTCCTGAAGATACCGGACCTCGGCGTTGGTGAGATACCTCCACTCTCCCCGCTGCAATCCCGAATAACCGAGTCCTGCGAAGGACACCCTATCAAGATATTTCACATCATATCCAAGCGCATCAAATAATCTACGCACTTCCCGATTCCGCCCTTCATGAATGGAGACGAAAACTCTCATCCGTTTACTGCCTTCTACAAATTCAATTTCGTTTGCTCTCGCTACGCCATCTTCCAAGTGGATCCCTCGTTTCAACCGGACAAGATCTTCGGCCTTCAAAGGCTTATCGAGAGAGACTTTGTACGTCTTTTCGATTTCAAAGCTGGGGTGAATGAGTGAATTCGTCAATTCGCCGTCATTCGTTAGGAGCAGGATTCCTGTCGTGTTCCTATCCAGCCGTCCGATCGGAAAGACTCTTTGCTTGACACGAACATAATCCAGAACGGTCGTTCGATCCTTCTCGTCACTAAGCGTTGTAATGCAGTCTTTCGGCTTGTTGAACAGAATGTACACATCGTGTTGCGCAACATGAACCGTGTTCCCGTTGACGGTAACAATATCCCTATCAGGATCTACCTTCGCTCCGAGCTCATCTGCCTTTTTGCCATTGACTCGGACCACACCGGAAACTATGAGCTCATCGTTCCCTCGACGAGAACCAACACCGGCCATCGCGAGAAACTTGTTTAGGCGAATATCTTCTTTATGAATCCCTGGACTTTTTCTTTCCACGTTTGCCATTTAGACTTGTTGGCGGCCGGATGCGACTTCAACGAATTGCCTGCCTGTTCCGGATGAATTTCCTCGACACGAGATTTCTGAGTTGTGTACGTAACCGGATCGTCCGGATATGCAACCATAGTGGGTGCAACAACCTGACTCTCCAACGGTGCCGCATGTGGAGTTCTGTCTTCAACATTGCCGTCTGCCGAATCGCTCGCGGATTCATCCTGTGTTGACGTCACCAAATCCGCATTCGGAACAGTTATCTCGTGAGCCGGTTCAAGGACCGTGTTGGAGGAAGGAAGATCAAACTTCGATCCATTGTCCGATTCAGGACTCACCTGCACAGCTGGCAACTCAACGGCCTGCTCGTGGCTGTCGCGCCGTTTCTCAGTTACGAATGATACTGGCGAATCGTCATTTGTGAGACTCTCTGAATGCTCGACAGTCTTTATTTCGCGGAGATTGTCTTTTGACTTTATTTCGACCGTACTATCCAGTTCAGGTTTCTTTTTCGGTATGTGCGGGAGTCTTGACTTGAATTCCGGTTCTTCCTCCTTCATTTTTTGCGCACCTGCCTGTGCCTCAAGCATGCGTCGCTCCGTCTCAAACTGTGATTCACCAAGAATCTCTTCTATCTCGCGCGGTCGCGGCAAGTCAGTGATCTCATTAAGACCAAAGTGCTTTAGGAATTCGCGCGTCGTACCGTACAAGAGTGGTCTTCCCGGGGCGTGTGCACGCCCAACAATTGTCACCAGCTCTTTTTCCAATAGCGTCTTGAGAACATAATCGCAATTCACACCGCGGATCGATTCAATATCCGCCTTGGTAACTGGTTGTTTGTATGCAATGATCGCCAGTGATTCAATCCCAGATTGCGAAAGCTTTCTGCGTGCCTGTTCCTTGTAGAGTCGGCCGATCCAATCTGCATATGACGACATGGTGGCAAATTGGTACCCGCCCGCAATTCGGACGATGCGATAGGGCTTATCAGACCCTTCGTATTCCGCGTTCAGCTCGTTGATCGATGCTTCAACTTCTTCGGCATCGAGCTGTCGCAGATACGCTTGCGGTCCTTCACCTTCATAGATATCCCTCATCTGTTTGAACGTCAGCGGCTCCTTCGCAGCAAACACAAGAGCTTCGACAAGATGTTTGAGGGTCGTCGGTACCTGCACCTCGAGGACTTCCTTTGTCTTCTCTTCTGCCATTGTTAGTTGATGTTTTTGACGATTGAGACTTCGCCAAACGGAACGGTCTGGCGGACTATGACCTTCTTAGAGCGAATGACTTCAAGCAATGCAATGAACGTTACGACGACTCGTATTTTGTCAATCATGCTCTGGACGAGTTCATAGAACGTTGCTTCTGATCGACGAGAGAAGAAATCAAGTATATATGCGATCTGTTCGTCAATCGTGACATTGAGTCGAATAATCTCGTGGACGAACTTCTTCGGAATTCTGTCCATCGCAAACCTAAAGGAGGAGATAAGGTCGAAGAACGTCACGTCACGTACGATGTCACCAGCCGCCTCCTCTGGAATATTTCGTTCATCCGCATCGTGAAATCCCCTGTAGTGGACCAGCATTTCTTGTGACTCTTTGACCTTCATGATTTCTGCGATTTCTTTAAACCGCTTATATTCCACCAGTTTTAATATCAGATTTGCCCGAGGATCCTGCTCCTCTATTTGGCTCGGTTCCGGGGGCAACAACATTCGCACTTTGATTTGCATCAACTCGGCCGCCATGACAAGAAACTCGCCGGCGATCTCGAGATCAAGTTGTTGCATGTAGTGCAAGTAGCTCAGAAACTCTTTCGAAATTCTCGAAATGGGAATATCGTAAATGTCCAGTTCATCCCGCTTGATAAAAAACAAAAGGAGGTCTAAGG
>JADGQA010000350.1 GCA_017882185.1 Bacteroidota bacterium
CATTGACCCCGCCGGAATACACATTGTTGATAGGCATGCTCAAGGGTCCGGGGTATTACGACCCGGTCGCACACCTTGATCGCGCTCTGAGACGCAGAGATATCGTCTTTGGGCAAATGGTGAAGGACGGAATCATCAGCAGCGACAGCGCCAATCTCTTCCGCGCTGATTCGTTGGACATCAAATACTCCGAAGTAGAGTCTGCGACTGGCATGGCCCCCCACTTCACTGAATGGGTTCGCAAGATGCTCGTCAAGAAGGCCGAACAATATGGTTTTGATCCATACCGCGACGGCCTCAGGGTCTACACAACGCTCGATAGCAGGATGCAGCGATACGCCAATCGTGCTGTCGAGGAACACCTCGAGACATTTCAAAAAACCTTCGACACGACGTGGAACTGGAATAAGTACCCGGAGATTCTACAGCAGAACGTAGAAAAATTCATACACGATGCCGAACCGTATCGTCTGGCAAAAACGCAGGACGCGAAAGACAGCATCGCGAATGCGCTCAGATCCAGTCCGGCCTTCATCGATACTGTGAAAGATCTGGCAAAAATGATCGAGGTCGGATTTGTCTGCATCGATCCGCATGACGGCCACATTCTTGCGATGGTGGGAGGCAGAAATTTTCGCGTCTTTCGGTACGGACTGAACCACGTAACCCAAATTCACCGTCAGCCTGGTTCGGCATTCAAGCCATTCGTGTACACTGTGGCGATCGACAACGGGTATCCAGTCACCTACGAGTTGCTTAACCAGCCCGTTACAATACCGATGCCCGATGGAACACTATGGCAACCGGGTAATTTCGACGGGGACATCGGAGGCAAGTACACGATTCGGGAAGCAATCACGCGATCCATCAACCTGATTGCCGTTCGTGCGATACAATCGATCGCCCCGCCCGAACAAGTGTCAATCTATGCACACCGGATGGGTGTTCATTCGCCAGTGCCGGCCTACGCCTCCATTGCACTTGGCACTCCTGTGGTTACACCACTCGAAATAACATCTGCATTCGGCGTTTTTCCCAATGAAGGCGTTCTTGTTGACCCGATCGCCATTCTGAGAATCGAAGACAAAGACGGAAATGTGATCGAGGAGGATTCGCCGGAGAAGCACGAGGCGCTGAGCAAGGAAACTGCATTTATCATGACGAACTTGCTCGAAGGAGTCGTGAACGATCCTTCCGGAACCGGACACAGAGTCCGCAACTTTCTCCACGGAGTGCCTGCGGCCGGCAAAACGGGAACGACAAATGACTTTGCCGATGCGTGGTTCGTTGGTTTTACTCCGCATCTCGCTGCAGGCGTCTGGCTGGGGTTCGACGACAATCAGATAAAATTTGGTTCGGCGAATGGCCAGGGAGGAAGAGCGGCAGCACCGATCTTTGGGAAATTTATGGCATACGTCTACGGCGATCCGAGGATCAATATGCCAACCAACGATTTTGAACAGCCCACGGGAGTCGTGACCGATACCGTGTGCGTCGATACCAAAATGAAGGCACGAGAGTGGTGTCCAAACAAAATGACGGAGATTTTCAACGTGAAGTATACGTTACCCATCTGCAACAAGCACACAAGTGCTCGCTGGAATGAAGAACGGGATCCCGCCACGAAGAGCAAGATTTCATGGTGATCAGAGAGGACTAGATACACCGGGGGGTGAGATGAAGTCACCCGATATCGAAGGGAATGTGCTGGAAGGGCTCCGACACCATTTCATCAGTCCAAACGCCTAGAAATTCCGCTCCTATTCAGTCTGCGACCGCAACGCAACACTTGGCTTAGCTTCTGACTTTCCTAAGATGTGTCAAAGAATCCACAACAAGCTTCGATTCAACGCGATCCACCAATTTTGCCTCCCCAATACGGAACGGAAGTACGAATCGGATATTCCCTCCGATTGATTTCTTGTCGTATTTCATAGCACGGAGAATATCCGGAGTTTTCAAGTTCCGAATACTGGATTTGAAAGGAATACGAGCAACAAACTCCACGATCCGCCCATAGGTTGCATTAGAAATCAATCCCAGCCTGTTTGCTATATAACCCTCGGCGACCGTCCCCAGGAGAACAGCCTCACCGTGTTTCAGGAGCTGGAACTTCCCGGCAGCTTCCAGGGCATGCCCAATGGTATGGCCCAGGTTGAGGATTGTTCGAAGCCCGGTTTCGTTCTCGTCCTCTGCGACGATGCGCGACTTTATTTCGAGTGACCTGGATTGAACGTGGAAGAGTGCTTCAGGGTCAAGATTCAGGATTTTTTCCAGATTTAATTCAAGATAGGAAAAGAAATCAGAATCCAGCGCGATACCATATTTCACTATTTCTCCAATTCCGCATACGATTTCTCGGGGCGGGAGTGAGACAAGCGTATCTGCATCCACCCAAACGAGCGCGGGCTGATAGAAGGCACCGATCATGTTCTTGCCGAGAGGATGATTAACTCCTACTTTGCCTCCCACCGAACTATCGACTTGCGATAAAAGGGTTGTCGGCATTTGAACGAGCGAAACACCCCGCTGGTACGTTGCCGCCACAAAGCCGGCGAGGTCCCCTATGACACCGCCCCCGAGAGCAACGACGGCAGGGCGGGTCACTCAC
>JADGQA010000351.1 GCA_017882185.1 Bacteroidota bacterium
TTTCCTGAAAATGTTTGTTCAGGACGTCGAGCAATCCATGGGCTATACCCCATAGAAAGAAGAGAGCCGTCACCAGAATAAATGGTACGAGCTTCTCCCGTGTTGTCAGTTTTTCGCGCATGATGTTCTCACTCTTCAGGGCAGATTGAATTCATTTGTTCGTATCCTTCCTCGGCTCACAACTGTGATCGATGATCAAGTGGATTGGAATTCCGGACGATCAATAACGCCTACTCGTTCTGCAGGTTACCGTTGAGTCGCGATTCTTCCCCCGGCTTAAGGTCAAGGGTGATCCTTTGTTCTCCGCAGCGAACAGTGCAGGGGGAGCCTGCCGTGCTTCGAAGCGACGTATGGGTGAGTTTACCATTTTCCCAATCTATAGCGACCTCAAACCCTCCCCTTGCCCGCAGCCCTTTGACGCTTCCACTCGGCCACGCTTTCGGAAGGGCGGGGAGGAGGTGAATTTCGCCGGCATGGGACTGCAGAAGCATTTCCGCAACGCCTGACGTTGCTCCAAAATTTCCGTCGATCTGAAACGGTGGATGTGCGTCGAAGAGGTTCGGATATACGCCGCCCCCTCCGTTGTTCGCAGCTTCCTTCGTACCAACCAGTGTGAGTGCCTTTTGCAGGAGTAGATACGCATGATCGCCGTCGAGGAGCCTTGCCCAGAAGTTTATTTTCCATGCGAGGCTCCAACCCGTGCCGACATCTCCGCGAAGCTCCAGGGTTTTCTTTGCCGCTTCAAAGAGGTCTGGAGTTTCCCGCGCCGTGATTTGATTACTCGGATAGAGGCCGTAGAGATGCGAAGTGTGCCGGTGATGCCGCTCAGGCGCCTCCATGTCCCAGTCCTCAAGCCATTCTTGCAGCTGTCCGGCTTTCCCGATTTGCATCGGAGCCAGCCGCGCCCGAATATCCGCCAGCGTTGCGCTAAACTCCCGATCGATTCCTTGTATCTCTGCTGCTTTGATGCATTGGGTGAAGAGGTCGCGAAGTATTTGCATATCCATGGTAGGTCCGGCGCAGATAGCCACTCCGCCCGGATGGATATTTTCAGGAGATATGCTCGGACAAGTCACCAACCATTTGTGTTTTGGTTCTTCGACAAGCGTGTCGACGAAGAACTGTGCGGCGCCTTTCATGACGGGATAGACTTTCGCCAAGAACTCCTTGTCACCGCTGAATTCGTAGTGATTCCAAAGATGCGTGCAGAGCCATGCGCCGCCGGTAGGCCAAAAACCCCAAAGCGGACCATCGATCGGTGCGGTGGCGCGCCAGAGGTCAGTGTTGTGGTGACAGACCCAACCCCCAGCGCCGTATTGCACCCGCGCGGTACGTGCACCGTTCTCGACCAGTTCAGTGACCATGCGCAGCAAGGGTTCGTGGCATTCTGACAGATTCGTGGATTCGGCAGGCCAGTAGTTCATCTCTGTATTGATGTTGATCGTATACTTGCATTCCCACGGAGGCGTCATCAGATCGTTCCATATTCCTTGCAGGTTCGCCGGCTGTGTGCCCGATCGGGAAGATGAAATCAAAAGATAACGGCCGTACTGAAAATACAATGCTGCCAGTTGCGGGTCGGCTCCTTTCAGGAAATTCGTCAATCGTTGATCTGTCGGTAACGACGCGGCATCCGTGCTGCCAATATCGAGCCGAACGCGGCGAAACAATCGTTGGTGCTCGCGGACATGCGCTTCACGTAGTTGCGTAAATGATTTCGCGGCCGCCTTATCCAGGCACGATTGTGTTCGTTCTTCCGGATCACCATTTATGTTTTTGTAGGAATTGTAACTAGTCGCTGCTGCGATGAAGAGCGTCGCCGAGTCAGCTCCGCGAACAACAATTTCATCTTTCTCGGCGATGATGTCTCCTCCTTGGGTGAGAACGCGCGCACGCGCCTGGAACTTCAACTCACCCTTGATTCCGAAGGCCTCTCCGTTTTGACCGCGCAGAATAAGCGTGTTGCCCGATTCGGTGTCGACCGAAGCATTTTGGGGAGTGGAGAACGTCGCACGAAAGGTGATCCGTTTGGTGTCGCTCGCCGTTAACCGTACGACGATCACCTGGTCAACAGGACTGGAGAAAATCTCGCGGATAAATCCAACCCCGGATGACGTATAGGAAATTTCTGCAACAGCCGTATCGAGGTCCAGTTCCCGGCGATAGGCTGAAACCGAATCATGCCCCGGAAAAGTCAGTTTCAGATCGCCCACCGGTTCGTACGGCATTTGCTTGATGGGACGCGCCATCATTTTTTCGCCGACCAGTTCGCTTGCCTCCCGAAACTTCCCCTCAAAAATCAAGCGACGCGCCTCCGGCAACGCTTTCAATGCATCCGGATTATTCGGATCGTACGGGCCTCCCGCATAGAGCGTGTCTTCGTTCAGTTGCAATCGCTCTTCTGACGTGCCGCCGAAAATCATTGCGCCCAATCGGCCATTGCCGACAGGCAGGGCTTCAACCCATCGAAGAGCAGGCCGGTCGTACCACAGAACCATGGGATCCGGGCCGGGCGTGGGAGGAAGATGGTAGAAGGGCTGTCCTCGACCAAAAACCCTTGAACCGAGAAAAGAGAGCGGTAATCCCGCGCTGGCAATCGCGGC
>JADGQA010000352.1 GCA_017882185.1 Bacteroidota bacterium
TGCCATCGTTCAACACGAGATTAAGCTCGTAGCTGTAATAGGACGACTTGCTCTCACGGACATATTCGGACAGAAGCTGGATTGCGTGGATCTCCTCGAGCTGGGCGAGTTTCTTGATCGAACCGGGCTCCGGCGAATCTTGCGGGGATTTCCTTCCTTTCCAGAAATAGCCGACCTGCTTGTCAAAAACGATAGGAGCCGTGCCGAAATAGTACATAAGCCCCCCCGCGGCAACGAAGATGAGACTAAACAACACCGGCGCGATCGCCTCAAAAGAAAAATCTTCAAATATCTTGTTCTCAACAGTGAACGCAATTCCCATCCCCAATCCTACGAAGAAGAACAGAGCATAGAACAGTTTTGCACCCAACGATCCCTTGAATTCGACCCTCGAGAAATCGATTTCGACAAGTCTGTGCGTTCGAAAGTTCGACCCTCCACTCGTCGCCGGCGTCCATTCGATGGTAAGGGCGAGCGGATCGTTAAACTTGGCGGGATCGATCGGTTGCAGGCCCTGACCTAAAAGCTTGAGTTTGCGGAGGAGGTCTTTAAGCATAGTTCACCTTCTGGAAGTCTAGGTCATTCTGATGGCGACGGCTGGCCAACAAATAATGGGCGCGTCATTGTGAGAAGTCCCGACGTTGTGTATCGGAACGACAAAGCAATCTCATGTACCAAAGCCTGCATGCGGTCCGTCAACGCTCTGCAAAAAAGATCAGATCCTTCGTCCCTGAGGCACCAGGATGACACTCCCTTCAACGACGGCACCCATTTCAACAATAGAGCCTTTCTCGTCATCGACATATCGCCCCCGGTTGTCATTCTTTATTGTGCCATCGATAATTAAAGCCAAGAGACCATGCGTACTCGCCCGGTGCGCCCCCCTCTTTCGCGAACCTCCCTGAACCTGTAAAGAAGACTTGCTCACTCAATGGGATCGTGGTCTTCAACAAGAGGCCGGAAGTCTCGTACGGAACGGCGTCCACACCGAGCCACACCCTGCCAAGTCCCTCGCTGAATGGAACACCGACTCCCACATCAACAAGGCCTCCTCCAGCAACAAGGGGCGAACTGAAATTATACGATGATTCGACGTGAAGACGTTCCAGCGGCCCAAAGCGAATCTTGCCAGCCAGTGCCAGATTATCGTAGGACCGTCTGAGGAACGAGAGACCGCCAGAGCTCGCTAGCCCCAGATGAAATACCTGCGTCGGTATGATGACTCCCGCTTCGACCCCTATGCCCCTCTCTTCCAAACCAAAGTAAGGAGTCAAAAACACCCCTGTTGTCCGAAGGTTCTCCTGCGGAGAGAAATCGGGGTAGAAGAACGGATGGTCATTCTGCCCAACAGGCTTCTCGACTGTTTCTCTTCTAAAATAGTCCACCTTACCGCCAATCACGACGTGACCAGGCATCCGCTGCTCGATCGATGCGCTTCCGGCAACGAACCGTACTTTGGCAGCATTCACCGCTCTGCCGCTGCAGTCTCGGTCGATCAGTGAATACGAACCACCTCCGACGGCTACACCCAACCTTGTCTCGTTCGAATCGGGATTCACTTGCACAGCGATCGAAAGAAGCGGCAGAATCCAGAGCATTTTGAGTGTATTCACGATATTCCCCTCCTATTCATTATCGACTCCCGCGAGAAGCTGTTTCATCTTCGGTGTGCCGAGCGGGTAACGGCATTCTGCCGTGATCCGCTGAATCGCGCTTGTGTTCCACGGGAGTTCGTTGCCATAAATCTTCGAGTCTCCGATTCCTTTCCTTATCACATCAAAGACAATTCCCACCGCCGCACCGGCAGAACCGAGGATCATTGTAAAGAAGACCCCTAATCCCGCCTCTGGGCCCCCTCCCGAGACACCGGATACACCGCAAAGGAGTACGCCAAGCAACACTCCGGAACCTAACCCGTACAGCGATCCGTTGCCGAACAAGTGTGTGAGCGAGATGGAGCGAATGCCCGATGCCGGGATTGCTTCGTTATCGCTCGTGCGCACCACCACACCGTGTACATCCGCGAACAGCAGCTCGCCCCACAAACTTTTTTTTGTCCCGAGCTCGATAACGACGTCGCGACCTTCACCCTGGTCTACGGTTCCGTAAAATCGCATGTTGTTTTCAACGGCACGTATTTCTTCGAGCGAATCTATATGCCCCGCGAGTTCCGTCACTTCATTCTGACCGATGGGCGTCGGTTTCAAATTCCCGAGTGTGGATGTTACGACAAAGACGTTGCCGGTATCAGTCACGGTGTGCAGGAGAATGACCCTGTCCGAATCGGGGACTCCCGGAAAGATTCCAAAGTACTCCCGCTCCCACGCATCGATGTAGCGACCAACGCGAGGGCTGATGGTGAAGATGCTGTCCGTCTGAGCGCTGATCCGTGGCGATGCAACGAGAAGTGCTATCGAGATGGAGACTGCCATTTTGCGGCAACTCACAGGTCTGGGATTCTTGATGAAAAGTGCAAAGGATGGGAGTTTGCGGAGGAGGTCTTTAAGCATATTTCATGATTAATTTGATGACATTATGTTGAGTCCCGACGCTATCGTGATTTCCAAAGGTCACAT
>JADGQA010000001.1 GCA_017882185.1 Bacteroidota bacterium
GGCTTGCTTGGCGCACCGGGCAGACTGTTTCACACACTTTATGAATATTTGAGTTTCATTTCACTCATCGGATCGTTGTTCATCGTGGCGGGTGGCATTCACCTTCATATACGCGGGAAGGCGGCACCGTGGGAAAATATCATGTTCCTTGGAACGGGAGCGGTATTGTCGAACGTTTTGGGAACAACCGGCGCTTCTATGATTCTCATTCGGCCATACCTCCGTACAAACAAGTACCGCATTCGTGGTTACCACATTGCCTTCTTCATTTTCCTTGTCGCGAATATCGGCGGCGCCCTGACACCGGTCGGGGATCCCCCATTATTTCTTGGTTACCTGAAAGGGGTTCCATTCTTCTGGGTGTTTTCACGCGTGAATCAGATATGGGCGTTCACGGTAGTGCTACTCCTTATCCTCTTCTTTGTGATCGACACCTATTTCTACCGGAAGGAATCTCTGGCTGTCCAGCACGCCGCTGCTCATCCCGATGAACCTCAAGTATCGGGTCTGCACAATGTATTCTTTCTGTTTGTCATTTTAGGAGCGGTGTTCATCGAACGGCCGCTCATGGTCCGGGAGGTCGTGATGTGGGGCGCGGCCCTTGGGTCGTTCTACACGACGGGACGACACATTCACGAAAAGAACGAGTTCACATTTCATCCGATCAAAGAAGTGACAATTCTTTTTGCCGGCATTTTCGCGACGATGATCCCCGCACTGGATTGGCTCGATCTCCACGGAGCGAGTTTGGGTCTTGTGACGCCGGCCCACTACTTCTGGGGTTCGGGTCTGCTCTCGAGCGTTCTGGATAATGCGCCAACGTACTTGAATTTTCTCACCGCGTCCTTCGGATTGCACGGAGCGAATGTTGATAATCCCCATCACATGCAAATGATGTTGGGCATTACCTCCCCGATGGCTTTTGGTCTCCCGAATCCGCTGCAGCTAGGGGCGCTGGCCATCACACCGGAAACGTGGAGGTATGTTCAGGCTGTCTCTGTAGGAGCAGTCTTTTTTGGGGCAATGACCTATATTGGAAACGGTCCAAATTTCATGGTCAAGTCAATCGCAGAGCATGCGGGAGTGGAATGCCCGACCTTCTTTGGTTATATTACAAAATACAGCATACCTATATTGCTGCCTGTCTTTTTGCTCGTTTGGTTCCTTTTCTTCAGGATCTAGAAGCTCCATGAATTTGTATTATACCGATCTTATCACAAACAGCCCGTTGTTGACACTCACTGCAACGGGGCTTCTTCTCATTCTCATTGAGTCCACCAAGTCAACGAGAACGAGGCTAACGTTCGGTGTGGGCATCGTCGGGCTTGCAGTCACCGGCGTGCTGGCCTGCTTCCACCTTACACCGGAACAGTCGACCTTCAACGGCATGATGAATGCGGGCGGCTATGGAAGCTACTTCACCATAATTTTTGTCCTTGCTGCCATCCTCACGTTTCTTTTGTCCAGAAGTTATCTCGAACGGATGGGAAATAACAAAGGTGAATACTATATCTTAATTGTGTTTGCAACAGTGGGAATGATGTTGATGGCAAGCGCCAACGACCTGATTATTGTGTTTCTCGGGATCGAGCTGATGTCGATCTGTCTGTATATCCTTGTGGGGTTCTTCAGGGTCAAAGACCGCTCGAATGAATCGTCGATCAAATATTTTCTTCTTGGAGCATTCGCGACCGGGTTCCTACTCTACGGAATCGCACTTGTCTATGGTACTTCCGGGTCGACAAATCTGACTGTGATTGCTAGATCGTTTCCGACAGTTTCCAGCAACACAATGTTCATTATCGGTGTAGCGTTGATGGTTGTCGCGTTTTCATTCAAAGTTGCGGCGGTGCCATTCCATATGTGGGCTCCGGACGTTTACGAGGGAGCCCCTACACCGGTCACGGGGTTCATGGCGACAGGAGCAAAAGCTGCTGCGTTTGCCGTATTCGTTGTGGTGTTCGATCGGACGCTGGGATTTTCCGGAGGCAAATTAAATCTCGTAATCGCGATGATTGCGGCTGCATCGATGATCCTGGGCAATGTTCTTGCCATTGCGCAGACCAACGTCAAGAGGATGCTCGCATATTCAAGTATTGCACACGCAGGTTACATGCTGTCCGGTGTGGCGGCAGCGAATACAGAAGGTCAATCCGGAGTGCTTTTCTATCTCATCGCGTATCTTTTCATGAACCTCGGTGCATTCGGCATCGTCGGAATCATGGAAGGGGAGGATGAGAAAAATTTGAGTATCGACGATTATGCGGGACTCAGTACGCAACGGCCGGTCCTGGCGATGTTGATGGCCGTCTTTATGTTCTCCCTTGCGGGCGTCCCCCCATTCGGCGGATTCTTTGGAAAGTATTACGTATTCCTGGCTGCGGTAAAGGCAAATATGACCTGGCTTGCCGTCGTCGGCGTCCTCACGAGTCTTGTTTCTGCATACTACTATCTGCGTCTCGTTGTTCTCATGTACTTTCGTGATGGCAAGGCCGATGTGCCGATGAAGCCGTCGTTTGCAGCGATGGTGGCCGTCTGTGTCTCAGCGTTGCTTATCCTGCAACTCGGTCTCTATCCCTCGGCGGTTGTCCAGTTGGTTCAGTCGTTTCACTAAGTGAAAGCTCCCGTGCAATGGAACGCGTAGTTTCCGCGGAGGAAATGAAGTGGTGTGACGAAACCACGATCAAGGGGATCGGCATCCCAGGACTTTCGCTCATGGAAAATGCCGGTGGCGCCGTCGCTCGGTTGATCCAACACACTCTTGGAAACCTCGCCAATAAGCATGTTGTGGTCTTTTGCGGCAAAGGGAACAATGGAGGCGATGGTTTTGTCCTCGCGAGACATCTCTCCAATGCCGGAGCACGTATCTCAGTTTTCCTGACCTCTTCTCCACTCGATATAAGAGGCGATGCGCGGTTAAATTTCAATGTGTTGAAAAAGATTTCCGGCCGGGCTACGCCTCCCATAACACTCCAACGCTACTCAAGAAATATACTCGATACGTTGCAGAAAATCGACGCTGTCGTGGACGCCATTTTTGGAACGGGCTTCTCGGGAAGAATCAAACAGCCCCTTCTCGGTCTCGTCGAATGGATTAACATTCAGAATGTGCCCGTCTTTTCTGTGGACATTCCGTCCGGACTCAATGCGACGACCGGAGTGGTAGAGAACGCAGCCGTCCGCGCTCATCACACGATTACGTTCGGTTTGCGAAAATCCGGGCTTCTCCTTAACAGTGGCAAAGAATTTTCTGGAAACGTGGAAGTTGCAGACATAGGAATTCCGAAGGCGGTTACTGAATCGAAGACTCTTTCAAAAACATTTCTCGTCGATTTAGCCGATGTCAGAGCAAGGTTGCCGCGACGACCTTTAACCGCAAACAAGTACAGTGTCGGAAAGGTCTTTGTCGTTGCAGGATCCAAGGGATTGACCGGAGCCGCCGCCCTCTGTGCAACTTCGGCATTGCGTGCAGGTGCGGGCGCTGTCTTGCTTGGAACTCCCGAGGCCGTCTATCCAACAATGATGCGCAAGCTCACGGAAGTGATGGTTATGCCGTTGCCTTCGACGGATGAAGGCACATTAAGCGATATGAGCTTCGAAGCTCTTCAACCAAAGCTCGCGTGGGCAGATGTCGTAGTTGTCGGTCCAGGATTGTCGCGAAACGCACAAACACAATCGGTCGTTCTCAGAATTCTGAAAGAGTATTCGGGACGAATCCTCCTGGATGCCGACGGACTCTATGCTGCTGCATCGGCAGGGTTGGATATGTTGAAAAAATCGAAAGCCGATGTAATTCTTACACCTCATTCGGGTGAGTTTGGCAATCTCGTGAAAAAGAAATCAGAGGAAGTGGATCGGAACCGGATCGATTTTCCACGGGCACTTGCAAAACAGCTCCGAAAGACAGTCATCCTCAAGGGCGCGCCGAGCATTACGGCCACATTGGACGGAACTACCTATGTGAATTCCACAGGAAATCCCGGAATGGCCACAATTGGTTCGGGCGATGTTCTCTCCGGGATTATTGCCGCGCTTTGGGCGCAGGGATGTCCGGCTGAAATCGCTGCATACAGCGGTGTTTATCTTCATGGACTAGCCGGTGATCTGGCCAAAAGAGAATTTGGAGAACGCAGCCTTATCGCTGGGGACATCACCGGACACTTGCCGCAAGCATTTTCCATCGTTGAAAATGGTGGACTAAAGTGAAGAGATTCGCTCAGAATCAATTGCCAGCAATTGTTTGGATTGGCATCATCTTCTGGTTGTCCTCGATTCATAGAATTCCAAATCTCCATATTCCGATGGGCGACAAGTTTGCACATACGCTCTTTTACGGAGTGTTGTGTGGACTGTCGTTCAGAGCATTTGTCGTGCAGGAGAAATTTTCTCTTCTGAAACACTGCGCATTGTGTGCCGCTTTCATCTTCACGATCCTGTACGGCGTCACGGATGAAGTTCACCAGTTGTATGTTTGGGGCAGAACCTCAGACATACTTGACGTCACAGCTGACGCCTTTGGCGGGTTGATTTTTGTCATCGCCTTCAGTCTGTTTCAAGAATGGAAGTCCGGGATCACTTCTGTTGAAGTTCCGGATTCAAAGGTTTGACAGAACAGCAATTTCTCAGTATCTTACTCTTGTCCATTCAGAGGTCTATTCACCGCCTGACGCTTGTCGAAAGGCGGTTTTTTGTTGGCAGTCGACGAGACCACTTCGTCTTCAAATTCTCAACGACAGAGAGTGTGATCTCTTGAAATTCAAACTCGTCGCAACAGACGGCAAAGCCCGTGCAGGTGTTATCACTACGGATCACGGCGAGATCGAGACTCCTATCTTCATGCCGGTCGGTACACAAGGTAGCGTGAAGGCGATCGAACAAAGGGAACTCGAAGAGATTGGTGCACAGATCATTCTTGGGAATACGTATCACCTGTATCTAAGGCCTGGAACCGAGATTCTCAGTAGCGCCGGTGGGCTGCATAGATTCATCCATTGGGAGAAGCCCATACTGACGGATAGCGGCGGCTATCAGGTGTACAGTCTGACGGATTTGCGGAAAATTGAAGAAGAAGGCGTAACGTTCAAATCGCATCTTGACGGGTCGACTCATTTCTTCAGTCCGGAAAGCGTTGTTGTCATCGAGCGTCAGATCGGCGCAGACATCATGATGGTACTGGATGAATGTACACCGTATCCATGCGATCGTCAGTATGCAACGGCATCGAACGAATTGACCGTGCGATGGGCAGAACGATGCAAGGAAGCATTTGAAATAAATCCGTCTCATTACGGACATTCCCAGGCACTGTTTGGAATTGTCCAAGGCAGCACGTATCCTGACGTCAGGGAGATGAGTGCACAGAAACTCGTTCAACTTGATTTTGACGGTTATGCAATCGGCGGTCTTGCAGTTGGAGAGCCTTTGGAGGAAATGTACCGGATAACTGGGATCTGCGAGTCTATTCTCCCGCCGTCGAAGCCACGCTATCTCATGGGGGTAGGAACCCCGCAGAATCTGCTTGAATCCATCGAGAGGGGGATAGACATGTTTGACTGTGTTCTGCCGACAAGAAACGGAAGGAACTCCACATTGTTTACGCACCGTGGTAGTGTGAATATCAAGAATGCAACCTACAAGAGCGATTTTCGGCCGGTCGACGAATTGTGTACCTGCTATACATGCCGAACGTTTACCAGAGCGTATCTTCGGCATCTGTTCCATGTAAAAGAAATACTGGCATTGCAGCTTGCCACGATTCACAATCTCGCGTTCTATCTTTGGCTCATGAAAGAAGCGAGAATCCAAATCCAAGCGAGCCGGTATGGGGCCTGGAAATCAGGGATGCTTCAACAGCTTCAACATGATTCGACAACAGAAACCAATTAAATCACTATTCAGAATCAAAGGAGGTCCAATTGCTTAGTCAACTGCTTCTCTTCATGACACCTTCCGGTTCGGAAGGTGGCGCAGGCATCATCGGAAATGTCGTTCTCTTCGGATCGATCATCCTGATTTTCTATTTTATGATCATCCGTCCTCAGCAGAAGAGACAAAAAGAGCGTCAACAGATGGTCGACTCGATGAAGAAGGGGGACAAGATTGTGACGGCAGGTGGTATTCACGGCACGATCGTCGGAATTGAAGACAAGATCGTTCTTGTTCAGATTGCAGACAACGTGAAAATCAAAGTCGATCGATCAACCATCGGCAACATTCTCAAAGAAGGCGAGCCGATTACCAAATAGTGGTCTGGCGGGAGAAGGAGCAGAGGGCAGTCAGAAATGGGAAGTCTTGCTTTGCGAAGACCATTAGAGCGTTCTGTTCCCGATGCATAAAATTTTTTCTTGCGTCTATCTGTTTTTTCTTCTACTTTGGGGATGAAACACACGGACAGCCATTATCTCAAAAAGATGATGGCTTTTCTTTTTGCCCACACGCTCAGATTCACCAGGGCGACGGGGATTTTTTTTGAGTCAGGAGACAGCATGTCAGAGAACAACGGTAGAGTGTATTTGACGCGTGAGCGGCTCGTAGAAATTGAGCTTGAGCTAAAAAAGCTCAAGACGGAAGGACGTAAGGAAATGGCGCAGAAGATTGCCGAAGCGCGCGGCTATGGCGATTTAAGCGAAAACGCCGAATACGACGCGGCCAAGGAAGCTCAGGGATTAATGGAATTGAGGATCTCAAAACTTGAAGAAACCCTCGGACGGGCACGAGTTATGGAAGGGTCCGATTTGCCGAATGACAAGATATACATTTTGTCACTTGTAAAACTGAAAGACTTGAAGACCGGTGAAGTCATTGAGTACCGGCTTGTGGCCCAGGAAGAGGCTGATTTCGAGAAGAACAAGATATCTGTGACTTCGCCGATTGGGAAAGGACTGATTGGCAAGGTTCCGGGCGAGGTTGTCAAGATTAAGGCGCCTGCCGGATTCCTTGAGTACAAGATTCTCGAAATAAGCCGTTGATTGCACCAGTTCTCCTGCCGAATAACTTACCTCCGATTCAATCTCCGAACATCAACGAATGACTTTGCGGCATGCCTAAGAATCTCGAGCTCAAGGCTTCTATTCCTACTCTCCGTTCGGCTCTGTCTGTCTGCGTACGAATACGAGCTCGGAAACACAGCGTTCTGAATCAGACTGACACCTACTTCAAAGTGAAGAAGGGCAGACTGAAACTACGTGAGATCAATGGAAAGAGATTTGAGCTGATTTATTATATGCGTAGCAACCTGAGAGGAAGCTGCTATTCGGACTATGTTGTCGTTCCGGTCGAGGAACCAAAGGCCATAAAGACCGTGTGCGGAATCCTTTTTGGCGTGAAGACGGTTGTGAAAAAGAGTCGTATTCTCTTCCTCTACAAAAATGCCCGGATTCACATCGATGCTGTGAGAGGATTGGGAACGTTCATCGAGTTTGAGGTCCTTGTGCATCACGGGAAAAGGCAGGCGAGACGGCTTATGGATTTTCTCATTCTTGAGTTTGGTATTTCAAAGCGAAGGAGTATCGCTGGATCATACGCAGATTTATTGTTGAAGCAATGAGGGTGCAATGCCAACAGCGCCTGCGAGAAAGACCTTGCGAAGCGGAAGCGATTTTGTTATATTTCTCGTGCGCATGCGGGAATGGCAACAAACGCGCGGCAAATAGTTCCTTGACTTATCGCGGGAATAGCTCGGTCCCGTTCTGAATACAGTTCGGAACGAGGATCCCGCCAAAGGCGGGATTGGTAGTAAATGCGTTGCAAATGGTTCTTTGATTTATTGCGGGAATAGCTCAGTTGGTAGAGCGCAACCTTGCCAAGGTTGAGGTCGCGGGTCCGAACCCCGTTTCCCGCTCTGTCTCATCCTTAGGGATCGGGACAATCCAGCAACTCGCAAACCCCAGTGGTTTGCTGGATTTTTCACCTCTACGGAAATACCCCGTTGCCCAATACTCCCACCAAGCAACGGGGTATTTTTATTTTTGTATGTGAGTCTGGAAGCGCGGCCGTTTTGTTCGTATATTGGGTTCACAAAGCTTCTCTGTTCACCGATTCCGCACCAGACCTGTCTTGGACGGCTACTATGGTGCGCAAGAGGGGCGTAGGAAAAGCTAATACAGGATATTCAAACAATTCAAAATTCGACAATCCGCAATTCCTTTGGCGCGGTACCCAAGTGGTAAGGGAGAGGTCTGCAAAACCTTTATGCGCCGGTTCGATCCCGGCCCGCGCCTCAAAGAAGAGATGGAGGAAGGTAGTAGAAGAAAGAGGCTGGAATTGACACTGAAACTTGCACAGGCAGTCTTGATGCAATTCTGGCAATGAACCTCTGCCATTGGCTCTAAATGATTTTGGAGCCATCTTGCTTCAGATGAAAGCAAGAATTGGAATGTGCGAAATGGCACGATAGACGGCTCTCTTTGGAGCCATTTTTTTTGGTGTCGAAGAAATCGATTTGACCGTCACTTCGGACATATTCTATCATTCGTGAGCGGCTCAGATTTGATCAGAGATAATGTGAGACTATGAACACACTGCTACTGGAAAATATCCATCCGAGCGCTGTGGCGACACTGGAGAACAGCGGGGTAAACGTTCATTCCGCAGGAAGCGCACTGGAAGAAGAGAGTCTCATCGCCAAGCTCGAGGGCGTTTCGATTCTCGGTATCCGGTCACGCACGCAGATTTCGAGCCGTGTCTTCGAACACGCGAAAGATCTTCTTGCGATTGGTGCGTATTGTATCGGCACGAACCAGATCGATCTCAATGCTGCTTCGTTGCACGGAGTGGCGGTGTTCAATGCTCCCTACAGTAACACAAGGAGCGTCGCAGAATTGGTCATTGCAGAGATTATTCTTCTGATCCGCCGTCTTTACGACAAAATCGTGAAGGCTCATCAAGGCGTGTGGGATAAAACAGCGGAAAACGCCAGGGAAGTGAGAGGCAAGAAACTCGGGATCATCGGGTTTGGCAACATCGGTTCCCAGGTTTCCACGCTCGCAGAGTCCATGGGGATGGATGTGTATTACTACGATGTGGTGGACAAGCTGAGTATCGGCAACGCAACACGAGTAACGACTCTCAAAGAACTCCTGAACATCGCCCAGATTATTACGATCCACGTTGATGGGAACCCGGCCAACGCCAACCTCATCGATGAAGCAGAATTCCGCGCGATGAACGATGGAGTGATTCTCCTGAATCTCAGCCGCGGTTACGTTGTGAACGTCGACGCGCTCGCACGGAATCTTAAGAATGGAAAAGTTGCAGGAGCGGCAATCGATGTCTTCCCGAAAGAACCTAAGAATGAAAAAGAAACGTTTTCATCGCCACTGAGGGGGTTATCCAATGTCATCCTAACCCCGCACATCGGCGGAAGCACGGAGGAAGCCCAGGAGAATATCGCACACTTTGTTTCGAGCAAACTCCTGGAATATGTCCACACGGGGAGTACCTACACAAGCGTCAATTTCCCCAGGATCAGTCTTCCACAAACGGATGGTTCCCAATCGCACAGATTGTTGCACGTTCACCGCAACGTTCCGGGAGTCCTTTCCCACATCAACGGCATCTTTGCCAAAAACAATGTGAACGTGTTGTCGCAGTACCTAAGAACGAATGAGCTTATTGGCTATGCGATTGCGGATGTTGACAAAGAGTACAAGGATTCGCTGTTCGAAGACCTTCAAAGAGTCGACCACACAATCAGGGTAAGAATCCTGTAGTTGTGCGAACCGAGTTCTCTTCTTGCCTTCCCTTCGAAACTTTGCTAATTTGCACTTGAACACCGTTTAATCTGAAGTGTTGAACGTGCAGAGCGATTGCCGCAATTCCGCAATCAACGTTCTGCAATCTGCAATTGAATTGCCGGGGTGGCGGAACTGGTAGACGCACAGGACTTAAAATCCTGTATCCTGCAAAGGGTGTGCGGGTTCAAGTCCCGCCCTCGGCACAAAATTGGATTGTTCAAGTTGAGGAGTGACGCTGATAGCGTCACGACGACATCCTGCTGTTCTTTCGCCACGATTCCTAACCCCTCCAATGAAAGGAGTTGACCATGCGAGCATTTGGCATTCTTCTGCTTGTGTCATTCCTTATCGGCTGTGGTCAGAAACCTGTCAGCTATCGAGACAAAATCCAGCCGATTCTGAATAACCGATGTGTCAGTTGTCACGGATTAGATAAGCCTGCAGCCAGAATTGTTCTGACGTCCTACGAGAACTTGATGAGTTCAAAGGCCACCAAGTTTAAGAAACCGATCGTTATTGCAGGAAACCCCTCCGAAAGTTGGTTGTACCTCAGAAGCGGAACAGACCAACCTCATTTTCGCATGCCGCCGGATACCGTGAGCATAACACCTCTTTCGAAAGACGAAATAGAGCTGTTAGGGAAGTGGATACGTCAGGGTGCAAAGAATAATTGAGTCCCATAGGCGGTTGTCTTTTCAAATTTCCTAGCGTAACTCCGAACTAGTTACACCAGCGGCACCAGTCTTCAACTCATCTTGAGTCGTTTCCTACGACAGGTACACTAGCCAAGTCATGAAACGCGCCATTTTGATCCTTGTCGCCTTGTCTACAACCCTTTTCGCCCGACAAGACACCACTCGTCTAGAATCACCTCAACAGAAAACCGATCGGATCCGGTGGTGGAGGGAAGGACGATTCGGCATGTTTATCCACTGGGGACCGGTGAGTCTGGAAGGGACGGAAATCAGCTGGTCTCGCGGAGGCGAGCGGAGAGGGATCGAAGGTAAAGGCGAAATCCCGGTCGAAGTGTACGATAATCTTTACAGGAAATTCAATCCGGTTCAATTCAACGCGAAGGAATGGGTCTCTATCGCCCGCTCCGCCGGAATGAAATACATGGTCCTCACGGCGAAGCACTGCGACGGATTCTGTCTCTGGCGATCAAAGGTCGATGACTACAACATTGGCAATTCTCCTTTCCAGCGTGATGTGTGCGGAGAGCTGGCAAGCGCCGCCCACGAGGCCGGAATGAGAATCGGCTGGTACTACTCGCCGATGGACTGGCGCGATCCCGACTGCCGCACCGAACGGAACGACATCTACGTGAAGAAGATGCAGGGGCATCTGCGCGAACTCCTCGGCAGTTACGGGCGTATCGATTTGCTCTGGTTCGATGCGGACGGCGGACCGATCCCGTGGGATCAGGATCGGACGTACGGCATCGTCCGGGAATTGCAGCCGCAGCTCGTTATTGACGACCGGCTCTGGCTGGGAAAATACGCCGACCGAAATCCGGAACTGATCGATCCCCGTGCGGACTACAAGACGCCAGAGCAGCGTGTCGGCGCATTCGAAAATCGGATTCCTTGGGAAACCTGCATGACACTCGGCACTCAGTGGTCGTGGAAACCGAATGACAAAATCAAGTCGTATGATGAATGCGTCCGTATCCTTGTCCAGTGTGTCACGGGAGATGGCAATCTGTTGCTGAATGTCGGACCAATGCCTGATGGCAGAATCGAACCCCGACAGGTCAATGTCCTCAAACAAATTGGAGTGTGGCTTGAGAAATTTGGAGAAAGTATTTACGGTACTCGGGGCGGTCCGTTCCGCAATGGCAACTGGGGTGGATCAACACGGAAAGGGGACGTTGTCTATCTTCACATAGCTCAGTGGGAAGGGGATGAGTTGTGGTTACCCCCGCTTGCTGCCGTCATTAAGGAGAGCAGCGCGTTAACAGGAGGAGACGTCCGCATCGATCAATCCGATCAGGGCGTCGTGATCCGAATGCCGTCGAAACAGCACGATCGATTTGACACTATTGTAAAGCTGCATCTTGACAGGTCGGTCGTTGGAATAGAGCCCGTCGAAGTGAAAGGGTCGGACGCGATGGACACAAAAGGAATTGTGATTCGTTTAACCTCGCAGCCCGATTCCCCGTTTGTCGCGAATGGTGCCGGGCTGCTTCTGGACGGCGTTCGCGGCACCACGGACCGGATGGACGGCAAATGGCTGGGTTTCTTGGGAAATGATTTTGAGGCAACGATCGATCTGCAGACGGTGAGACAGCTTGGTCGGATTGATGTCGGATGTTTGCAAGAGCAAGTCTCGTCGATCTTCTTCCCCAAATCAATCTCCGTATCAGTCTCAAATAACGGCACGGAATTCCGTCCGATCGGTAATGTCAGCACAAGCCAGCCCATCGAGGATGCCGAAATAAAGAGCCGCGACTACACAGTCTCTTTTCAGCCCACTAAGGTGTGCTATGTTAGGATACAAGCGGCGAACATCGGAACGTGTCCTCCCTGGCATTCGAATCGGGACGGGAAGGCGTGGCTCTTCGTGGATGAGCTAAAGTTGAAATAGTGGGATTTCCGTAGAAGTTGCAGGGAAGACTCACGGCATTGCGCCATTTGTGTTTTCTATCTTTTCTTGTCGTCGTTCGCTAGAATGGACGGGTTCGTCATGAGAATTGTCGGTACATTTTTACTGATGGTAGTGTTCGCGCCCGTTGTATCAGCTCAGGAATTGTCGATCATGCGATCGCCCGATACTCTAACGTTGAGGATGCTAGTGTTTCCTGAACCTGAGAATTCGTTGTGGCGGACTTCCTCGCTCCCTCCCATCAATCCCGCGGATTCTGCAAGCATGGCGAATCTTCCCCCCGGCTTTCTTCGGAGCGAAATGCTCTCAGATCCGATGGCTTTTCAGGACCGATTTGACCTTGCTTCTTCGCTGAAGTTACAGTGGCAGAAGGAAGATCGATACAAACTCCTCCGTACGGCGCTGGGCTACATTCAAGGGGGGGGCGAGGCATATTTGTTGTACCGTGCGCTTAAAAAATATCATTACATTCATTGAAGATCGCCTCGAATGGATATTCACGACGGCAAAGGAAAAAAAGTAAAAGTGTGGCTCGATGCGCAGGGTCGCAAAGGGAAGGTTGTCACTGTCGTGTCGGGACTGATGCACAATCCTGACACAATGGAAGATCTTGCTCGCTTGCTCAAGCAGCACTGTGGTGCGGGCGGTACCGTCAAAAACAGAAACATCGAAATACAAGGTGATCAACGAAAGCGTGTTGGAGAGAAACTCAAGGAATTGAATTACGTGGTAAATTGAGACCAACGTTTCCACCTTGCTAGTTCCCAGTGTTTGAATTCCTCGTTGATTTTTCCCACATATTTGAGTATTCTATCATTCGCGTGTAGCCCTAAGGGCTCTTAGCTCAGTTGGTTAGAGCGCTACCTTGACATGGTAGAGGTCATAGGTTCGAGTCCTATAGAGCCCACAGGACAATTATTGTAGAAGTTAGAGGGTAGAAGGTAAAGGCAGTAGCGCCTTGGCTGGGTTGGAGGAGGGGCGAAAAAGGGTTGTAGAAACAGAAGGAACAAGCAGGCATTCGCCGGATTTGCCTGCAGTGAGTGCGGAATCGGAGGTTTCTCCGATTTTTTTTGTCTTAGTCGATGAACAAAATCAAAATCACATTTCCCGACGGAAACACCAAGGAATTTGAACAAGGTGTTACGGGACTTCAAATTGCGGAGAGCATCAGCAAGGGTCTCGCCAAAGAAGCGCTCGCAGTGGAAGTCAATGGCGAAATACGCGATTTGAGTCGTGCAATCACATCGGATTCGTCCATCAAGATTCTCAAATGGGCCGATGATGGAGGCAAGTACGCCTACTGGCACAGCTCTGCTCATTTGATGGCTGCCGCCACCGAGGAACTGTTTCCGGGTGTGAAATTCGGAATCGGTCCTCCCGTTGAGACAGGATACTACTACGATCTGGATCTTGGCGAGCACACTCTTGTTGCAGAGGATCTTCAGAAGATCGAAGACAGGATGCGCGAACTCGCCGCGAAAGACGATCCATACATTCGCGAAGAGAAACCGTGGGAAGATGCTGTTGCCTACTTCAAGAAGAAGGGGGATCAGTACAAACTTGAGCTCCTCGAGGAATTGAAAGGACAGACCATCTCGTTCTATCATTCCGGCAAGTTCACAGATCTTTGTTACGGTCCGCACATCCCTTCAACAGGAAGGATCAAAGCGATTAAGCTTCTGAGCGTCGCGGGAGCATACTGGCGGGGAAACGAAAAGAACAAGATGCTTCAGCGCATCTACGGAGCCACTTTCCCGACACAGAAGGAGCTCGATGAGTATCTGTTCCGTTTGGAAGAAGCAAAGCGTCGGGATCATCGAAAACTCGGACAAGAACTCGAACTCTTTCTGTTGACTCCGAAAGTAGGAGGGGGACTTCCGCTTTGGCTTCCGAAAGGAACAATCGTTCGGGAGAGTCTTGAAGGTTTTCTCAAGGAAGAACAGCGGAAACGTGGCTACAAGCCGGTTGTCACGCCACACATCGGCAACATCAATCTGTACAAGACCAGCGGTCACTACCCGTACTACAAAGACAGTCAGTTCACACCGCTTAAGGTCGAGAACGAGGAATACCTCCTCAAGCCGATGAACTGTCCGCACCATTTTCAGATTTATGCCGCGAAACCGCACAGCTACCGGGATTTACCCATACGACTGTCGGAATTCGGCACCGTGTATCGATACGAGCAGTCGGGCGAATTGAACGGACTGATTCGCGTTCGCTCTTTTACCGTAGACGATTCTCATATGTTCGTCCGCCAAGATCAGCTCAAGGGTGAACTTTGCGACGTTATTGACCTGATCCAGCTGGTGTTTTCGACCCTCGGTTTCAAGGACTTCAAGACAAGGCTATCCTTCCGGGACCCCAAGAATAAGGAGAAATATGGGGGAGAGGATCAGATGTGGGAAATGTCTGAAAAAGACATCAAGGAAGCCGCTGACTTAATGAAGTTAAATTACTATATTGCAATCGGCGAAGCTGCTTTTTATGGCCCGAAGATCGACTTCATGGTGCGGGATGCGCTGGGGAGAACCTGGCAGCTGGGGACCGTTCAAGTCGACTACGTGATGCCGCAGCGTTTTGACCTCGAGTACACAGGTGCCGATGGTCAGAAGCATCGCCCCGTGGTAATCCATCGCGCTCCGTTCGGATCGATGGAACGCTTCATGGGCGTTCTGATCGAGCATTTTGCGGGGGAATTCCCGTTGTGGCTTGCACCCATTCAAGCCGTCGTTCTTCCGATAACGGACGTCCACCTCGAATACGCAAAACAGGTATTCAAAGAATTCGAAGCATCGGGAGTCCGCGTCGAGTTGGATGACCGGAATGAAAAAATAGGATACAAGATCAGGGATTGGGAAACAAAGAAGGTTGCCTACATGCTCGTCGTCGGTGACAAGGAAAAAGAAAACGGAACTGTGGCCGTTCGTCAGCATAAAAAAGGCGACCTTGGACAAATCAAGAAGGAGGCATTCCTGGCACAAGTGCTCAACACGATAAAGACAAAATCGCTCACCTTATAGGAGATACACCATTAAACAAGAACGAGCTCGCGTAAACTCGGAAATCAAGGCACTGAAAGTGCGTGTGATAGCGGATGATGGAGAGCAGCTGGGGATTATGGGAACCAGAGATGCTCAAAAGGTTGCCAGCGACCGGGCCCTTGATTTGATCGAAATCGTGCCGAATGCCGATCCCCCCGTTTGTAAGATCATGGATTTTGGAAAATACCGGTACGAGCTGGCAAAGAAAGAAAAGATCCAGAAGAAACATCAGCACATCACACTCGTCAAAGAGATTCGATTTCATCCAAACACCGATACGCACGACTTCGAATTCAAGACGAAACACGCGAGAAACTTCCTTGAAGAAGGACATAAGGTAAAGGCGACGGTGGTCTTCAAAGGACGGGAGATTACGTACCAGGAACAAGGGAGAGAATTGTTGGAACGGTTCTCCGAGCGGATTTCGGATCTTTCCAAATTGGATCAGGAAGCAAAAATGGAAGGCCGGCAAATGATAGCCATCTACGCCCCCGACAAATCCAAGAAGAAATCCGGGGACGCAGCCAAGCAGCCAAAGGAACCAAAGCTTGTCAAAGAGACAAAAACAGCGGAGTAAATTATGCCAAAAATGAAGACCCACCGCAGTGCAAAAAAAACATTTAAGATCACCGCGACGGGAAAAGTAAAGCGTCACAAAGCGTTCCGAGCACACATTCTGACCAGCAAGTCGTCAAAGCGCAAGCGTCATTTGCGCAAGCCGGGGTTGGTGGCAGAGACGGAAGCATACAAGATTCGAAGGTTACTCTCAGCATAACAAGAAAGGATTGATCAGCAATGCCGCGTTCACAAAATAAGGTTGCCTCTCATCGGCGACGAAAAAAACTTCTTGCTTCGGCCAAAGGATACTGGGGTGCCCGCAGCAAGGTCCACAGTATTGCGAAGCATCACGTCGATAAGGCCGGCACGCATGCGTACCGCCATCGTCGGACGAAAAAGCGCGAATTTCGCTCCTTGTGGATCGCCCGTATCAATGCTGCTGCACGATTGCATCATATATCCTATTCCCGTTTGATCGCCGGTCTCGACAAAAAGCAGGTCGGCATTAACCGAAAGGTGCTTGCAGACCTTGCCGTCAACCATCCACAAGCATTTGCCGAAGTCGTAAAGTTTGCGACTGCGTAAGAGAAATCTTCTCATCAACTTCCCTCACGTCGGTCGGTTGAAGACGTTCGAGGAGCAACGGTTGGTGGGAAGATTTTTCATTTCTCGGTCACGGTTGACCGGTGTTCCGAACTTTTGAAGTGAAAATCTGCTAAAAGATCAACATGCTCGAAACAATCGAACAAACGAAGCAGCAATTCCTTTTGGATTTGAGCCAATCCGATACGCTCGATAAGCTAGAACAGCTCCGGATCGCCTATCTGGCGCGTAGCGGCCGGATTGCAGCGCTGTTCGAAGGATTGAAGAGCGCATCCGTGGCAGACAAGCCCGTGCTTGGCAAGTCCCTGAATGAACTGCGCTCCTTCGCTCAATCGCAGTTTGAAGCGAGGAAAAGTGAACTCGACGGCGCATCCAAGCCAAAAGAAACATCTATCGATTTAACGCTCCCCGGCCGTCCTCGCCCCATCGGAACCAAGCACCCCGTCATGCAATCCATGGAAGAAATGAAGCGCATCTTCGTGAGTATGGGTTTTTCCATCGCTTCCGGGCCTGAAATCGAGAGCGACTACTATAACTTTGGCGCTTTGAATTTTCCTCCCGATCATCCAGCACGCGACATGCAGGATACCTTCTTCATTTCGAAGGATGTGCTCCTGAGGACGCACACTTCACCGGTCCAAATTCGTGTCATGGAGAAGCAAAAACCGCCCGTACGGGTCATCATGCCAGGGAGAGTATACCGGAACGAGGCTATTAGCGCGAGAAGTCTGGTGATGTTCTACCAAATCGAAGGATTGTATGTCGACAAGGGAGTCACGTTTAGTGAGCTCAAAGGGACTCTCGTTTCCTTCGCAAAGCAGTTCTACGGAAGCAACTCCAAGTACCGTTTCCGTCCGAGTTTCTTCCCGTTCACGGAACCAAGCGCCGAGATGGATATAACCTGCTATATCTGTTCCGGTAAAGGCTGTAGGGTGTGCAAATATTCCGGATGGCTCGAGATTGTCGGCTCCGGTATGGTCCATCCGAACGTTCTCAAGAATGTCGGCTATGATCCTGAGCTATACACCGGATTTGCATTCGGATTCGGCGTCGAGCGACCGACAATTCTCCGGCACGGCATCGATGACATCCGATTACTGTACGAGAATGATGTCCGATTCCTCAGGCAGTTCTGAATCACTGAGATCGTAAATGAAAATTTCCCATAGCTGGTTGCAGAAATATGTAGACTTCAAATTCCAACCGCACGAGATGGTGGAAGGTCTCACGATGCTCGGATTGGAAGTGGAGAGTTTTGAAGACCTGGCGAAGAAATACGATCGCTTCGTCGTTGGTGAAGTGATCGAACGTGCCAAGCATCCCAATGCAGATCGGCTTACTCTGTGTAAAGTAAACTCAGGCAAGGAAGTCCAGGAAATCGTGTGTGGTGCACCGAATGTTGCTGCAGGGCAGAAAGTAGCCGTCGCACTGGTCGGGGCAACGATCCCGCACAATCAACACGATCCCGATGGAAATCCATTTGTCCTCGAACGCGCAAAGATTCGCGGCGTGGAATCCAACGGAATGATCTGTTCGGCTTTCGAATTGGGATTGGGAGAGGATTCCTCAGGTATCATTGTCCTTGATTCAGGCGCAATGGCAGGTACGCCTCTGGCCAAATATCTGGGGCAGACGGATGTCATTTACGAAATTGGAATAACTCCGAACCGCGCAGACTGCCTGAGCCACATCGGCATTGCGAGAGAAGTGGGTCTGCTTTCGGAGAAGAAGGTTCGGATTCCCAGGGTCCGGCTCAAGGAGAGCACTACGCCAAGTGCGAGGCAGGCGAAGATCATGATCGAGGACAAAGATGGTTGTCCAAGGTATTCCGCCAGGGTCTTACGCAATGTCAAGATAGAACCATCTCCCAAATGGCTGCAAGATCTGTTGACATCGGTTGGCATTCGACCCATCAACAACGTTGTCGATGTCACCAACTATGTTCTGATGGAGACAGGACAACCTCTCCACGCATTTGACTACGACAAACTCGCCGATCACACGATTGTAGTCAAACGGGCGAAGAGTGGGGAAAAGTTTACGACGCTCGACGGCAAGGAACGAACGCTGAACGCTGAGACGTTGATGATCTGCGATGCCCAGCGCCCTGTCGCCATCGCCGGAGTTATGGGGGGCGGCAATTCCGAGATTACGAATGGTACCACCAACATTCTCATCGAGAGCGCATTTTTCGATCCGAGCAGCATCCGTAAGACTTCAAAGTACCTCGGTCTTTCGACAGAAGCCTCCTACCGGTTTGAACGGGGAACCGACATCGGCATTACGACGTATGCCGCCGACCGGGCGGCACAGATGATTCAGGAACTGACGGGTGCCGAAGTACTCAAAGGTGCCCTCGATGCTCGTGGTCGAAAGCAGAAAGAGCTGAAAATCAAATTGAGAGTCTCACGTACCAATCGGGTTCTCGGAACCGGGCTGACGAAGATTCAAATCAAGGATTTTCTCTCAAAGGTTGGGATCATTTCAAAATCTCTCGCGAAGGATGTGCTTGAAACCCTTGTCCCGACATACCGGATCGACGTCGGTCAGGAAATAGATTTGATCGAGGAGGTTGCCCGGGTTTACGGATACAATAATATTGAGACGAAAACTATCTCTTCGATCGATTTCTCGAACTCTGTGTTTGCGGATCGAGTCGAAACCGATGTCCGCAACTATTTTTCCAACGCCGGATTTAACGAGATGGTTGCGAATAGTCTGCAGGATGCAGCGACTGCCGCCCTTCCAGGACTGCCAACAGTGAAGATGCTTAACCCGGTGAGTGTCGAAATGTCCACCATGCGAACAAGCCTGGTTCCGGGAGCACTGCAAATCGTCCGTCACAACAGAAATCACGGGAACAAGTATTTGCGTCTCTTCGAGCTGGGGAAAGTTTATTCTGTCGGAAAATCAACGAGCGCCGAGTCGTTGGAGGGCTTTCGAGAGGAAGACAGGCTGCTGATTCTCATGAGTGGCAAGCCAGTCACCGCAGGAACCGGGATTCAGCCGCACGAAACGGATATATTGGATCTTAAAGGGGAGGTTGAGGCCTTCCTTGCCAAGGTTTGCCTTGACAAATACCGCTTTATTTCTTATGATACCCGCAGTGCTTTAACTGATTCGACGATTTCAATAGAAATCAACGGACTAGGCGCAGGAGTTCTCGGAAGAGTGAAGGGGGAACTCACAACGAAGTTCGATATCGACGATCCCGTGTTCGTTTGTGAGCTTGCACTTGAAATACTTTCGAAAGGGATGCAGTCAGCACGAAGGTATGTTCCACTTCCGAAATTTCCTTCGGTGACAAGAGACTTGGCTTTTGTCGTGGATGGTTCAGTAACGCAGCAGTCTCTTGAGCAGACAATACGCGAGTCAGGAAAGCCGTTGTTGGCGTCGGTTGTTCTTTTTGATGAATACAGGGATGACAGGATCGGCGCCGGCAAGAAAAGTCTAGCATACGCGTTAGAATTTCAGTCGCAGGATCACACGCTCACTGATCGGGAATCCGACCAGTTGATTACTCGCATCGTCGATGCGGCGCGTAATGAATGCGGCGCTGTTCTGCGCAGTTAACATTGAGCGTATCCGAATGAATCCAACTGGGACTCCCCCGTTACCGGACGTGCACGAGGATACCGAGCCCGCCAGCAAGATGCATCTGAAACATCTGGCGGAATCGATTCAGGAGTTGTGGGCAAAGGCCCGCCGCGTGTCTGACCTGCTTCTTCAGGTGCGAGCGGAGAACGCCCAGTTGAAAACGAGGAATGCGGAGCTCGAACGGTCTGAGCGGGAGATCAAATCACGACTGGAGCAACGCGAGCAGGAACTGCACAAACTAAGGATCGAGTTGGTGCAGCTGCAGTCAAACGGAAACAGCATCTACTCAAAAGAGGAGAAGGATGAATTGAGGACAAAGATCAAAGAGCTGATTTCGAAAATCAATTCGCGTCTCTAGAGGTTCAAGCTCCAAACGTATCACGGTTCATGCAATCACATTGACGTACCAACGGACGAGTTTCCGATAATAGGAACGACACACGGTATGACCGGCAAGAGCATCAAAGTCAAGATCTTTGGGACCGATTATCCATTGCGTGGGGAGAATGAGGATTTCACCAAGAAAGTAGCCTCACACGTGGATTCGATGCTGAACCGGATTCACGAAAAAATACCGGAGCAGCCACCACTGACCGTGGCTGTCCTGACCGCACTTAATATTACTGAAGAAATGCTGAAGGAACGGGATCAGCAACAGGAAGCTGTCGATTATTTGGAAGCTGAAATTACCAAACTCTCCAACTATCTCGATAATTGTATGATATCGGAGAGTGGGGGAATCGAAGTCCGATAAGTATCGGTCGTTCAATTGTTCTTTGCATACTATGACGAGCGGATTTGTTCGAAAGTTCAAACCGCACCGTTAACCGTGATCATACCATATTAAAGAACCTTACAATTCATTTAATATGGGAGTTTGACTCATAAACGTGGAGCGCAGGCCACCTCCCCGCCCAAAGCGAGGAAGCTTCGCGATGACGCCCGGCAATCGCCGGGACGAGCGAGTGAGTGGAAGTGTAAAATGTTTAGGCAAACCCCCACCGTGTAACGAAGAGGTTCTTCAATACACATGATCGTTGGTCAGCGAGTGCGGTTTTTTATTGTTTATGGCGATGAAGATTTGACCTGAGGAGAGACTATGCAAATCTACATGTATATATTGCTTGGCGCGGCTATCGGCTTTGTGGCATTTTTCTCAGGCTGGCTGCTAAACGCCAGGATGGGGAAGAACAGGATTCTCAATGCCGAGGATCGTGTCAAGAGGATTCTCGAAGATGCGGAGAAAGAAGCGGCAAACCTGAAGAAAGAGAAGATTCTGGAGGCGAAGGACGAATGGTACAAACGGAAAAAGGAATTCGATTCGGATGTGCAGTCCAAGCGCAGCAAACTCCAGGTCTCAGAAAAGCAACTTGCCAATCGCGAGGAGAACGTCGAGCGAAAGCTCGACCTTTTGAACAAGAAGGAAGTCAACCTCCAGGCCTCCGAGCGCGACCTTCAGGAGAAGGCAAAACGGATTGAAGAGAAGGAAAAAGATTTCACAAGGTTGGTGGAAGAAGAGAATAACCGCCTGGAACGAATCTCGGGCTTTTCCCGCGAAGAAGCGAAAAAGCAGCTGGTTGAGAATCTCGTTGAAACCGCGAAGGATGAAGCGACCCAAATGTTGAAGGAAATTCGCGACCACGCAAAGCAGGATGCGAGAAAAGAGGCACAGAAAGTCATCGTTCAGGCTATTCAACGGTCCGCTGCCGACCATACCGTGGAAACGAGTGTCAGCGTCCTCAACCTTGAGAGTGATGAAATGAAAGGACGCATTATCGGCCGCGAGGGAAGGAACATCCGCGCATTTGAAGCGGCGACCGGCGTCGATGTCATCGTCGACGACACTCCGGAAGCAGTCATTCTATCCGGATTCGACCCGTTCCGACGCCAGGTGGCGAGGATGTCACTGGAACGACTGATCGCTGACGGAAGGATCCATCCTGCACGGATCGAAGAGGTAGTCGAAAAAGTGCGCAAGGAGCTGGAAGAAGAGATCGTCCATCTTGGTGAGAATACCTTGCTTGAGATCGGTCTCCACAGCGCGCACGCTGAAATAGTGAAGCATATCGGCAAAATGAAATACCGGTCGAGTTATGGCCAGAACCTGCTCCAACACAGCATTGAGGTTGCATATCTGTGCGGGATCATGGCTGCCGAGCTGAAACTCGACACGATGCTGGCAAAACGTGCTGGGTTGCTCCACGATATCGGCAAGACGATCGACAAGAGCGTCGAGGGGCCGCATGCGTTGCTTGGCATGGAGTTGTGCAAGAAATTCAATGAGAACCTCATCGTCTGCAACGCCGTCGGTTCCCACCACGAAGACATCCCGATGGAACATCCCATCGCGGCCCTCGTGCAGGCTGCCGACGCAATCAGCGGCGCGCGCCCCGGAGCCCGTCGTGAATCGGTGGAGGACTACATCAAGCGACTTGAAAAACTCGAGAACGTTGCGAAAGGCTTCAACGGAGTACTCAACGTGTATGCGATCCAGGCCGGCCGAGAAGTCAGAGTGATTGTGAGTCACGAGAAACTCGATGATGCGGCTGCCGATCAGCTCTCTCACGACATCGCAAATAAGATACAACAAGAGATGGAGTACCCCGGCCAAATCAAAGTAGTGGTAATCAGGGAATTCCGGTCAGTGGCGGTCGCAAAATAGTACGGGATGGTAAATCCGTCCACAGTAGTGTTCGGCAGAATGGCTGGCAAACAACGATTCATAGCGATAGGAGTCACGGGAGGGATTGGGAGCGGAAAAACCGAAGTCTGCAGAATCTTTGAGAGACTCGGCGTACCCGTTCTGTCTGCAGATATTATAGCGAAGGAAATCAGTAATTACGATCCTCGCGTGCGACAGCTCCTGATCGGAATTCTTGGACCGAAGACCTATACCTCCGACGGTGTGCTTGATCGTGCTTATGTCGCTTCCAGAGTCTTCTCAAGCAAGAGTATCCAAAAGAGAATCAACGCAATTATTCATCCGCGGGTTGAGGAAGAGGTAAAGCGAAGATTCCTGGAAATGGAGCGAACAGGGACTCGAATCGGAATTGTCGAAGCGGCGTTGATCTTTGAAGCGGGACTCGATCGATTGCTTGACGCTGTTGTAGTCATCGATGCAGCAGAAGACAGCAGGATTGACCGTGTTATGAAACGGGACAGTACAACCCGCCCCTCTGTTCTCGATCGGATGAGCGCGCAAATGGATCCTGAATCGAAACTAAAGAAAGCTGACTATGTCCTTCACAATGAAGGGACAATTGAAGAACTCGAACAAAGGGTGAAGTTTCTCTACTCCATCTTTCAGAAACTGACGGAACAAGATTCATGAATGAACCAATCCTTGAAAGGGAACAGCAGCTCTTTTTCCATACCTATAAGCGACTCCACCTTGAAGTCGAAAGGGGTGAGGGGTGTTACCTGTTCACAAAAGACGGAACGCGATATCTGGATTTCTTTGGCGGAATTGCGGTAAACGCTCTGGGCTACAATCACCCGAGGCTCTGCAGGGCAATCGAAGAGCAAATCCACAAATACATTCACGTTTCGAATTACTTCGTTCAGCAGCCCCAGGTCAAGCTTGCCGAGAAAATTCTCTCAGCGAGCAAGTTTCAAAGGATATTCTTCACAAACAGCGGCACGGAAGCAACAGAAGGTGCCATCAAACTTGCCCGCAAATGGGGAAAATCTCTGGGTAAGACTCAGTTGTTCGGGCTGTCCAATGCATTTCACGGGAGGACGATGGGAGCGCTCTCCCTGATGGACAAGCAAAAATACCGCGATGGATACGAGCCATTCGTTGAAAACTTCGGTCATCTGAAGTTTAACGATGTCGATGAGTTGCGACGTGCGGTGAATGAAAAAACCCTCGGTGTGTTCGTAGAGTTTGTCCAGGGGGAAGGCGGAATATTCATCGTGAGCCAGGAATATGCCCGAGAACTCCAATCACTCAGGGAAAAATACAGATTCCTCATTATCGGCGATGAAATCCAGAGTGGTGTCGGACGAACCGGAAAGCTCTTCGGGTATATGCATACCGGGGTAACGCCGGACATTGTCATGATGGCGAAGCCCATTGGAGGTGGTTTGCCTCTCGGTGCCATCCTGGGTAACGATCGGGTTGCAGAAACATTCACTTATGGAGTACACGGAACGACCTTTGGTGGAAATCCGGTTGCGTGTGCTGCGGGGCTTGTAGTGCTCGAAGAGGTTCTCGATAAGGGACTGATGCGCCACGCGGAAGAAATTGGAGTCTACCTTAGCGCACGGCTGATGCAACTCAAGAAAGACTTTCCTGCATTGGTCACCGACGTTCGCGGATTTGGTTGTATGATAGGCCTGGAGTTGTCAATGGACGGACAGGCTGTTGTCGATGCGATGCAGCGTCGGCAGATTCTGGTGAACTGCACTAACGTAAACGTGTTGCGGTTTGTTCCGCCACTCATCATCACGAAGGAACAATGTGACGACTTGATCACAGCTCTTCGTTCCGTTTTTGAGGACCTGAAGAAGTAATGGAACTCGAATCATCAAACCTGCGTGCACCCGAGCTCTACGGGGATCATTGGTTCAATGCCGAACTGATTTCTCTCAGGGATCTTCGCGGGCAAGTTGTCCTCATCGATTTCTGGGACTACACAAACGTAAACTGCATTCACGCGCTTGCGTACTTGAAAGAATGGCACAGGAAATACGAGGAATTCGGTTTGGTGGTCGTCGGAGTGCATACGCCGGAATTCAAGTTTGCGAAGAAGGTGGATGTGGTCGAGCGGGCAATCAACCGGGCACGCATAAGCTACCCGATTGTTCTTGATAACGAAGCGCTCTTGTGGTCCGCCTTTGGTGCGCGTTCCTGGCCGACCAAGTTTCTCATTGACAAAGACGGGTACATCCGTTACTCGCATCAGGGCGAAGGCGGTTATCAGCAGTTTGAGCGTGCATTGCAGCAGTTGATCGTGCAGTCTGGATTTCGCGGACGACTTCCGGACCTAACAGACGCATTGTGGGATACAGATTCTCCGGCGAATCTGCGTCATAGAGCAACCGGAGAGATTCATCTTGGATATCTGAGGGCCGCGTTGGGCAACAACGACGGCTATAATCCCGAATCCACAATCGACTATGTCGATCCTGAGATTTATCTGCCCGAAAGGTTTTATGCCAAGGGGAAGTGGCTGAGTACGCGGGAGTGTTTCAGCTTCAAGGGTGCGCCCGGAGAAGTTGGATCGGTAATAATTCAATATGATGCGACTGAGGTGAATGCTGTCATTAACCCCAGTACCTCTGGGGTGAACGAAGTCGTTGTTCAACAGGACGGACTCTCTCTGCTCAAGGAATGTCATGGAGAAGATATCGTCGTGGGCAATGATGGCTCCAGTCTCGTGCTGGTTGATTCTCCGAAAATGTACAACCTGGCGAAGAACAGGGAATTTGGCAATCACAGACTGACCCTCACGACGTCCTCTCCGGATCTAGAGATTTACACCTTCTCGTTTGCAACTTCCGTCGTTCCGGAATTCTTCCAGCCTAATTAATGAAAACCCGCGTTACGGAATTGTTTCGTATCGACGTTCCGATCATCCAGGCAGGAATGGTATGGACCTCGGGACAGAAACTTGCTGTCGCAGTGTCCGAAGCCGGAGCACTGGGTCTCATCGGCTCAGGTTCAATGAAACCTGATGTACTGAGAGAACACATCAGGAAGGCGAAAGCGAGGACAAAGAAGCCCTTTGGCGTGAATGTACCGCTCATTCGCAGCGATGCCAATGAGCTCATTCAAGCGACGATCGAAGAAGGCGTCAGCATTGTGTTCACATCGTCCGGCCACCCGGGCGAGTTCATGGAGCAACTGAAGAAAGCAGGATGCACGGTCGTTCACGTCGTTGCTTCCGTGAAGCATGCCAGGAAGGCCTATGAAAGCGGATGCGATGCTGTCGTTGCAGAGGGATTTGAGGCCGGCGGCCACAATGGCATCGATGAAATCACTACGTTTTGCCTTGTCCCCCAGGTTGTAGATGTCGTACCAATCGCAGTGATTGCCGCAGGTGGAATTGCCGATGGTCGTCAAATGTGTGCTGCGATGGCTCTCGGTGCGGAAGGAGTTCAGCTTGGGACGCGATTTGCTGCAACTTTGGAAAGCTCATCGCACGAACGGTACAAGCAAGCTATCGTCGACGCGAATGACAATTCAACTTTGCTAACCCTGAGAAAGGTCACTCCCGTACGCATGATTAAAAATCCGTTTGCACTCAGAGCTCAGGAAGCAGAAGCGAGAGGAGCAAAGAAAGAAGAATTGCTGGAACTGCTTGGATCAAAGCGCGAAAGGCTGGGAATCTTCGAAGGGAATTGGGAAGAAGGAGAGTTCGAGGCAGGACAGAGCTCGGGACTTGTCCACGATATTCTACCTGCGGGGGAGGTGGTAAGGAGACTGATGTTGGAATGTGATGCAATGATGGAAAGGATTCAAGCGACAATGCGTTGAATCCCAAGTCCGGAATACTGCTTCTCGGAGCAACGTATGGCATTGACCGCAACTGGTTCCTCCCCTAACGCTTCCTGTGTTTGCAGTTCGTGGACTTCTTTCGTACCTTTTCAGTGTGGTGATTTGAACGACAGCTTGCTCGCCACTCTAAACAAAGAGCTAAAGCGTTGCTCGGAATCAGACATCGTGCCCGGCGCCGCTTCAGTGCTGGGCTTTTTTGTTTCACCCATGAAGCTACCGAAGGATTAGCGCGGGGTAGCGGAATCCTACGGTAGACTCGCGAATATCCAGATCAACATCGACATGAAGAAAACATTCCTAGACGTAGCACGTGAAAAAATCATCGTCTTCGACGGAGCGACCGGAACGCATCTGCAGGGCCAAAACCTCTCGTCGGACGATTTCGGAGGCGAAAAACTTGCAGGGTGCAACGAGTATCTTGTTGTCTCCAAGCCTTCCGCCGTGCGCCTCATGCACCAAGATTACCTCGAAGCGGGGGCTGATGTCATCGAGACGAATTCCTTCGGAGGCGCTCGAATCGTTCTCGCTGAATACGGTCTGCAGGATCGTGCCTACGAACTAAACCTCAAAGCAGCCCAAATCGCTCACGAAATGGCGAGCGACTTTTCTCAATCCGACCACAAACGGTTTGTCGCAGGTTCCATGGGGCCAACGACAAAGCTCCCTTCCCTTGGACACATCGATTTCCAGTCTATGGCAAAGGGATATTACGAGCAGGCCAAAGGGCTCGTCGACGGAGGGGTGGACCTTCTCTGTGTGGAGACGTGCCAGGATGTTTTGCAGATCAAAGCCGCCCTTTTCGGAATCTTCAAGTTCTTCCGTGACGAACGAAAGCGAGTTCCCATCATTGTCTCCGTCACTGTTGAGACAATCGGTACGATGCTGCTCGGTACGGAAATCTCCGCGGCGTTGACGGCCATCGAGCCTTACGATGTCGATGCGTTCGGCATGAACTGTGCCACAGGTCCAAAGGAAATGTCGGAGCACATCCGAGTACTCGCTGACAGCTCTCCGATGCCCATCTTCGTGATGCCAAATGCGGGCCTGCCGGAAAATGTTGGTGGACACGCGCATTACCATCTTACGCCGGAGGAACTTGTTCATCATCTTTCTCATTTCGTCAACGAATTTGGCGTCAATGTCGTTGGCGGGTGTTGCGGAACGACGAAGGAACACATTCGTCAGCTCGCGAACGCCGTTGGGAACTTATCGCCCAAAGAACGGAACCCCGAGTTTATTCCCGGCGCTTCGAGCCTTTACCAGACATCTCCGTTCCACATCGTTCCGCCTCCGATCCTAATCGGCGAACGGACAAATGCGAACGGCAGCAAACAATTCCGCGATCTTCTCGGCAAGGAAGATTGGGAAGGAATCGTGGCGATGGGCCGCGAGCAGGTGAAGGAACAGGCGCACATGATCGACGTCTGCGCGGCGTACGTGGGTCGCAATGAGGCGGCGGACATGAAGGAAATCATCACCCGCTACAACACCCAGGTTCAGGCACCCCTCGTCATCGATTCCACGGAAGCGAACGTTCTCGAGGAAGCACTTCAACGGATTGGTGGAAAAGCCGTTGTGAATTCCATAAACCTGGAGGATGGTGAAGAACGAATAAACAAAGTCGTTCCCCTCTGCAGGGATTACGGTGCGGCGGTCATTGCACTGACCATTGACGAGAAAGGAATGGCAAAAATCGCCGAAGATAAACTCGCAATCGCAAAACGGATCTTTGACTTGGCCGTCGGAAAGTTTGGCATGAAGTCCCGCGATCTGATTTTCGATACGCTGACATTCACTCTTGGCTCGGGCGATGAGGAGTTCCGTAAGTCGGCTATGGCAACGATAGAAGCAATTCGTCTCATCAAGAAAGCACTCCCTGGGGTTCACACCTCGCTCGGTGTGAGCAACGTATCATTCGGCCTGTCACCGCATATTCGGCACGTGCTTAACAGCGTTTTCCTTCACTATGCCGTTGAGGCTGGTTTGGACATGGCAATCGTTCATGCTTCCAGGATTATGCCGCTGTTCAAGATTGATGAGAAAGGACGAGAACTGAGTCGTCAGCTTATTTTTGATGAACGGAAATTTGAAGGCGAAGGTGACAATCGAAAATGTGTATTCGACCCGCTCACCGAACTCATGAGCTACTATTCGGGGCAGAAACAAGAGGCGTCGAAGAAGCAAGGCATCAAAGGAGACACTGCAGAGGAGAGACTTAAGAATAGAATCATCGAAGGTGACAAAGTCGGTCTCCAAAAAGACCTCGACGATGCGCTCCAGCGCCATCCTGCGCTTGAAATCATCAACGGCATACTGCTGGACGGGATGAAGGTCGTGGGAGAACTCTTTGGCGCAGGCCAAATGCAATTGCCGTTCGTTCTTCAGTCTGCGGAAGTCATGAAATCTGCTGTGTCGTACCTGGAAAAATTCATGGAGAAAGACGCAGGAAGCCAGAAAGGAACGATGGTAATCGCCACAGTCAAAGGAGATGTACACGACATAGGCAAAAACCTCGTCGATATTATTCTCACGAACAACGGCTATAAGGTCATCAATCTCGGAATCAAATGTCCCCTCGAATCGATACTCAAAGCAGCGGAAGAAAATAAAGCAGACGCAGTGGGAATGAGTGGCCTCCTTGTGAAATCGACGCTGATTATGAAGGAAAACCTCGAAGAAATGAATCGACGCGAACTCTCGATTCCGGTCATTCTCGGTGGTGCGGCTCTCACGAAACGGTACGTCGAGCAGGACCTGCGCTCCATATACCACGGAAAAGTCTTCTATGCAAACGATGCATTCGACGGCCTGAAACTTATGGAAGTAATCAAACACGGTGGAGAACTGGAGTACAAGACGGAGAAAGCCGAAGTCCCCATTCCTGAAGAATCACTCACCGGCTCAGAGGCGAAGATCGCTCTCATCCAGGCGGAGGAAGACAAGGGTGAGGCAGCCCAGCAGTCGACGGTGAATCGGATGGCTTCAATTCCGAAGCCGCCATTCTGGGGATCGAAAGTCGTGGAAAACATACCGATCGATGATGTCTTCGCCTATGTCAACGAAGTTGCATTGATTCGGGGTCAGTGGCGCATCGTAAAGGGAAAACTCTCACCGGAAGAATACAAGAAAATCCTGGATGAACAGATCTATCCTGAGTACAACCAACTCAAAGCAAAGATCAAAAAGGAGAGACTCCTTGAGCCGAAAGTCGCATACGGTTACTTCCCGTGTCAATCCAAGGGAAATGATCTCATCATCTATCAACCGCCCACCTCGGTTTCAAAATTCGAATTTAAGGTTTCGCAACTAAGAGAATGGCTGCGTTTTACATTCCCCCGTCAGTCGGACGATCGTCATCTGTGCATTGCGGATTATTTTGCTACCGTCGAGTCCCGCAGGATAGACGTTGTAGCGTTCCACCTGGTCACGGTCGGCAAAGTCGCCTCAGAGTATTCAAGGAAACTCTACAATACTCACAATTACAAAGACTACCTCTATTTTCACGGTCTGAGCGTGGAGTCTGCGGAAGCTCTTGCGGAGATGTGGCATAAAAAGATACGGGAAGAGTTGGATATTGCCGGAAAGGATGCCAAGGACATCAAACGGCTGTTTAGTCAGGGTTACCAGGGATCACGGTATAGCTTTGGGTATCCGGCATGTCCGAATCTGGAAGATCAGGCAAAATTGTTTAAACTTATACAACCTGAACGTATTGGAGTGAAACTTTCGGAGGAATTCCAGCTCGATCCGGAACAATCGACGAACGCGATCATTGTCCATCACCCCGATGCCCGCTACTTCATCATAAAGTAAATGGTGACCAACGACACCTGGCAGCAAAACCGAATCGTCCCGCATTGATAGGAACGGAAGCAATCATGTATTGGGACCTTTGAACTCGGAACAACCAATTCGAACTATTCAATTGGAATCATACAACTCGAACCTGAAGGAACCTCATCATGCCTAACCTCATACTTCTCCGTCACGGTGAATCACAGTGGAACCTCGAAAACCGCTTTACCGGATGGACGGATGTTCCACTTTCGCCAAAAGGTGAACAGGAAGCCCGTGAAGCCGGTCAAAAACTGAAGAGCTACAAATTCGACGTCGCGTATACCTCTGTTCTCAAACGCGCGATTGATACACTGAATATTGTTCTGAAAATCATCGGGCAGGAAAAAATTCCCATCTCTTATGACAAGGCGCTTAACGAGCGTCATTACGGGGCGCTCCAGGGACTCAACAAGACGGAGACTGCGCAAAAGTACGGGGATCAGCAGGTCAAGCTGTGGCGCAGGAGTTACGATGTCGCGCCTCCCAAAGAAAAGACTGCATTGAATCCCGATGCGATCAGCGAGAGCCTCAAGGATACTGCTGCGCGCACTTTGCCATACTTCGAATCGAAGATTGTTCCCGAAATCAATGCGGGGAAAAATGTTATTGTTTCTGCTCACGGTAACAGTCTTCGTTCCATTGTCATGAAGCTGGATAACTTGACTAGGGAAGAGGTTGTGGAACTTAACATCCCGACGGGAGTCCCGCTGTTATACGTGTACGATTCAAAAGGTTCGATCAAGGAACATCGCTCTTTATGATAGCACAAGAAGCCCTGACAGACTGAAAATGGTAGCGGGGGTTCGCAAATTCGACAAAGATTTTGCCTTGAATTTACAGGCTCTATTTGCTATTATAAATATGTGATGGATGAGCGATTTTATCGTGGGCTGGAGGAATTCAACGGTGAGAGGTTTTTCGAGGCTCACGAAGTACTTGAAGACCTGTGGCATGAGTACCGGGATGTAGACAGGATTTTTATCCAGGGGCTCATCCAAATAGCCGCAGCCTTCTACCATATACAGTCCCATAATCTCAAAGGAGCTCTCAGTCAGTTTACAAAAGGGAGCGAAAAGCTCAAGCACTTTGTGCCGGCATACAAAGACGTGTCTGTCGCGAAGTTGTTGGAGGATGTTCGGGAGAATTTGCAGCGGATACAACAAACGGCAAATGTAAGTTTCGACACGATTACCTTTCCTCAAATCCAGTATACACGAGTAGCGAACACTTCAAATCCAGGTTCATAATCAAGGAGAATTGAAACATGGCAACAATGATCACTGAAGAATGCATCAACTGTGGGGCCTGTGAGCCGGAATGCCCCAACACGGCGATCTATGCCGGCGGTGTGCAATGGGAATTGAACGGGATGCACGATGCAATCTCGAATGATTTCTACTACATCGTCCCCGAGAAATGCACGGAATGCGTTGGACACTTCGACCAGGAACAGTGCGCGGCCGTATGTCCGGTTGATTGCTGCGTACCGGACCCAAATCACGTGGAGACCGAAGAGGTTCTCGCTCAGCGTGCAAAACAGATGCACCCGGAAAAGACGTTTGGCGAACTCACCGCCGCGACGTCCCATTTCCGCAAGTAACTCACTCCATGTTTTTTCCAGAAGGTCGGCGTCAGATCCCATCGAATTCGATGCGGAAGGCAGCCGACCTTCTTCATTTTGAACGACAATGAGAATCGGACCATATACGATTCATTCGATCGAAACAGGCATGTTCTCCCTCGATGGGGGCGCGATGTTCGGAATTGTGCCGTGGGTGTTTTGGAGCAAAATGAATCCACCCGACGAACGGCAGCGTATTCAGCTTGCGGCTCGGTGTTGGCTCATTCAAGGGAATGGAAAAACCATACTTGTCGATGACGGGAATGGAACAAAATGGCCAGGCAAATTGAAAGACATTTACCGGCTCGACAATACTAGAACCGACTTGCTATCTTCGCTGAAGAAACTCGGCGTTTCACGCATTGATGTAACCGACGTCATTCTGACCCATCTCCATTTCGACCATGCCGGAGGCTCGACAATCCTGAATGGCGGAAAACCCGAGCCAACATTCCCGAGAGCAAAATATTACGTTCAGCGGAAGCACTGGGAGCTGTCTCAGAACCCGACCGACAAGGATCGTGCAAGCTTTATGAACGACGACTTTATGCCGTTGATGGACCGGAAAATCCTTGAGCTTGTCGATGGCGAGGTCGAGTTGTTGTCTGGGATTGAAGTGCTGGTATGCAACGGCCATACGTCCGCTCAACAATTGCCAAAGATATCGGACGGCAAGACGACCATGTTGTTTTGCTGCGACCTTGTTCCGACAACATCCCATGTTCCATATCCTTATATCATGGCATATGACGTCAGGCCGCTCGTAACGCTGGAAGAGAAGAAAAGAATTTTGTCCCGCGCTTTCGAAGAACATTGGATACTCTTTCTCGAGCACGACCCGATCACCGAAGCCATCACACTCAAGAAATCGGACAAAGGCTTCGTCATTGACCAGAAACTAATACTCGATTGAGTATGGATGGGTTCACGAAGATCGGACGGGCGATCGATATGAAAGATCGGAAACCCTTAAATTCGGTGATTGACGGATCGAGCGTGGTTATTGTGAAAGCGGATAATGATTTGTTCGCGTTTGAGAACAATTGTCCGCAACAGCATTTTTCTCTTTTGCATCAGGGCACGATTGAAGGATGCGAAATTACGTGTCCAATGCATGGTTGGACATTCAACATGAAATCTGGTGAGTCGATTAATGGTAATGGCAGGCTCAAGAATCTCAAAGTAAAGAATTCAGATGGTTGGATTTGGGTTGAGAGCATGAAACCCGCCCAATCATTCTCGCTTTTTGACTAGGTTGTCGGGACGGGAGGAAGGTGGAGCAGAATCTCACACAGCATATTCGGGAACAAGCACTTGCGCTGGGATTTTCCAGCGTCGGCGTAGCACGTGCAGCGGTTCTGGAAGAAGAAGGTCTCCATTTGACCGAGTGGCTCAACAAAGGTTTTCACGCGTCGATGTCTTGGATGGAGAAGAATCCCGAAAAACGAATCGATATGGACAACGTGCTTCCGGGAGTGAAATCGGTCGTTTGCGTGACACTCAATTATTATTCCGACGAGATCCACTCGGATGCAACTGGGACGGGGAAAATTTCCCGATATGCCTGGGGAGACGACTACCATATCATTATGACAGACCGGCTCGAAAAGTTGTTGAAGTGGATTCAGTTACTTCAGCCGGAAGTCCGCGGAAAAGTCTATGTGGATACCGGACCCGTCATGGACAAAGTCTGGGCGAGTCGGGCCGGACTCGGTTGGCAGGGAAAGCACACGAATCTCATCACGAAAGAGTTCGGTTCGTGGGTTTTTCTCGGAGAGATTCTTCTTGACGTCGAGCTCGAATACGACGAGCCGATTGCCGATGCTTGTGGCACGTGTACGGCGTGTATCGAAGCTTGTCCGACACAGGCAATCATAGAACCGTACATACTCGACTCCAACAGGTGCATATCCTATTTGACGATCGAACAGCAGGGAGACTTACCCTCCGAGCTCTCAAAGGATTTCAATGGCTGGATCTACGGTTGTGACATATGTCAGGACGTGTGTCCGTGGAATCGGTTTCAGCAGGTAACGAATGAACCGGCGTTTCAACCCAGAACTTGGAATATTGCGCCGGAACTGAAACAAATCGCGCAGCTGACGAAGGACGAATTCAACGATCACTATCGTAAGAGCCCAATCAAACGGACCAAACGAGTCGGACTCATCAGGAATGCAAAGGCCGTCGCAAAGGATTCGATGAATCTTTCCTAGTGTTTGTTGCATCTAACTGTAAAAGGAAGGAATTTCTGTACATGACCACAGAAAACGTTCACAAGCTGATCATCATAGGTTCGGGCCCGGCAGGATTGACCGCTGCGCTCTACGCTGCACGTGCAAACATGAACCCGCTGGTTTTTGAAGGGCCACAACCTGGCGGCCAGTTGACAATTACGACGGAAGTCGAGAACTATCCCGGATTTCCGGAGGGCGTCATGGGCCCGGAGATGATGGATCTCTTTCGCAAGCAGGCTCAAAAGTTTGGTGCGGATTGCCAGTTCAAGATGGTCGATGAAGTCGATTTCTCAAAGCGTCCTTTCAGGCTGGTGATTGAAGGGAAAGAATATTTTGCTCACACCGTCATTGTCGCTACAGGGGCTTCCGCTAAGCTGTTGAATCTTCCTTCAGAGAGCGACTATATGGGATACGGAGTTTCTGCCTGTGCGACCTGCGACGGTTTCTTTTTCAAGAACCAGCACGTAGTCGTTGTGGGAGGCGGGGACACAGCAATGGAAGAGGCAACGTATTTGACGAAACATGCAGCACGTGTGACAGTTGTTCATCGGAGGAACGAACTGCGAGCCTCCAAAGTGATGCAGGAGCGCGCAATGAAAAATCCCAAAATCGACTTTATCTGGGATTCCGCCGTCACTGAGGTGCTTGGTGAAAAGAATGCACTTGGGCATAAGAAGGTCAACGGGGTGAAAATAAAAAATCTCAAGACAGGTCAGATAACCGAGTTCAAGTGTGACGGTCTGTTTCTGGCAATCGGTCATCAGCCGAACACGAAGTTATTTCAGGGAAAACTCGAAATGGATCCGGTTGGCTACTTGATCACGAAGCCTCATAGTACTGCGACCAATATGTCCGGGGTTTTTGCCGCCGGCGATGTCGCCGATCCGGTTTATCGTCAGGCAGTTTCAGCGGCAGGGACGGGCTGTATGGCTGCCATTGATGCCGAGAGATTTCTTGCTCACGAAGGGCACGATTAGCGGATAAGTGATGCCGCCCGGATATTGTTTTCTAACGAGACCAGGCTGACAATCGGACTTAGCCTGGTCCTTAAGAGCAGAAAGGACACATGAATGGAATCAGCCCGGTGGATTCGCGAATTCCCTGCAGCAATCACGGTGTGCGATTCGACCGGAGAAATTGTGGCGATGAATGACAAAGCTTGTATCACGTTCGCCGCAGATGGAGGAGCAAGACTCATCGGAACAAATCTCATCGACTGTCATTCAGAGCCCGCGCGTTCAAAGGTGGCAGACCTGCTGAATTCAAAATCACTGAATGTGTACACAATTGACAAGGGTGGAATCAAAAAGCTCATTTACCAATCTCCCTGGTATGAAAACGGCGAGTTCGCCGGTTTTGTCGAATTGTCTCTCCCAATCCCATCAGAAATGCCCCACTTCGTTCGAGATTCAAAACCTGTCGAATGAACCTAAGGTCCAATCCGTTCCGATTCCTGATTTGGAACGTTCACACGCCTCTTTTTCGTCCTTTTCAGACCTCTCTTGTTTCCGCTCAGCGCGGTTGACGAGATTTTCCTCAGCTCGTTGACTTTCCCCCTTCTATTTCTTATAATTTAAGGCAGGATAATAAGTTATACCGCCTCATGCCGTCCGACCTGGGGCAGAGCAACCTGGGAGCCTTCATATGTCGACTACCACAAAGTGGGTCATAGGCCTCGTCGCAGTCTTCTTCCTCATCTTCGGCTTTCTTACGCTGACAGTCTTTGCCTGGATTTTTTCCGAACCGGAGGATGAAACCGTGTCCACGGGGAGTGAGAAAATCGCCCTCGTCGAATTGAATGAGCCAATCATTTCTTCTGAAGATATTGTTCGCCAGCTTAAAAAGTATCGGGAGAACCGGTCCATAAAGGCGATCGTCTTCCGTGTTGAATCACCCGGCGGCGGGGTCGCTGCAAGCCAGGAGATATACGAGGAAGTGAAGAAGACGAGGGAAAGCGGAAAGCCCATCGTGGTGTCCATGGGTGCCGTTGCCGCCAGCGGAGGATACTATGTTTCATGCGGTGCCACAAGGATTGTCGCGAATCCCGGGACACTGACGGGGAGCATTGGTGTCATCTTTCAATTCCTCCACTTCAGTGAGCTCATGAAGAAACTGGGAATCGACGAGTCGACATTCAAGTCGGGCAAGCTCAAAGATTCGGGTTCACCGTTCAGAAAAGTGACGCCAGAAGAGCAGAAATATTTCCAAAGTCTCATTTCAGATGTGTATGATCAGTTTGTCGATGTCGTTGCCAAGGAACGCAGACTGAATATCAACTATGTTAAAAAATACGCCGATGGAAGAGTATTCACCGGGCGCCAGGCGAAACAATATGGCTTTGTCGATACGCTCGGAACACTCGAAGATGCAGTTTCGATCGCCGGCAAACTTGCCGGTATTCAGGGCAAGCCGAAGGTGATAAAAGAATATCACCGCAGGACTCTGTTCGAGCGATTGTTTGGAGAGGCGGCGACCGATATAGCCAGGCTGAGAGACGAGTTTGTGCACCAGCCGGTAATCCAATACAGGTTCACCACGCCATATTAACATTGAGAGGAGGCTTCCTTGACAAAAGCTGACATAGTCGATGTGATCGCTTCTGCGACTGGCTTGACAAAAGTCGAGACAGAAGCAGTGGTGGATGGATTCATCGCAACCGTCATCGATACGATGAAGCAAGGGAAGAATATCGAGATTCGTGGATTCGGGAGCTTCAAAGTCAAGAAGCGGAAAGGCCGTGTTGCACGTAATCCAAGGACCGGCGAGCAGGTAATGGTGCAAGAACATTTTGTGCCGATCTTCAAGGTCTCAAAAGAACTTAAGCACCTCGTCGACGAGAACCTGAAGAAGGATTCTTCTGCAAAAGACAAGGAATGAAGCCCAAGATCTATTGTCCATACTGCAATTTAGAACTTCGGTGGGGGGACAAATTCTGCGGGAATTGCGGAAAACCAATCGAGCTTGCGGATTCCTCTCCATCGGCCAGCGGGGAGGATGAGCGCGCGCGTGCTCGGAAGGAGCAGGATCCGCTGACGTGCGGAACGTGCGGCACAGTAAACAAGCGCGGGATCGAATTCTGTCGATCGTGCGGGTCAGATCTCCGGACACACTCGGAATTTGTGGCCGAGGCGAAACCGGGAGTCCCGAAGCAAGTCAGGAAGGATCAACGCTCATCGCGCAGAGAGTTCAAGGCGTTTTCTTCCCTCGGCACGTGGAAACCAGTGGTTGCTCTCGTCATCATCATCGTAGCCGCAGTGTTGGTCGACAGGTACTTTTCGAGAGAAAATATCCCGCAGCAGGTCGCTCAGCAGTCGAATCCCGAGCCGCAACGGCCTTCCGGGGCAAACATGGCAGCCATCCCACAGATCGAAGATATGGAACGGCAGGTCAAGGCAAATCCTGGTGATTTGGGTATGTCTTTGCAGTTGGCGAATTTTCTCAGCGACAATCGATTCTACGACAAGGCCATAACCTACTATCAGTCATATCTGCAGAAGAAACCGAAAGATAACAATGCCCGTGTCGACATGGGAATTTGTTACAAGGAAATCGGACAGTATGATAATGCGACACGGGAAATGAAACAGGCGCTGGCATATGACCCTTCACATCTTTTCGCAACCTTCAACTTGGGTATCGTCGCTCTTGATGAAGGAAAGATGTATATGGATCAAGGACAAATGGATCGAGCAAACGAGTTGATCAAAGAATCGAACGACTGGTTCAAGAAAACGTTCGCGTTGGCACCGACGAGCGAGGTTGGCAAGCGGGCACAGCAGTTGTTATCGCAACATTCCAGCACACAACTTCCATCACCTAACTAAAAGGAGGAGCTTATGCCAAGTGGCAAAAAGCGAAAACGCCATAAAATGGCGACCCACAAGCGAAAGAAAAGATTGAGAAAGATGCGACATAAGAAGAAGATCCGCTAGTGGCTTGTTTGGTCTGTCCTGCCGTTCCCCGTGGCAGGGCAGATTGTTTTTTTTGAGAACGCTGTCACGCATATGCTGCTCCTTTCAGTTAAAACTGTGGATCGGAAGATATCATTGCTCGTTTAAGGTAACCAAGAATGATGAATCCTGGTCAACCTCGCCCGCGTCATCATATTGAATGTTATTGAATGTTGAACACTTCTTACCTATTTTGATTGCGTAATCTTTCAATTCTTAAAACGGAATGGAGGCTTCTATGGCACAAGATAACGATGGGATGGCGAGAGGTTTGATTGTCGGTTTCATAGCCGGCACTATTGCAGGGGCTATCCTTGCATTGTTGTATGCACCGAAGTCAGGCAAGGAACTGAGAGCGGATATCAAAGAAAAGGCGAAAGATGTTGCTGACGATGCGGAAGAATTCATGGCACGTGCAAAGGCCAAGGCAGTTGAAATCGTTAACGAAGGCAAGAGCAAGTCGGAAACGATGGTGAACGACGCGCGAAGCCGCGCCGCATCAATCATGGGCGACGCCCAGCGCATCCTGTCCGAGGCACGAAACAAAGGTAATCAGGAAACCGGAAAAAATCCCTAACCGTGCCACGAACAGCAAATCGGTTGCGCGCTGTCCCCGATTGTATCTAGTCCATCTGGTAATCACTTTCTACAGTTAGTTGAAGGAAACCTACGTGGAAACTCTCATCAATATCGGCAAAGTACTGGCTCTTTTCAGCGCCGCCGCACTTTGCGTTTATTTGATTTATGTGCTGTCGCGTCTTAACGGAATGTTGTTGCTCTTCCAGCGGGATTTCTCTGAAATCACGAGAAACCTTAAGCCGATACTGGAAAATTTGAACACCGTTGCCGATAGATTGAAATCCATTACAACGAAAGTCGACGAACAGGTAATCCTGTTCAAGTCATCATTGGAATCGTTCAAGGCTCTTGCCGACAATGTCGTGAGCTTTGAGAATCGTGTCCAGGAGAGTCTCGAGGAACCGATTATTCGTGTCACTTCGTTGATTGGAGCATTCGTGGGCCGGATATTATCATTCTTCGGCAGATCGCAAGCAGGCAATCTCGATTAACGGTTCTACCCGAAACGGCAACCATTTTCCAAGACGCCTTGCCTGAATGTGTAAATCGAGCGTTGGAACACAGCAGCTCGAAATACCCAAGTAATGTGTGCGCGCTCGTCTGACTCTTGTAGCCGCGGACAGATCGGAAGTGTTCACCGGATGTAACTGAACATAGGCGGTTCACGCCTCAAGCATAAACTCCATTCGAAGGAAAACAAACGTTGGCTCAGACAATAAGAGACTACCCCGCAGAAAAAATCCGAAACATCGCCCTGATCGGTCACGGGGGATCAGGCAAAACCATGGCCGCGGAACTGATGCTTTTCATCTCCGGCACCATCAACCGCGTTGGAAAAATAGAGGAAGGATCCACGGTATCTGATTACCATGCCGATGAAATCGAACGCCGCATTTCGATCAATTCATCAGTGATGCATTGTGATTGGCAGGGTACCAAGATCAATATACTGGATTCACCCGGATATTCAGATTTTACCGGCGATGTCATCAGTTCGCTGCGCGTTGCCGATCTTGCCATCGTCTGCATAAAAGCAGTCGAAGGGGTCGAAGTGGGAACCGAAATTGTGTGGAACTATACAAAAGCCGATGCTACCCCGCGGGTCCTCCTTGTGACGAAGATTGACAACGAAAACGCGGATTTTGACCATGCGGTTGAAACTGCGAAGGAACGTTTCGGACACGATGTCGTTGTCATGCAGTTTCCGTTGAACGAGGGTCTCCAGTTCGACGCATTTGTCGACGTATTGAAGATGAAGATGTACAAATTCAACCGTGATGGGAGCGGCAAGTTCATCGAAAGCGACATTCCGGCTGAATTGAAATCAAAAGCAGATTCGCTTCACGAAGAGCTCATCGAGAAAATCGCGGAGACAGACGAAAAACTGATGGATAAGTTCTTTGAAGCAGGGACGCTGCAAGACGAAGATCTTCGCCGCGGTTTGCAATTGGCCCTGAACACGTCCAAGATTTTCCCCGTGTTTTGCTCGGCAGCAACCCTGAATATTGGTCTCCATCAACTCCTTGATTTCATTGTCACCTATGGTCCGTCGCCAAAGGATCGCGGGGCAGTCAAGGCGGTCAACCACCAGACAAAGGCGGAAATCGATGTCCTCCCCGACGCTTCCGCTCAACCTTCACTCTTCATCTTCAAAACAATATCTGAACAACACGTTGGCGAACTGTCTTATTTCCGCGTCTACTCTGGAACGGTGACAGCCGGGATGGATTTAGTAAATGAATCCAACGGAAAGGCAGAGCGTCTCGGACAGTTGTTTGTCATGAACGGCAAGTTGCGGAATGAAATCGGCAAGATTGCCGCGGGTGACATCGGCGCGGTTGTAAAACTCAAAGATACTCACACCAACAATACACTGGCGAGCAAAGTATTCCCGGTCAATTTCAAACCGATTGCGTTTCCTGATCCTGTCATCAGGATGGCCATTCATTCGAAGGCGAAAGGAGACGAGGACAGGGTTGCGAACGGATTGCATTCGCTCCACGAAGAGGATCCGACTTTCGTCATTTCCGTCGATGGACAACTCAGTCAAACTGTCATTGCAGGTCAGGGAGAACTCCATCTTCTGATCGTGACGAGGCGGCTCAAAGAGAAATACAACGTTGAGGTAGATCTTGTCGAGCCCAAAATTCCCTATAAAGAAACAATCAGGGGTATTGCTCCCGATGTCGAGTATAAACACAAAAAGCAATCGGGGGGACGCGGTCAGTTTGGCCACGTCCACATCAAGGTCGAACCGCTGAAGCGGGGCTCAGGGTTTGAGTTTGTCGATGCAATAGTTGGTGGCGTCGTTCCCGGTCGATTTGTTCCTGCCGTTGAGAAGGGAATTGTGGATGTCATGCAAAAGGGAGTGGTGGCAAACTGCCAGGTTGTCGACGTGCGTGTAACCCTCTTCGACGGCTCGTATCACACTGTTGATTCAGACGAAAACTCGTTCAGGATTGCCGGATCGATGGCGTTCAGAAGTGGGTTTAAGGAAGCAAAGCCGGCAATTCTCGAGCCGATCAACGAGATTGAGGTGACGGTGCCGGAAGAGTATATGGGCGACGTTATGGGAGACATTTCAGGAAGGCGGGGAAAGATACTCGGGATGGAGGGGGAGGGACACTTCCAGAAAATAAAGGCTCTGGTCCCGATGTCGGAGCTTCACAAGTACTCCACCATTCTCCGCTCCATGACACAGGGGCGCGGCGTTTACAAAACGAAATTCTCACACTACGATGAAATGCCGAAGGAGCTGATGGAAAAAGTGATTGCTGCCGCTGAGAAAGCGAAAGAGGAAGCCGCGTAAGGAGTTCCGCAAACCAGCGATAAAAAAGCCTCGTCAGCGTATTGCTGGCGGGGCTTTGTGTTTCTATGAGAATGCCTGCCGGAAAGCCTATTTCAACAAGAGAAGCTTTGTTGTGAATTTTCCTTTCGGCGTTGAGAGCATCACAAAATAAACTCCGCTCGAAACCGGGATATTCCTCTCAGTTTGACTATTCCAAGTAATGCGAGTCGCAGATCGATCATTCAATGCAGAAGTCGGAAACGAGTAGACCACTTGACCCAGTACGTTGTAGATACGCAGACTTGTTTGTTCGCCTCTCACCCCGTTTGGCAGACGAATGTTCAGAATTGTCTGGGAATTGAACGGATTCGGGAAAGCCTGCACGAGGGAGTCCTTTGGTTGAACTGACGGAGTCTGCTTTTCCACACTGATGACAATAGGATTCGAATTTGAACAGGATGTGCACACTTTGATGGTGTCACTCGGGTCGAGACAGAGGAATGCCGTGTATTGTGTCAGCACTCTGTTCGTAAGACTGACTGCAATGACTTGTCGTATCGCGTCGTTGGTCAGCGTCCCGAATTCGAGCGATGATATGTAGTTGCCGGCCCAGGCTTGGGTAGCGACACTGTCAATCGATACAGCATCCTGTTCAGCAACGGTGATCTGATTCGAGAACACCGAGTCGCCGACAATCCCCGCAACATCAATGATCATCGGAAAACTTCCGTTGAACTTGCCTGTCTGGTAAATGGTCTGCTCCAATCCGATGGATTGAAGACCAATAGTGCCAATCGATATGCGACCATAGCAAAAGCCGTTTGAAAGAGTCGTGTAAATGTCGAATGCATCGATATTACCCTGTAAGTGAAGTGCGGATTTTGAAAGAATCCCGTAGAGGGAGCCGTTGTATTCAATTCTTTGATCGCTGCCATTCGTCAGTCTTGCGAGATTATCATAGAAATACTGATTGCCGGGATAGAACTGTCCGTTCACATACACTGACTGTGAATAGTTCGTGTTAAAATCGCAAATGTGGATCGGGATTTTCACCGACATCAATTTCATGAGGTCATTGAGTAGTGAATTTGACGCCTGCAGATTCCCAACCTGATCCGTGTTGGCGATGAGCCATACGACCCCTTCATTTCCCTTTGACTGGATGAAATCAACCCCATTTGCCAGAAGAGACGGAAGATTACCATACCCTGCAAATGGCGAGGGTCCCGCACTCGTGAATGCCTGCACGATGCTTGCTGAATCGGCCCCCATCCAACTTGGAGAGAGGCGATGGATGTTCAGGCCGGAAAAGATCAAATTGATCGAGTCTACACCGCTGAATTTGTCAATCAAGTACGATCGTACCGTTGAGAGCACATCCGAAGCTGTGACCGTACTTTTGGAAGGGTCGAAATCGAAGAGAAGGGCGACCTTCCGCGGTTTGTTGATGCCGAACGCTTTCCAGGGTGTCAGGGCAATTTGGTAGATTCCGTCGTTCCCTTTCTGGAATCGGCTCACGTAGATGCCATTCGTATTATTTGATACAAACGAAATATTCATTGAGGTCTGAATTGAGGTCCCGGGAATCTCGAACTGATAATACGTTTGGTTGCTGGAGTCGGTTTGCGCAGTGCCGGCCAGGTTCGGCATCTCAAGAATGGAAGGCGCTTGACTGGTACCCGCAGGCCAGCAGCGCACCGAGAAATTCTGAGGAAGATTCGAAGACGCACGGACGATATGCACAGGCAAGGGAGAGATCAGGGATTTCAAAATCCAATCATTTCGTGTGAGATACGAGATTTTCACTTTCCGGCTGCTCGTTCCCACGAGTGGATAGACGCGGAGCTGGTAGTAATTCGAATAATCTTTATAGAGGACTGATGGATCTCTCCGCCTTTTTACGATACTCTCGTAAATGGTTGACGCAGTCCATCGGTCCATTATGGCGGATCGAACCATGACGTTATCGATCAAGAGCCACGAATCAATAACGATGGAATTTTCGGGAAGCGTAAACGTGAGCTGAATCTCGACGGAATCGGAGGATAGAAAACTAAGACCGCGTGCAGAAAAGGTGAGATAGAGATCGTTCTGTGTATAGATTCCCTTTTGATACGCACAGAGCGTAGCCTCTTCAATCGTACCTTGACCTGATCTCCAAGTCTGTTGAGGATGTTGGATGGTGAGATATCCATATTGGCCAATTGCGATCGACGAGACCAACGATAGAATTGCGGCGACAAATGTCAGTGTCTTCATGGCTTCATCCGGAAATGTTCTTAGCAGGCATAAGAATTCGGTTGGCTTTGAAATGAAGGGAGACTCAAATGCCCCGCCGTAGTTTACGACAGGCTTTCGGAAAAATCAAGTCTCGTGCGGAAACATCATTTCTTCTGGGAACCTTTTTTCCTATCTTTGAAAATCGAGCCAACAACGTCACATCACTCATTTGTTCTTCACGGTTCTCAAGAATGACAAAATCGAATAGCGTCTCCTCATCGGTGACTACTGCTGCGCAGAAATCGAATGGTCAACAGAAAATGCGTGGTCCCGGCAACATTATCATTCGAGGTGCGCGTGTTCACAATCTGAAGAATATCGACCTTGAATTACCACGGAACAAACTCATTGTTATGACTGGGGTGAGTGGTTCCGGCAAGTCGAGCCTTGCGTTCGATACCATCTACGCCGAAGGGCAGCGACGTTACGTCGAGAGTCTTTCATCGTACGTCCGGCAGTTTCTCGAGCGCATGGAGAAACCCGATGTTGATTCAATCCAAGGAATAAGTCCTGCAATTGCGATCGAACAGAAGACGACGTCACGTAATCCCCGGTCGACAGTCGCGACTTCAACGGAGGTCTATGATTATCTTCGTCTCCTCTTTGGTCGGATTGGTGTGACCTATTGCCGCGTCTGTGGCACTGTCGTCAAGCGTGACAGCGTGTCAAGCGCAGTCGATAGGCTCCAACAAGAGCCCGAGGGCACAAAACTCTATATTACCTTTCCGCTTCACGACCATCCCGGTCATTCGCTCCGGGAAGAGTTTGCATCCCTCAAGAAGCGCGGCTTTTTTCGTATTGTGGTGAACAACAAAATCATCGACCTCAACGAGACAGAGTACAAAGGGAAAAGCAAGAACGATGTAAGCATTCTGATCGACCGGGTTGTTGTGAGACGGAATGACAAGGAAAGTTTGACTCGGACTGCAGATTCGATCCAGACGGCATTTTCGGAAGGCGAGGGATATGCTCTTGCCCACCTCGTTGACCAACAGACACAAATCAGGTTCACGCAGCATTACGAGTGCCCCAATGATGGTACCAGGTACGACGAGCCCGATCCGAGGATGTTTTCATTCAATAATCCTGTCGGTGCATGTCCGAAATGTCAAGGGTTCGGCCGAGCAATGGGAATTGATATGGCACTTGTCGTTCCTGATCCGACAAAAACGATCCGAAAGGGAGCAATTCATCCCTGGAATTTCCCAAGCTGGCGCCAAAATCTTGTCGATCTAATGAATATAGCCGCCGAAGCGGAAATTCCACTCGACGTTCCATTCGAAAAGCTCACAGAAAAACAACTCTCCGCTTTGATGAATGGATACAAGAAATTCGATGGGATTATCGGGTTTTTCGAGTACATCGAGCGCAAGTCGTACAAAATTCAAAATCGGGTATTTCTGAGTCGCTATCGCGGCTACACGACCTGCGATGAATGCGGGGGCGCCCGCCTGACGAAGGATGCACTCAATATCCGTGTGGCCGGAAAGACCATCTACGACATCGTCAGGATGACGATTGCTGAGGCAAACGCATTCTTCCAATCGATTGAATTGTCGAAGTCTGAGATCGAGATCGCGAAGCGCATTCTTGAAGAAATTCGCAAACGTCTCAAATTCCTTGACGATGTCGGCATTGGGTATATCACACTCGATCGCATGTCCATGACGCTCTCCGGGGGTGAATCACAAAGGATTAACCTCGCCACATCGCTGGGCTCAGCGCTGATGGGTTCGCTCTATGTTCTCGACGAGCCGAGCATCGGCCTGCACCCTCGTGACACCCATCGCCTGATCACGATCCTGAAATCATTGAGGGATATCGGCAACACAGTCATCGTCGTTGAGCACGATGAAGAAATGATCCGAGAGGCCGATGTCGTCGTCGATATGGGGCCGAAAGCCGGTGAGCTAGGCGGCGAAGTGATATTCAACGGTTCGCTGCCGGAACTTATGCAGCATAAAAATTCACTCACGGCACGATACCTGCGAAAAGAGTTGCAGATTGCCACGCCGCGTAGAAGGCGCAAGGACACTGAACGATCTATTTATGTTCGCGGGGCACGAGAGAACAATCTAAAGGGGATCGACGTGCGCATTCCGCTCGATATCTTCGTTTGCATTACCGGTGTCAGCGGATCAGGGAAAAGCACATTGATCCACGATATTGTGTATGCCGGGATACAAAAAAAGAAAGGCGGCTTCCAAGGCAATGTCGGAAAGTTCGTCTCCCTCGACGGCGACGATTATATTGTCCAGGTTGAGCTTGTCGATCAATCTCCGATCGGGCGTTCGGCGAGATCAAACCCGATCACTTATATAAAAGCATTTGACCTTGTCCGCGACTTGCTTGCGCATACGCAGGTGGCAAAAATCCGCGGTTTTACGCCGGGCCATTTCTCGTTTAATGTACCGGGAGGACGATGCGAAGTGTGCGAAGGGGAGGGTGTCCAGACGATTGAAATGCAGTTTCTTGCCGATCTGTATCTCACGTGTGAATCGTGCAAGGGGAAAAGATTCAAGCAGGAAGTTCTCGATGTCACGTTCCACGGCAAGAATGTCGACGATATTCTGAATATGACCGCAGCGGAAGCAGTACGTTTTTTTTCGGAGTCAGCCGAAGGAAAACGGACTGCAAAACGGCTACAGATTTTGATTGATGTCGGTCTGGGATATCTCAGACTTGGACAATCTTCCACCACATTGTCTGGTGGAGAAGCCCAACGCATCAAACTTGCCCATCATCTTTCGGCATCGGAGAACGAAGGGAAGACGCTCTTCATTTTCGATGAACCGACGACAGGTTTGCATCTGGATGACATCGCTACGCTGCTAAAATGTTTCGATGCTCTCGTGAATGCAGGTCATTCAATCATCGTCATTGAGCACAATATGAACGTCGTCAAATGCGCCGATTTCATAATTGATCTTGGACCTGAGGCTGGAGAGGGGGGTGGGCAGATTGTTGCGACTGGCACTCCCGAAGAAATTGCGCGATCAGAAAAATCCCACACAGGGAAATTCCTCAAACAGTACCTTTGACAGAGTGTTTCTGGCTTCAATCAGGCATAGTAAGTGTTCTTCCTATCCCGCAATTGGCAATTCGCATTTCACAATTCTAATTCACCCTTCCATCAAGCAGTCTGATAATGCGCGAACCATAAGCTGCGTTTTTTTCTGAGTGCGTCACCCGATTGAAGCTGTTGAACGCTGGGTGATCGCCTTTCTCGGTCTACAAAGATGTGTGACTTGAGAGCGGGCCGAGCATTCGGATTCTTTGAGTCAGCGGGAGATGGGGGATGAAAAACGACACAGCGAGACGAGAAACTTTCTGTGCTGGGAATATGTCCCCCCGAAAGTACCAAATTACCAGATTGTGACCAGACTCACGATTCAGCCGAGACCAGATTTCTATATTGGGTCATGGCTGTTGAAGCATTCTGTGGTGCTGTAGAGCTGAGGGGAGGCTCTATGGTGAGTACGGGATGCTTCTTTTGTTAGAAAGCCCACCGGAAGTAGGCGTTGAAGATCAGTAAAGGGTTCCGAAACTTAACGTGATGTAAAGCCCGCCAAAATTCTTGATGATTGAATTCGTCATTACCTGAATTCCGCCCGGGAAGGGAGAGAAATAATACCGGACATTCAATCCGGAAAGTGAACCCTTGTCCAGTCCAAAATATGCCCCCGCTCCAATGTATCCACCTATCGTGTAGCGAAGCCTGCCGTATTTGAGACTCGAGAAAAAGTCAATTTGACTGAACGTCGATTGGCCGGTGACGGGATCAACTTGTGGTGTTGCGTAAGGGGCTACAAAGATGAGGCTCGGCCCAAACCCTGCCGAAAAGTAAGGTCGAAAATTGTCGACAATATCATCTTTGAAGAGCCTGTATTGGATTCCGGCAACAAGCGGCATATAAATGAGGCGGTTCACTTTGTTGGGTACATACGATTGACCGGTAAAGTAATCGTAGTAATCCACTTCTCCTTCATCTTTCACATCGGAAATTGCAAAATCGAGGAATCCGGAGATCTCATCGGTATACTCGTGTCTCAGGAAAAATCCCGCACCGAATCCGTTATTGGACATCAGGAGGTCAAATCCCCACGCGTTGAGGAGGGGAGTATAGGCGGTCTGGTTAACGAGGTTGGCATCGACGGGCTGGAAGATAATAGTGGAATCTTTGGCCGTCTTTGCCTGCGCGGCTGCAAAACTGGTGAGAAGAAACATTAATGTCGCTGCAAGGATCGCGCGCCGCACCATCGTAAATCCCTCCTTTCCCAAGGAAAACACCCTACGACCAAATATAATTCCCCTGAAGGTGAAAAACAATATTCAGTCTCTAGAGCACGGAGAAGACTGCAAATTTCAGGTATTTCGTTTCTGGCATTGAAACGAGCACGGGATGGTCGGGACTGGCACCTGACAATTCCAGGAGTCTCAGTTTTCTGCCAGACTTTCTTGAACTCTCGTCAACAGTATCGAGAAACGATTCTTCGGTGATATGGTGCGAACAAGACGCTGTAATCAAAAATCCACCCTCATTGATAAGTGTCAATGCCAATCCATTGATCGTCTTGTAACCCTTTAAGGCGCTTTTCACGTTCTTGCGGCTTCGTGTGAAAGAAGGCGGATCGAGAATCACGACGTCAAACCTCTTCTTTTGGAGAGAATACTCCTTCAAGACCTCAAAAACATCGCCCTGCCTAAATTCAATATTCTCCTGCTGGTTGATCACCGAATTCACACGTCCGCGTTCTACCGCGGTTTCCGAAATGTCGACGGCGAGGACATTCTTTGCTCCCCCGAGCGAAGCATTTATTGCGAATCCACCCTCGTTGCAGAAGCAATCGAGCACATCTCCATCCCGAACGTACTGTCGGACTACTCTGCGATTTTGACGCTGGTCGAGAAAGAATCCGGTTTTTTGGCCCTTCAAGAGGTCAACGTTGAACTTCGCTCCGTGTTCACTCACGATCGTATGTTCCGCAATTCCTCGTAAAGTCCCTTTCTTTTCCTCGAGATGTTCCAACGTGCGAAGCGGGCTCTCATTTCGTTCAACGATAGCTTTGGGATGGAGCAACGTCTCCAAAGTATCGCATATCTCGTTCAGTCGTCTGTCCATTCCTGATGATAGTGTCTGGATGGAAAGGTATTCATTGTACTTGTCGATGATGAGGCCGGGCAAATAGTCGCTCTCACCGTTAACCATCCTGTACGTTTCTGAATCAGGGAATAGTTTTTTTCGGAGGTTGAATGCTTCCGTAATTCGTCGTTCGAAGAATCCTGACGATATCTCCTCTTGTTGCGAAGTAAGGAATCGGACCGATATGAGAGAATGCGGATTGAAGTAGCCCAAGCCAAGGAAGCGGCGGTCGTAAGTGAGTATCTCGACAACATCTCCGGCGAGCGGCGAACCGTTAAGACTCGCGATCTCATTACTGAAGATCCATTGATGTCCCGCGAGAAGCCGCACATCCTCGTGTTTCTTGAGAATGATTTGATTTTCCATATGATGATGGTAGACAGAAATGGAGCGAGAATCAAGGTATGCAGTTTCGGATTCAGTTCTGAATGTGTGCGTTTTTGGTACAGAGGTTCCGCAGAGTCAACAAGAGAATACGCCACGAAAGGATTATGTATCAATGGAAGTCAAGGTTGAATCAAAACCAAATGAATGCTATATTTCGTGAGTAGAGAGTATTTCTGCCACGCTGTTTTCAAGAGGAGCATACGAAATGATCAATATCACGCAAGTACTGGGAAATGAAGCTAAGTCATTACTCGAACATCAGTGCAAAACGATTCCGAAGGAAAGCCTGTTTCTGCCTGGTCCCGATTTCGTGGACCGGGTGTTTGCGCTTTCTGATCGACCAACCCCCGTGTTGAAAAGTCTGCAGCAAATATTTGGTTGCGGACGCCTTGCCGGCACAGGTTTCCTTTCGATTCTGCCGGTGGATCAGGGGATCGAGCATTCTGCAGGAGCATCGTTTGCTCCCAATCCGATGTACTTTGAGCCCGAAAATATTATCAGATTGGCCATCGAGGGCGGATGTAATGCCGTTGCATCGACGCTCGGTGTGCTCGGTGCCGTCGCCCGCAAGTACGCACACAAGATTCCTTTTATCTTGAAGATCAATCATAACGAGTTTCTTTCTTATCCAAACACCTACGACCAGACAATGTTCGCGAGCGTCGATCAGGCATATGAGATGGGAGCTGTTGCTCTTGGAGCAACCATCTACTTTGGATCCGCAGAATCTCGCAGGCAAATCTGGGAAGTGAGCCAGGCATTCCATCACGCTCACAAGATGGGGATGGCAACCATACTGTGGTGCTATACCCGCAATGCGGCATTCAAAACAAAGGAAAAAGACTATCACGTATCCGCCGATCTCACCGGTCAGGCAAACCACCTTGGAGTTACGATTGAGGCCGATATCGTCAAACAGAAACTGCCGGAGAACAACGGCGGCTACCTTGCGCTCAACACCAAGGAAAACCCGTACGGCAAAACAAGCAAGAAAATCTATGAACAACTTTCATCAGATCATCCGATTGACCTGACGCGCTATCAGGTCGCGAACGGCTACATGGGCCGCGCCGGACTGATTAACTCTGGCGGAGCCTCCGGCGAAAATGATATTGCTGAGGCCGTAAAGACCGCAGTGATCAATAAACGCGCCGGAGGAATGGGTCTTATATCGGGACGCAAAGCGTTCCAGAAACCAATGAAAGATGGAGTGGCAATTCTGAATGCAATCCAGGATGTGTATCTTTCGAAAGAAGTGACGATTGCCTGACGTTTGCACCGTGGTCGAACTGGTTTACCGATAGGGGTGAAGAAGCATAGAGGTGGACTTTGAAGGCGTCAAGGTGCGTGCTTGGCGCCTTTGATGTTTTTCAGGAATCCAGTGATTGTCGTTACAAAATCATGCGAATACTATGGGTTTGAAATGTATTATCTTCGACGTAGATGGAACACTCACAGCAACAAGTCGCTTGATTTTCGATTCCTTCAATCACATTGCAGAACGTTACAGACAACGTCGATATACAGATGAAGAGATCATCAAGATGTTCGGTCCGCCGGAGGAGGGAGCATTGCTCTCCATCGTTGGAAAGGATCAGATAGATGAAGCGATGATCGAGTACCTTGAATACTACAGAAAACGCCACAGTGAACTGGCGCACCTTCACGAAGGAATGATCCAAGTCCTTGATTTTATCCAAAGTCATGGATGCAAATTGGCGATCTTTACAGGCAAGGGGACACACACGACCAGGATATCATTGCAGGAACTCGGAATCGACAAATACTTCGATTACATCGTGACGGGGAATGACGTTCTGAATCATAAACCATCGGCAGAAGGATTGATCAAAATCCTCAAACATTTTTCGCTCGCACCGGAAGAAGCTCTCATGATCGGCGACGCCGTTTCCGATATCAAGGCAGCACACGAGGCTGGGATAAAAGTGGCGGTGGCGCTGTGGGATTCTTATGCGGGAGATAAGGTCCGCTCCCTGCCGACAGATTATTCGTTTCATACGGTAGCGGAGTTAGAACAGTGGCTAAGGAAAAATCTTGACTGACCAATCTCAGCACGTGATCGAACAACAAGTTCTTTCTCCATTCTGGGGAGCAATGGTGAAACTCGGCCCGGCGATCATTGTTTCTCTGTTCTATATCACTGTTGTGCTCCACTATACATACACCCCCGACGATACGTACATCTATCTTCAGTATGCTAAGAACATTGCGCACGGAGGCGGCTTTTCTTTCAACGCAAACACTCCAAGTTATGGAATCACGGAACCGTTGTGGGTTCTTTTGATCGCCGGTGGTGCGAAAGCTGGCTTGGATCCGTTCATTGTTGCGAAAACGTTCGACATTCTGTTTGCAAGTCTGTCGATTGTTCTTGTCTACACGTTCTCAGCAACCCTTATACAAGATAAGGTCTATGCTTTGTTCGCGGCTTTGGTTGTCTCGTTCGATGCGTGGTTTCTTCGATGGTCGGGATCAGGCATGGAAACTTCATTTGCAGTAATCCTTGTCCTCATCGCCGTAAAGTATGCCTATCTTGGGGATTATCATATTGCGGGATTTGTTGCCGGTCTGCTCACTCTTGTTCGCCCGGAGGGTGTGCTTTTGTTTGTCGTTATTCAAATGGAGAATTTCATAGTGTCATTTGTGCTCGGAAAGAACAAGCGCTTGTTTTGGACGGCGTCAGCGCTGTATCTCCTCGTAGTACTACCGTGGATGATTTTTTCGTACGAGACGTTCGGATCGATCGTTCCGAACACCGAGCTCGCGAAAACGGCTGTGCGTTGGTCATTTCTAACAATGATGAGTACGGCGATCGAATCCCTCCGCGTCTTGGGTTCCACACAACTGTTGATGGTCCTGGTGCTCTTGGTGGGTATACCGTTGGTGATCCTGAAAGGGGGAATCGGTGCTTTCGTCGCAAAAGGGATGCCGATCCTCTGGATACTGGGTCTTATTTCTGGTTACGTTGTGCTCAACGTGCAAGTGGTTTCTCGATATCTCGTTCCAACCATTCCCCTGATAATCATTTATTCATTCTGGGGCCTCAAACAAATGGAAGTATCGTATCACTGGTCGCCCAGGAAAGCCCTCGTAGTACTCTTTACGATCTCTGCTGCAACGATTCTTCAGAGCCAAATGGTTTACAGAATCACAGTCGTGCCGCACATGCAGGCCTTTACAAGAGGTATGGAGCACGGAATCAAACCGATTGCACTCTGGTTGCGCGCCAATTCCAGCCAAGATGCATCCGTGCTGACACCCGATGTCGGCATGCTGGGATATCTTACAGACAGGGAGATATTCGATACGGCTGGTCTCATCACGCCTTCCGTAAAAAGGGCATTCAATGGATTCGGCTACGATGAAGGCATGAAGCAAAAACTCTACAGTACGGCCATCAATCCGGATTTTATCGTCGACCGCGCGACATCAAAGGAGAGACTGTCATCCGATTTCGT
>JADGQA010000127.1 GCA_017882185.1 Bacteroidota bacterium
ATACGTAGATGCCTTTCAGTTCTGTGCCATCGAGGAATGGACCGGCGATAACGAGCTTCCCCTCATTTGTCATCCGCTGGATATTTTTAAGGTGAGCACGTTGCAGTCTCGCCGCCGTGACAGAATCCTGGTTTCTGTTTGGTCCTGCTTTGAGGAACGCCATGACGTAGGTTTTCATTCCGTGCTCATCAGCCTTCAATTCTCTTACAAGAGCCGCATCGACTTTCGCGGTTACTTTGCCTGCTTGTTCCTGTGCGTTAGCACACGACAAAAGGCCGAGCACAAAAAGGAGAAAAGACAGGAATCGCAAAGAAACCCTGCAGAATTCTGAATTGCCTCGTTGGTAATACATGCACCCTCCTTCTATTTATTGTAGCTATCTCCCATCTTCAGCGTTTTTACGTGTTGAATTTCCCCGGCCTTTTTACCAAACATCATCGACAACTTCGTTTCCAGCATTTTGACTTTTGCCAAAGTGCTGCAACGCGTTCCTACAGCTTTGCAGTCTATTCAGTTTGACAGATTGTGAGGAAGGACGATAGAGTCTGTAACTCTTCAGCGGGATGATTCAAAGAAATCCGATTGGTACTTTCGGATTTCATCTCTCAACTTCATCGTTTCTCTGCGGGCGGCATCTGCAAAATCCATCCCTGCCGATGCGTACAGAATAGCGCGGCTTGAGCTGACGATCGCAAGCTCTCCGTTCCTGTCACACCCGAACCGGATTGACGATTTCAGATCTCCGCCTTGTTTGCCGATGCCAGGAATGAGAATCGGCATAGTTGACGCAAGTGCCCGGATGGTCTTGAGTTCTTTCGGATGCGTTGCTCCAACAACGAGGCCGATGTTACCATGGGTATTCCATTTCACCGAAGAACGAACCAACTTTTCATAAAGCGGCTGCTTTCCAATTTTCACTCGTTGAAAATCCTTCGATCCCGGGTTGGATGTCAGGGCAAGAATGAATACTCCCCGATTGGGATTTCGGATGAATGACTCGACAGCATCGTGCCCCATATACGCATTGATCGTTACCGCGTCGAAGTGCAATATTTCGAATAAGGCTTTAGCATACTGATCAGCGGAGTTCCCGATGTCTCCCCTCTTTGCATCACCGATTGTGACAATTTCCGGCGGTATCAAAGCCAGTGTCTTGCTGAGAATATCCCAGCCGCGCGAGCCGAGAGCCTCATAGAATGCCAGGTTTGGCTTGTAGGCACAAACAAGATCCTGCGTGGCTTCGATAATCCGGCGGTTGAAATCAAGTACGCCGTCTGCGGAATTACGCAGGTGAGTTGGAAGAAGCTGCGGATCGCTGTCGAGACCGATACAGACCAGTGAGTGCTGTTTCCGTTGTATTGCGATTATTTTTTCCCGGAAGGTCATGCTCGATCTTTGAAATCTGTGGACGTTCCTGGAAGGAGTAAAACGCGTCTAGCGAAAGTTCCTGTACATCATCGATTCGACGGGTTTGGTCGTCCGTTTTTTGTACTTTGCGCCCTTTTTCTTCGAATACGGAATTTCGACTTCGCCGGCAACAACAAAATAGAGCAATTGTCCTATGGGCATGCCTGCATAGATCTTCACCGGCTGACGAACGGATATTTCCAGAGTCCACGTGTTACAGAACCCGATGTCGCCTTTGCCGGCCGTTGCGTGAATGTCGATCCCCAATCTTCCTATGCTGCTTTTTCCCTCGAGGAACGGCACATGAGCGTGCGTTTCAGTGTATTCCTCCGTCACACCGAGGTAGAGCTTGCTGGGAACGAGAATTAGGCCATCGTCGGGAATCGTGAAGTAATGGACTCTGTTGTGCTTCCGGGAATCAAGGATCTCGTCTTTGTACATCGCAAGCCAGCGGCCGAGGTGTACATCGTAGCTGTTCGATCCAAGGTACTTCCTCTTGAACGGCGTGATAACAATCGTGCCGCGTTTCATTTCGTTGAGTATTTGTTTGTCGGATAGGATCACGATGGCATATTAGTTCTGCAAAACGACGGACACACGGATTGAAAATCTGATTGATGTAAAAAAAATCAAACGAATAATAAGCAAAAGAAGAGAGATGAGCAAGGAATGGATCTGTGACATTCCCCGGGAACGACGGATGTCTACACTGCACACTGAAGAGTAATAAGAGTAATCTCGGGACGAACTATGCGGATTGGAACACCGACCATCCCCACACCGACATTCACGTACATATGTTTCCCATCCTCTTTGAATAACCCTCGCACATAGTTGGTAACCAGATAAGCCGGATTGAGATTGACGCCCCAGAATTCAATTCCAACCTGGCCTCCGTGCGTATGGCCCGCAAGCGTCAAGTCAATGCCTGCTTTCTTTGCGTGTGTGAAAAATTCCGGACGATGACTCAGCAGAATCTTGAAGGTTTGCGGATCAACTCTCTTCAACGCATCATCCAATCGCGCAAAATTGCTTCGCCCGTTTCCAGCATCATCCACGCCGAGCACGGAGAGTTTTTCACCATTGATACTCAGAGTGCGATTTGTGTTGTCAAGCATGACCACGCCAATTTGCTGAAGTGCTGCAGATACTTTTTCCACGGTCGCAAAATGATCGTGATTTCCAAGACACCCATACATGCCGTAGTCTGATTTAAGCATGCTCATCGCACTACAGACGGAAGGTATCTGGACATCGGAGCTGTCAACGTGGTCTCCGGTAAGGGCGACGATATTTGCGTGAAGAGAGTTGGTGAGCTCCACAATCTCCATCATATGCTCTTCCGTCATGTAGATGCCCGAATGTACGTCGCTGATCTGCGCAATGGTTAGTCCATGAAGCCCTGAAGGCAAATTCGGAGAGGAGATTGGAATTCTTGTGATTCGGTAGTCGCGCGGCGAAGCCATTGCACTGACCAAGGGCGTCCCAAAGATAATACCAACAGCTGATGCGCCGCTGATCTTGAGGAGTTGTCTGCGTTGCAGAGATAGCTCCGCAGATGGACGAGGATCAACGGAGGTGGTGCCGGCGACACTTAGTTGTTTCGCAAGGCGTACCACGTGTCGGGTCCAGAAGAGCAAAAGCCTGAGCAGGTCCTTGACAAGGAGAATGAGGAATCCAAATATCACGGCTGCAAAGTAGATGCCGGCAGGATAGATGAGTGTGTATTGCATGACCGGCTGCGCATAGGAATCACTCCCTCGTATGATGAGTTGAAGAATAAAGAGGATGTTGCTAATGGCGAGAACGATCCACGCCCCGATCAAGACCACGTTGTGTCGATCCTGAGGGAAGGCACGCTGCACCCACCGCCGATACGTGCGATACTCATAAAGTTGTAACAGCGCAAAAATCAGGATAATAAGCGCAAAAAATACCGAAAACAGTACGAATCGAGCCATGAGAACAATTGTGATTTCTGATCGAGTGTAGTTGTTGAACGCGGAGCGCAGACCGAGCGTTCCGCAGTAATGTCAGTACTCTTTCCGGTGGGCAAAGAAATTCATGAGGAGGCCGAGCATTGCCATGTTGCTGATGAGGGCTGAACCACCGTAACTGAGGAACGGAAGAGGAATACCGATGACGGGCATGAGCCCCATGTCCATTCCCATATTGATGATCAAGTGAGTGGCAAGGATTGCAATAAGTCCGACGGCCGCAAGACTGCCAAATTTGTTTTTTGAGATACCCGCGATGTGGAGGCCATGCAACAAGAGAAAAGCAAACAGAGACAAGACGATGGCCCCTCCCACAAATCCAAATTCTTCTCCCGTAACACAGAATATGAAATCCGTCCATTGTTCGGGGATGTATTTGAGCTGCGTTTGTGACCCGTGCAGGTATCCCTTTCCCCAAAAGCCACCAGATCCGATGGCGGTTTTGGATTGAAGGACGTTGTACCCTGCACCGGTTGGATCGCTGTTCGGATTCAGGAACGTGACAATACGTCTCTGCTGATACGGTTCAAGATGATCGAATGCGATTTGGACAGACAGGCCAAGAGCGAGTGTGATCCCAAATACCACGGCTGCAGCAAATTTGTTCTTGCTCGTGACATAGAGCAGACCAGCCCCGATTGCCGCAGCGATCAGGAATTGTGTAATCCCAACGAGCGCCCCTGCCGCCACAAGAATTGGAACGAGAATTGCAGCCAAAACAAAGTAGGATGCCCCTGCCCAGTAGAGAATTGGTACAAGCGTGGCAAAGAATACTATCGCCGTCCCAAGATCGGGCTGTTTGAGGATAAGCAACATTGGGAGGATGAAAATCCCGATCGAAACGATAAGATGTTTGACATTTGAAATCGAGATGGTCGGTCTCGAGAGATACGACGCCAGCGCCAACACGGTGGTGACTTTTGCAATTTCCGAAGGCTGCATTCCCATTCCGCCAAATCCAAACCAGCTCTTTGAGCTGTTCACGGTATGGCCAAGGACCAGAATGGTGCCCAGCAACGCAATGGCGACTATATACATCGGGAGTGAAAAACGTTGGAGTGTTTTGATAGGAAAAAGTGCCGCGACAATCAGCGCGATAAGCCCGAACATCGACCAGAGCCCCTGACGGTAGAAGTTCGCGGCAGAGTTAACATCCAGCGTCGCACTATAAATCGACGCAAGCCCTATACACACCAGTGCAAGTCCTGAAACGAGTGTCTTGTAGTCGAAATATTCTTTGATGTATGAATTCATGTTCTCAATTATTGCCACCGACCTGGGCCAACCCCGCTGTTTCGCCTTGCAATCGTGATGCCGTAACCGCGGGTGGCTCGGGAGTCAAATGTTGCCCGCCGAAGAGATACCGTTCCATCACCTGGCCGCAAATCGGCGCTGCTTTTGTCCCGCCAAATCCTGCATTCTCCACAATACACGCTACGGCAATCTTTGGGTGATCGAACGGAGCAAACCCCACGAACCAAGCGTGATCTTCCCCGTGGGGGTTTTCGGCCGTGCCCGTCTTGCCCCCAACAACGATGCCAGGAATTCTGGAGAGTGATCCCGTTCCGCCGGGACTTTCCACACAACGACGCATTCCTTCGCGAATGAGTGCCATGACCTTCGGTGAAATCCCCAGGTCGGTGGAGTTGTGAGCGATTTCTTCAATCCTCCTGGTTGCCTTATTCCTGATATAGTGTACGATCCGCGGTTGTTGGAGCACTCCGTTATTTGCGATCGCGGCTGCGTACAGTGCCATTTGCATCGGTGACACACCGAGTTCTCCCTGACCGACCCCGAGGTTCACGACCAGACCCTGAGTCCAATGTCCACTTCCGTACACCCGATCATAATACGCAGTCGACGGAATAAGACCGGCCACTTCTTCATCGATATCGATCTGTGTTTTCTTCCCGAAGCCGAACTTCTTCGAATATTCACCCCAACGGTCCAACCCGACTTTGAGGATCAGCTGGTAGAAGAAAGTGTTGCATGATTTCTCGATGGCATCCACAACATTCACGGAACCGTGGACGTGGGTGCACTTGAAAAACCTGTTTCCAAACCTGAAGCCGCCGGGACAAGTAATGTGCCAATTCTTGTCAATGATGCCATCCTGGAGTGCTGCGGCTGCGAGCACCATCTTGAAGGTGGAACCCGGCGGATAGAGAGTCATCGTCGCACGATTGAAGAGTGGTTTGTCAGGATTGTCGTTCAGCTTATTCCACTCGTCGGTCGACGTCACGCCGCTGAATACCGATGGATCATAGTCCGGTGTGCTCACCACGGCAAGGACTCCTCCATCCTCAGGGTCAATCGCCACAAGCGCTCCCTTATACTGTGTCATCAGGGATTCCGCATATGCCTGCAAACCAAAATCGGCACTGAGGATCAAATCGAACCCTTCCCTCGGCGGGAGATCCTCCTTTCCACCATCGTAACTTCCAATCACCTGACCCTTTGCGTTGACGGAAATGAACTGCTTTCCCTTTTCGCCACGCAACAATTGTTCATAGCTAGACTCGATCCCTGAAGACCCGATCAGATCTCCAAGCTTGTATCGCTCTCCAAACTTTGCCAACTGGGCTTCTCCAATCTCCTTGCAGTATCCGAGCAGGTGCGAGGCCCGCGCCGGTCCCACGTAAATTCGCTTCGATTCGACATCGTAGCTCACGCCGGGGAGCTCAAACATGCGCTCTTCAATCGAAGACAGCGTCCAGAAATCGATATCCCGTTTTACCTTCACAGGAGTGAAACGGCTCCGTGCATTGATCACACCACGGTTGATCCGATCCTGCAGAGTCTGATCATCAAGATCAAGAAGGGTCGCAAGTTCCCCGACATTGTAGTTGTAGAATTCAGCTTGTGTGACTGTGATAGTGAAGGATGGACCGTCATCGACGACGAGCTTGCCGTTGCGATCAAAAATATATCCTCGGACCGGTTCTGCTGTGATCATGCGAACGCTGTTCTTCTCGGACTCTCCTGCATACTCTTCATAGCTAAAGAGCTGGAGCATGTACAAGCGTATGAACAAGACGCCGATAATCGCAATGATAACGAACCTGAGGATGGAATACCTTTGCGGCGTGCCAAATTCCTCTGTCATCATGATTGGGCCAACGAAGTACTGTACTTTTGCGAAAAGGCGAACATCGGCAACAAGCTTATGACACCCGTGTAGATGGTTGACGCGACGCTGAATTGCAGCACGTGGATGATGAGAGATCCCTCCAACCCCTGGAAAAACACCGTGAAATACACGACGTCGTTAATGAAGGAACAGAGAAGGACAATCAGCACGAAACGATAGGAACCGAGGGTCTGCCCGGTGGTATTCTCATTGAAGAAATAGCCCGCGGCGAACGAGCAAATCGTCTTGGAAAGAGTTGCTAACCCGAGGAATTTTGTGGCGGTGATATCCAGCAGGAAGCCCACTGCAAATCCATAGATTGTCGCCTCAACCTGTCCTCTGCGAAGTGCAACGTAGATAAGCCACGGCAGGAAGATATCCGGAAGGAATCCGATGACGGACAGATAAGGAATAAACGTAGTTTGCAGGATGAGCAGCACCAGCACGATCCCGGCCGAGCGGAGAAAGCGTTCCATGGTTGGGAACAATCCTTTTAAAAAAAAGTAGCGAGATTTGAAGCCAGATGCAAGAAATTGCATCGGCGGAAGCGATTCTGTATATTGGCGGTGATTTGCACAGGGTACCCAATGTCGGCCAGAGAAATTACGCTCCTTGGTAATCCAATCCTTCGTAAGAAATGCTTACCGGTGAAGGACATCAACTCTGCAGAGAACCGAGAGTGCATTGCAGATTTGAAGGATACCTTGGCTGACTTTCGCGCGCGCAACGGTTTCGGTCGTGGCATTGCCGCACCTCAAATCGGATCCTCCAAACAAGTTGTCTACATAAACTTCGACTACCAGGGACCGCTCATCAATCCAAAAATTGCACAACGGAGCAGAAAGACATTTACATTGTGGGATGATTGCTTTTCATTCCCGGATATTCTTGTGAAAGTTGAGCGATACTATTCAATCTCGGTGTCTTTCCAGGATGAAGTGGGAACGAAGAAGTACCTCAAGGCATCGGGTGCGCTCGCAGAGCTTCTGCAACACGAAATTGATCATTTGCGGGGAATACTTGCCATCGATCGCGCCGTTGATTCCAGACATATCATTCTTCGGAGCGAGTTCAAAAAGCTCTCGAAGAATCGTGCGATGACGCTGTAAATAACGATTCGTAATTAATGAAAAGGGAACCGGTATGGCGAATGTGCTGAAGAAAGATCAAATCAAAACGCGCTTAGGCGCTCTTCAAGGCTGGAAACGAAAGGGAATTGAGATTACGAAACTCTATGAGCACAAAGATTTTGTCAGGTCAATGGGATTTGTGAATTCCGTTGCACTCCTCGCCGAGAAAGCCAATCACCATCCCGATATTGACATCCGGTGGAACAAGGTCACCCTCACACTTTCCACCCACAGTGCCGGGGGATTGACTGAAAAAGATTTCGCGCTGGCCGAGGAGATTGAGCAGCTCTGAGTCGGTCTGCTGAAGAATTCCGAATCGGCTCGATCCGGTGGCGGAAATCGCCTGTCTCAATTGCCTCTGTGTGAAGTTCTTGCTATTTTTCGTCGCAATGTTGTCATCCATTCATACTATCCGCTCAAATCAGCGTTGAGAATTCCCAAAGAACAAATCCTCGACATTTTTCGTGAAACCAAAGCCCTCCTGGAGGGGCATTTTCAGCTTACCTCCGGTCTCCACAGCAGCCAATACTTTCAATGTGCAAAGGTGCTGCAATATCCAAAGTACATGCATTTGCTCGCCGGAGAAATTGCGAAACACTTCGAATACAGCGAAATCGAGGTCGTGATCTCCCCAGCCATCGGCGGTATCGTGGTAGGAACTGAAGTCGGACGAATGCTCGGAGTCCGGACCCTCTTCACGGAGCGGAAGGAAGGAATAATGGAGTTGCGGCGGGGGTTTGAAATCCGGCCCGCAGAACGCTGTCTCGTCGTCGAAGACGTTGTCACCACAGGCGGATCGGTATTTGAAGTAGTCGATATCGTCAAGCGAGAACGGGGGACGCTCGCCGGTGTTGGTTACATCGTCGACCGGAGCAACGGCAAGATCAAGTTCGATGCAAAGTACTTTTCGGTGCTTCAGTTGGACGTTGTGGCATATAAACCCGAGGAATGCCCCTTGTGCCAGAAAGGTATTCCCGTAACGAAGCCTGGAAGTCGCGGCAATTATTAGCACGTTCATTGACCTACTCATAATAGTACATCATTTCAATCCGGCTCCACGCTATGCTTGAACAATTAAGACAAAGTCTCGGACACCAACTTTTGTATCACATCATCGTGTCAGTCTTCATTTTTGCCGGTTTAATTGCACTCGGCTGGATTGTGAAGCGGTTCCTTGAAACCGCAGGACGAAAAATCATTGCGCGGACTCAGAGCACGCTTGACGACGTCCTCCTCGAAATTGTCCTTCCCAGGATCAAGTGGCTTTCCATCGTTGCAGCCTCATACCTGGCGATTGATGAAATCGGAAAATCAATATCTGCAAGCGAGCTGAATGCACACCGGATTATCGGTTACATCAGTGCGACCGTGTCTGTTCTCTTTATTGTTGCTATCACGTTCCTTGCCATTCAGCTCCTTAACGCTTCAATCAAGTACTTCGTTGAAGCACAGGCAAAGAAGACATCTTCCAGGGTCAACGATGCGCTGATCATCCTCATTAACCGTCTGGTAAACTCGCTGATCGTTTTCATTGCCTTAATCATGGTGCTGGGTACCTTCGGTTTCAACGTCAGCAGTTTGCTCGTTTTCCTGGGAGGCGGCTCAGTTGCCATCGCCCTCGCTGCCCAGGACACGCTGTCCAACATGATCGCCGGGTTCACCATTATGATCGACAGGCCATTCCGCGTCGGCGACCGCATCAAGC
>JADGQA010000025.1 GCA_017882185.1 Bacteroidota bacterium
TAAATCGTTTGTGAAGGGATCCACAGTGGTTTCCTCCAAGCTCACTTGTGTTACTGCAGTGTCCCTGTTCGACTGCAATGGGGTTTGTTTCTGTTCTGTAGTTTCCAAGAAATTTGTCCCGAACGCAGTCGTAGGAATCAGGTTGCACATTCGATGTGAAAAAGTGATATGTCCAGGGCTCATAAAAGAAATCATATTCAATGATCCCGTCCGCATAACTGGAACCGCTGGCGTACAGAGACATTTGTAAGTTCTGGTTGTCAATTTCGATATGGTGATAAGAGAATTCGCAGTAAGTGAAAAGTGAAAGTTTCCGGGGGCGAGTGCTATTATTTTTCAGTCTGATATCCCACAGTTCGACATCATCGGGAACAGGGATAAAGAGAAGCTGTTCCGCTTGAATCCCTTGATAGTCAGCGCTGAATTTTGAATATGAAAGCCCGTGACGGCATTCATATCTTGCTTTCGTGAGATCTTTGCCGACGGGTTGCCATGAAATTGACCAGTATTCGCCTGTCTCGTCATCGCGGATGTAGACATAGTGGCCGGGGCGGTCCAGTGGCACACCATTCTGCCGGAAACGAGTAATCCGGTGATGCTCAGCCGTTTTGTAGAATGAGTATCCTCCTGCATTGTGCGAAATGACAGTGCAGAGGTCCTTGACGCCCAGATAATTCGTCCAGGAAACAGGAACATCCGGACGCTCGATCACATATTCTCGATTTTCATCATCAAAGAAACCGTAACGCATGCATTCTCCTTTTCTGAAATGTACGGGCAGCGTTTAAGGAGGGATTGTGATCCCGCCAAATGCCCGCGTTTTTCTCGCCCCCATTCACGTAACCTACCTACCCTGGTTGCACCGCAACTTCTTCCAAATGTGTATCACGGAACGGAACCAGCCACGATGCTATAAAAGAAGGAATCGTCGCAATCATGACCCAGATAAAGAAATGTTCATACCCAAGAAAATCGCTTACAACGCCGCTGATCATCGATGGGATCAGAAAACCGAGTTGCATGAGCGAAGTCGCAAATGCGTAGTGGGCCATTTTGTACTTGCCGGGAGCAATCTGTTGCATCATGAACAACGTCAGTCCAACGAATCCAAAACCATAACCGAAATACTCGAACATCACCAATGTCGTGATCGTCACGAAACTCGTGGGTTGAAAAATCGCAAGGAACGTGTAGACCACAAACGGAATGTTGAAAAACGCGCAGAGCACGATCAATGCCTTCCGTAAGCCACGATTTGCCGTGAAATATCCCGACAACACTGATCCCAGAATGAACGCCAGAGGGGGAAAGAATCCATAGAGCACTCCAATGTCTTCGGTGCTGAGACCTAATCCCCCCTGCTCGCGAGCTGCCCGCATGAACAGCGGAACGATCTTGATTGCCTGTCCTTCTGCAAAACGGTAGAGAATAAGAAAGACGATGGCCCAGCCGATGTACTTTTTCTGGAAAAACCTGGCGACGACATCCCAAAACGTCTGCACTGTTTCTCTGACGGTTTTCACTTCGCCGGATCGTCCTCCAGTCGGCAGAAACCGCCAATGATAGAGACTCAACGACACGAGAAGTGCACCAAAACAACTCATCACAATGGTCCACGCCGTTACGACGCCCAGGCTTTTCTCGAGACGACCGGCGAGATACACGAAAGCGCCTTGCGAGAGCACTTTTCCGACATTGTAGAAGGCTCCCTGCCAGCCGACGTACTGAGCCTGCTCTTTGTCCGACAAGACGTTGATATAAATACCATCCGCTGCCGTATCGTGAATTGCAGAATTGATAGCAATAATGGCGAAGAAAATCAGTGTCCACGTGAAATAGTCAGGAAGGTTCAGTGTGAAGGCTAGGAGTCCAAATGAAATTCCCCCTAAAAATTGCGTCGCAAGGACGAAGTATTTTTTCGTCTTAAACATCTCAAGTAATGGCCCCCAGAGGGGCTTGAGCGCCCACGGGATCGTCACAAGGCTCGTGAAAAACGCGATGCGCGCATCGCTCAACCCGAAACTCTTGTACATCAGGACTGAGACCACATTCACGATGACAAAGGGGAGCCCTTCGGCAATGTACAGCGTCGGGACCCAAAGGGCTGGGTGCTTCGGCTTCAGACCATCAGTGACCATAGGATTCAGTGGCGTGAAATGCTGGACTGTAGACTTCGTTGATCAATTCCTTGCGGGATTGATTAGTGAATCGGTGTCGCGATAGCTTCGATTGCATCCTCTTCCGTCTTCAATTCCTCAAAGATGACGAGCTTGTTCTTTCCCTTCTTAAGCCACGGCGCCGGCATGTAAATCGTCTGTTGCGGCCCAATGTCCCAATACCTTCCGAGATTGTGCCCGTTGAGCCAGACGTGCCCTTTTCCCCAGTCTCTCATGTCAAGGTAGGTGTCGCCGACTTCCGATAGGTCGAAGGCACCTTCCCTTATTATGGGATACTGTGTCGTGTCCGTGAGGCGTGACGAAATCTCTGGCTCCGCGCCGAATGGAAATCCATACATGCTCCACCCGGTGACGTTGTTACCATTGATGAGCACCTCCTTCGTGATGCCCTTATGGTTGTCATTAATATACTTTCCGTAATTTATCCGGCCGAGATTCTCCACAAAAACGTCGACGGTGTTTAACGAATCCGGCAGGTGAACTGCGCACGTCTCCTGGTTTAGTCGTCTGTCCAAAACGGCGACTCGTCTGCCATTCACGAAAACGATGCCGTAGTCCCTCAAATGAATTATTTCGAGTTTCCCTTCAAGCGGTCCTTTGACCTTGGTTCGATACAGCACATAACCATAAGCCTGATCGAGATCTTCAAATGTAAGCGGCTTAACCGAGTAGACCGGTATTGGCAATGCGTGCAGTACGTCCGTGCCATACGCCAGCCTGAATTTTGGAATGGTGATCGGTGGCTCAGTCTTAGGGACGCTGGGAATCGTCACACCTGTCGGGATGTATTTCTGGATGACATTCCGCAGGGCGTAGAACTTCGGAGTTGGATTACCCGCCTCGTCGATTGGTGCATCGTAGTCATAACTGCTTATCTGGGGTGAGTACGGATCACTATCCGACATATTTGCACCGTTCATGAAAGCCCGGGTTGTACCGCCGTGCGCCATGTACATATTGACTGACAAGCCGTGTGCGAGTATTGTATCAAGCTGTACCACACAATCCTTTGTTGAGACAGTTCTGAATGGTTTTCCCCAATCATCGAACCAGCCTGGATACCATTCTCCGACGAAGAACGGTCCGTGGCCGTGATTATTCTTTTTGACGACATCCATTATTTGTCCGATGTTTGTCGACCCGTCAACTGCGGGGAGGGCGCCTTCGACACAGCCTCTGGACACCATATCAATTCCATCCAAAGTATATAATGGAACATCAAATCCTACTTCCCGCATCATCTCTTCGTTGATCTTGAGATACTCTTTATCATCTCCGAAAGAACCGTATTCGTTTTCGACCTGCACCATCAATATGGGGCCACCGTGAGTTATCTGGAGAGGCGCAAGCTGTTGTCCAAGCTGTTCATAGTACGCCTTCATCAATTTCAGAAATTCAGGATTACGGCTTCGGACGTTCAGGTTCTTTTCTTTCAATAGCCAGTATGGATACCCGCCAAACTCCCATTCAGCGCACGCATAAGCGCTGAGTCGAACGATGACCCAGAGTCCCTCCTCCTGTGCCAGTCGAACAAATTCCGCCACATCAGCGTCCCCCTTGAAATTGAACTCTCCTTGTTCCGGCTCCTCCACATTCCAGAAGACATACGTGCATATCGTGTTTAGCCCCATCGCTTTTGCCATCTTGAATCTTGCCCGCCAATACTCTCTGGGTATCCTCGCGAAATGCATTTCCCCGCTTATGATCTGGAACGGCTTGCCGTCAAGAAGGAATTCATCCCCCGACAAAGTAAATGTGTGCACTTGGACATCCGCAAAAAGCAAGCCCACCGCAAAGAGCAACATTGCTGCGAGTCTTCTCATTGAAAGCCTCCCTTGATCACCGTGACACTTGCAAAAGACCAATAGTCCCTCCAAATACAGCGTCGTCTATTTCTCAAAGGACAATTCCTTGCTTGAGATAAAATGTTGCTTTATAGTTGAACTGCCGTAGCTTACGCTGAGACTATCATAACCGGCTGCCTGGAAAAACTCAACGCGGATTGGATGAAAGCCCTTTGCCAGTGCGATCAATCCTTCCTTTTCGACCGCTCCGTGCTGATAGTCGTTGTTCACCACAAGACTGTCGCCGATGTACAGCTTGCTCCCATCGTCGGAGGCCGTGTAGAATCGATAGACCGCATCCTGAGGAACACTCAGGAAACCAGTATACACAACGCCGTAATCGACGAGCGCTTTTTGAGGAGGCAGAACAAAACTCTCCAACGTCCCCTGACGAATGGGCGTCAACGCGCCGAAATTTGGAAGAGAGTCCCATTTCCCTTCGTAGTAGCGGTAGCGAACGCCGTTCTGCACTTCCACAGCGGGCTGAGGGGATACTTTGACAAGGGTAACTTGCGCAGGTTCACTCACGGCCTCACCCTGAAGGAAACAGGCGGCGAAAACGGTCGTAGTGTGAGTGAGCGCGATCTCGCGCGTTGCCACGGGTGATTGCATCGTGGGCCTCGTTCCGTCGAGCGTGTAGCGCACTTCGACGTCCTTCGTTGGAGTCTCGAAATTCACGCCGAGAGTATCTATAAACACTGGCAACGAATACACAATGGAGGGAGGATTGTACACGACCGGTCGACCCTTGAATTCCAAAGTAATTACACTGCATATGCTATCCGTAGCCTTGGACGAAACGTTTATCACCAGCGAGTCTCCCTCTTTTTCGAATTGCAACTCTGCCCTGTTCTTGTCAGCAAGCAGGTACACCAGACTCGGTTTGTCGTATATTCCGTGAACGACGAGCTTATTATCCTTCGGCCAATCAAAAACCTGCAAATACAGGTTTTCGGACTTCTGCGTGCACCGTCCCCAGGGCAATTGCACTGTGAACGGACTTGCAGTCGTGCCATAGACAGACTCCCCATTGAGTTTCAGCCATCGACCCATTGCTTCGAGGCGATCGACCTCAGGATGCGGAATCACTCCCTTGGCTGTTGGCCCAACGTTCAGAAGATAATTGCCGCCTTTGCTTGCGATATCGATCAGATTATGAAGCAGATCAGCGACAGATTTGAAACTGATGTCAGTCAGATTAAACCCCCAATTGTTATTGATGGTCATGCACGTTTCCCAATCCTGACCCGGCAGACCATTAGCGGGAATCTGTTGTTCAGGAGTGCCGTAATCTCCCGCTCCCATGGCTCTGTCATTGATGACAAGTTTGGGATCCAACTTTCTCGAGTACTCATAGATCGCCTTCCCGTCTTCCGATGTCCATCCGTTCATCCAGCCGCCGTCAAACCAAAGAATTGCCGGATGATACTGGGTTACCAGTTCTTTGAGTTGCGTTTTCATGTAAGCAATGTACGCCTGTTTCTTCCCGGGTTCGAAATGAGTCGGGTTATAGACCGGCGCAACGGAGTCCGGCTTGTTCGCCCCCTGGTCCGGGCTATGCCAATCCATGATGGAATAGTAGACGGCGAACCGGACGCCATATTTTCTGCAGGCAGCGCTCAGAGCTTGGAGCGGATCCTTGTGCCAAGGTGTTGCTTGGACCGCGTTGTACGTTGTGGCCTTCGTATTGAAAATGCAAAAGCCGTCGTGATGCTTAGAAGTGATAACCAGGTACTTCATTCCCGCGTCGTGGGCAATCCTGACCCATTCGTCGGCATTGAACTCCGTTGGGTCAAATTCTTTTGCGTATTGGGCATATTTCTCGCGTGGGACGTTCGCGTTGGCCATATACCATTCACCCTGTGCCGGGACGGCGTAGATCCCCCAATGGATGAACATTCCAAACCTGGCCTCGCGCCACCACTGCATCCTGGAATCTTTTTTATCAACCGCGACAGCCGAGAAGGTTTGTGCGCTGGCCGCAGCCACCATGACAAAGAGTGCAGCAAACAGAATGGACTTTTTCACGATTTTTCCTTTTTCATTTTTCAAGCTTGGATATTCTCAGCACCCATGCGTTCTCGCACGGTGGACGCTCCTGGAAACCTTTCGGTATATCGGCCTCAAATCCTTCCCCCACTTTGTTCCATTCAACTGATGTGTCGCCATATCCCAGAAGCGTCAGCTTCGCATCTTTTGCCGGACAGATATTATCCATCCAAATCTTCGACGGTGGAACCGTCTCTCCCTTGTCGGCCAGATAGATGGCGAACGCCGTGCCATCGTCCATTTGCGTCAGGCAGACCTTCCCTTGCTTGTACGGAGCAACAGGATGCGTGTTGTAGATCGCCTCGCTGTTCACCTTCATCCATTCCCCGATTCCTCTCAACCTGTCGTAAGCGACCGGATCGAATTCGCCGTCGGGACCGGGACCGACGTTGAGCAGGAAATTTCCCCCTTTCGACACGATGTCGACGAGCAGATGGATGAGGTCGTGAACAGACTTGTACTTGTCGTGAGGGACGTACGACCAGCTTGTCGCCATCGGCATGCAGGTCTCCCAAGGATACGATAGCGGTTTTTCGGGAACCGTATTCTCCGGGGTAAGATAATCCTGGTACGGCCCGGTCACTGCGCGGTCAACCACAATCAATCCGGGCTGCTTCTCGCGCGCGTTCTTCACGATCGCGGGCATGTCGATGTCCTGACTCTGGGGAAAAGTGGCATAGTCTGCGCTGAGCTTCTGCCGGATGATTTCCTGATCGGTCTTCGTGCGCACCCAACCACCATCGAGCCAGAGTATATCCATCCTGCCGTAATTCGTCATCAATTCATTGATTTGAGTCTGTGTATACGTGACATATTCCTGCCAGCGCTGTGGATACCGCTTAATGCTATAGTTTGGATTCCTGTCAGGCGTCGCGAAGTTGGGCCACCAATAAAACGGACAGTGCCAATCTGGTTTTGAGAAGTACGCACCAATCATGAAACCGTCACTTCTGAACGCGTCAAAGACTTCTTTAGCAGCATTGGCGTGTGAATCGATGTGAAATGGACATTCTGGTCCTGTGATCTTGTAGTCAGTGGTCTTTGTATCGAACATGCAGAAGCCGTCGTGATGCTTGGTAGTGAAAACGACGTACTTCATCCCTGCGACTTTCGCCGCTTCAGCCCATTTGTTCGGGTCAAACTTTACCGGGTCGAATGTCTTAATGAGCTTTTCGTATTTTTCTTTATAATCCGTGTAGCTGGAATCTCTCCTCCGTTCCCACCCCTCATCCTCGGAACAAATCGACCACGATTCGACGACTCCCCACTGACTATAGGTCCCCCAATGCATCAGGAGACCGAATTTGGCGTCCTGCCATTGGTGGAGCTTGGCCAAGACCAATGTATCCGTTTCAGGATAGTATTTCTGCAGATATTCCTGAGAAATAGAAACGGATGAGGCAGACAGAAGAACGACCAGGACAAGAATGGATTTCTTAAGATGTGATTTCAAGGTTCAGACCTGACATTTATTGAATCAGTTCGCAAATATCTCGTCGATAAAGAGCCACGCTTTTCCTCCGGCCCCGGGGTGCCACGGAGGACAGACTCCAATATTGTTCGCCACAATCCGGACGTACCGGGCCTTTCTCTTGTCGAATCTCAGAACAAAATCCTTCTTGATCGCATCAGGATCTTCTTCGGGCACATCATTGCGGATGACTCCTGCCTCTTCGAAATGTTCACCGTCTGTGGAAACGAAGTACTGGACGCTGTCCGGCATGAATATCCATGAACCGGATTCCTGATAGAATCCGGTGCCGATTTCTGAAACAGATTTCTCCTTCCCAAGATCGACAGTCGCATCGATATCGATCCCCTGGTAACCCTGCCACAAACCGTCTCTGAAATTCATTGTGCCGCGAATTCCATCGACGAGAGCCCCGATACCGCCCGCGGAGTACTTCGGTGAGTATGGCTCGGTCACCGTGATCGGAGCATTGAGAGCATCATCTGTTATGAAGGACAACGTAATCGGATTGCCAACCAGCCGTCTCTTCATTACGGCTTGAGTAATGAGTGTGGAAGGACCGTTAATCGATACTGGCCCTTCGTACAATCGGGAATTGCCCAAGGTTAGAGTGTCTCCAATGGTATAGAGAACTTGAATACCAGACTGGGTCGGAGTCAGGCTGACTATGAACTGCCGTTTACTCCTGTCAAACTTCGTATCAAACACTATTGCTTTCTTTTCGAGTCCGTAGTCAACGCCGAGATATGCGAGGCGATCGTATTGGTAGACAAGCCGGTTGTGAAAGTCGGTGAGGTTTTTGCGTGCGGGAAGGGTCCACGCATCTTCCGCTAGTGCGAGGAGTCTTGGAAACATCTTGCTGTCTACTGCTGGCTGAGGAGCGTTTTCGCTCCACATGCTGGCCTCTGTGCCGAGCACACGCTTCTGCTCATCAGGACCGAAACCGTGCGGCATCGGATCGAACGCATAGACCGTGTCGATGCTCAATCGTTCCGCGTCCTGACTCAAATATGTAAAATCTCCCGGAGAGACGATTGTGTTGAGTCCTGCCTTCACCGCTTGAATCGCACCATCGACTCCCCTCCACGATTCAACGACCGCCCCGGAATCCGGACCGTTTCCCTCAAGGATCTCATCCCACCCGGCGATTTCTCTGCCGTGCGATCTCAGAAATTCCTGGATCCTCCGAATGAAATAACTCTGGAGCTCTTCCTCATTCTTCAAGCCCTCTTGCCTCATCAGCTTCTGACAAAGCGCGTTTCCTTTCCATTCATCCTTCGGCACTTCGTCCCCGCCGATATGAATAAAGCGGGATGGGAAAAGATCCATCACTTCGCGAAGAACATTCTCCAGAAAGGCAAACGTCTCTTCTTTTCCCGGACAGTAGATGTCTTTGTACACGCCCCATCGGATGCCAACGTTGAACGGTCCATCGATGGAAGCATTTTCAGGATAGGATGCGAGTGAAGCTTCACAATGTCCGGGCATTTCAATTTCGGGGACGACCGTAATATATCTTGTCTTTGCGTAGTTTACGATTTCCTTGATATCCTCTTGCGTGTAGTATCCACCGTAGATTGTGCCGTCGGCCTCTTTACGCCATGCACCCACTTGCGTGAGCTTCGGATATTTCTTGATCTCAATCCTCCATCCCTGATCGTCGGTCAGATGCCAGTGGAAAATATTGAACTTATAATAAGCGAGGAGATCGATGTATCGTTTCACAAAATCTTTGGTCATGAAATGGCGGACGCAATCCAGATTTAAGCCACGCCATCGGAACCGCGGGCGATCGACAATTCGACAACATGGGATATGGAAGATACCCGTTTTAGCAGAATCCGGAAGTGGAATCAATTGCAGCAGCGTCTGCACTCCCCTGAACAAGCCGATCTCCGTCCTGGCTCTTAATCTGATTGCCGTTCGATGGACATCAAGCCGGTAAGCTTCCACATTGGGGTCGGCAAGATCTGTGTCAACCGCGACAGTAATGACATTGTGATTGTTAGCGGCTGTACGAGAAAGGTCAAGACGAGTAAATTCCTTCAGTTGCTCAGTCAAGTAAAGACCCAAACTTTTGAGCGAACCCTGAAGGTTCATGCCGGTTGATCTGGAAAGTGGAAACGAGCCCGGCTCAGGAATAATCGAGTTCGGTTTGGGAACGACGTTGATCACGCTCTGCCCCAAAGACATCGAAACGAAGACAAGCGTGACCAGACAAAGGATCAGAGAAATCCGATTCATTTCGTTCTTGTTTCCCAGGTTCTACCTGTTTGATCAATATGGACAAGCGTAGTCCCGTCATCGCTTGCGATGACGGCTTCAAACAGACTTGGAGTGACAAAAACTTTTGGCAACGATGAGTATCCTTTTGGAGAATCTGCAGCGATGCCCAGGCTTGAAATACTGTCAGTATAGACACCGCGGTTAAGGAAGTACTGTCGTTCAGCGTAATATATTTTTCTCAGCATCCACTTCGCATCTTCAACCGGGTTCCACCTGAACTGCTCGTGTCCGTCTCCGACAGTTTTGTCAGAGAATTGTATGAAACCCCACATTTCAGGGTAATGCATGTCAATGAGACCTTGCGGCGACCAGACCCAGTTGTATTCCGGTAGAGGCTGGTGTGTGACTGGATCGGCCTCTTTCACGTATGTTCCGTGTTCGACTCTGGTTCGCCACTCGACTCTTGAGAAATTGATCCGCCACTGAGAACCGTCTTTCGGCGGCGCTCCTTCTCTTGCGCACTGTCCGAGCACATCCCAGGGAAAAGCCAGTTCGATTGTCCAGCCCGTGTCGATGTCGGACGGATCATTGAGCGTTCCCTGCAATGACACACCTACCTTGAGTCCTTTGATATCCCACGCATTAACCGCTGCTTTGTCTACATCACGGTACGGCTCACGGAGGAGCAGATCCCATACAGTTCCCAGCGCATTGAACTCAGACTCATAATAAGGCTGTGTCGAGCCATTGGGATCGATGAACACCTCGAAGTCGTTATCCCTGAATATCACCGTATCTCTTTGCCTCAGGGTCGCCGAAAGATGTGGTTCACGTATCTCCGCTCCAACGTACAGGTATTTGTCGTCCCAAAGAATTTTTGCTTTCGTCTTGAAGAGAGGTACGGGCTTCAAGTCACCCTCGATATCGACAAACGTGTCCGTCCAGGCAGCCTTTTGCCACGACTCCTCATCGAGCTTCCCATCAACGTGGATCGAAACGGGAGTTCGGTAACAGACATACTCTTTCGGCGAGAACGGAATCTGCGGGGTCGGAAATTTCGCTGGTTCACGTCCAGTCTGTCCCAGACCGATGTTACCAGCAAGGACGCAGAGCATGAGGAGTATTGGATACTTCATGGCATTCACTCAACTGGATTCAAGGTCTGGACAATTTGGTATGTTTTAAACCCTGTTGATGTCTCATCACTGCTCGACGAATTCGCCATTTTTGATGGACCAATCAAGTCCGAAGAAGCCGGAGATCTTCACTCCTTGTTCGCCTCCGAAACTAATTCTTCTGCCATAGTTCCGACCTGCGGAATCGCTGTTTTTCGATTCTCGAGATAACATGCTCACATTAAGAACCGTGAGATCCGGAAGCGAATACCACGGCTCAAGGTATGGCACCGTATAGGTAAGTTTCATTCCTTCTATGCCCGTTCCACCAACGACTCCAACGCTTGCAATCGTGCTACCTTTCCTCGGTCTGATCATGAAGCACGCGTAATCTTTTCCCTTCATGACCTTCTTGTCAAAAATCAACTTCCCGTCTGAAACGCTGACTGGCGATTGGTCGAGCACTTCGTGCCATGCTGAGTTCGTCTCATCGTTCCCGTACAGGATTATGCTTCGATCAGGATCCACGCCAGTCTTGAACTCTTTGTCCGAGACGATATCAACAGAACCGCCGCGTTGATACCAAAAGGTTTCGGCATCGAATCGAGCCTTGTCAAATGCCCATTCATTCTCTTCTTTGGTCCCGTGTGTGCCATACACGAAAACAACATTGTGCCGGAAGGCATCTTTGAACGTTCCGTATCTCGATGGCCCTTTGTCGCCTGGGGGAGGTTCTGACGTTACCTTCCACTGGCCATTTTCTTTTTTCAGCCAAAGCCGGTTAGCATTCGGTGGAACGGTGACTCCCTCAAGTTTTGTACTATCCAGGTCGACGTTGAACGGATTGTTCCGATCGGTCATCGTCAAATCAAAAGATAAGATCTTTACATTGCTTGTCGTGCCGGCAAAGCGGTTTCTCGACGGTATGAATTTCACGATTGCTCTGCTCACCTCGAGTTGCCTCTCCTGGGCGTAAATCGTAAGCCAGTAGTCCGTTGCCGATACACCCGGACTCGCGGTCGTGAAGTCAATGTTCTGTATCCTCCCTATGCCCGGTTTCGCATGTCTCGCAAAGAAATCAAACATCGGAGGCCAGTCCACGCAGTCCGTCCCGGCTTGATCATCCAACCCCCACCAGTGTCCTACTCCCATTTGCTCGTGGAAGATGAAGTCCTTGTCAAACTTACTCAAGCTGTCCGCCATATTGATCGATTCTGTTACCGGCACATTATCGTCCTCGCTTCCGTGGAGGATATACAGGCCGAGCTGTTTGTAGTTCTGGTCGAGCCAATAGGTGTTGGCTGGCGTTGTTCCCCTCCTCAGCATTTTCTCCATCGGCGTTGCAGCGGAATCGTGCTGAAACCCGTACGTCCACCAGCTGATCCATCCGGCACTTGGTCCGATTGCGGCAAACTGATCAGGATACTGTGAACCTATGATCCAGGTTCCGTGGCCTCCCATCGAGTGACCCGTAAGGTAGATGCGATTGGGGTCGATGTTGAGTGTCGATTTGGCAATTCCGAGGACCTGAAGCGCATCCAACCTTCCCCAGTCCTCCCAATCATACCCGTACGGACCCCCGTTCGTAGGACATACGATGTAGCCCCACGTCTTGGGCGCGTATGAATTCGCCATGTTGGTTGCTATGACATCAGCGCCGTGAAGGGAAAAGAACAGCGCCTTGGGTTTGCCGTCGTCTGACATATCCTTCGGATCCGGATTGCGCGGCGGAACAATGGCGTAGTACTGGACGCTGCCGTCGATGTCGCTCAGATAGGTTATATTATGAGTCGATGTCGGCGGGACGATTTTTGCCACTATTTCGGCGTTTGCGATTTCCTTCGCCGAAGCATCCGGGCCGTCCAGTATTTTCAGCTTGATTGATTTCGTTCCGGCAGACGAAGACGCCGGACCAATAATCTTGAATCCGATTTTCCGGACACTCATCGGTTGTATCATCGGCACTTTCGTTACTGCCGAGTACCCGCCATCGCTGTATGCGCTGATGGAAGCATCCCTCAACTGCTTATCCGTGACATTAATGATGGTTATGGCGGCGTAACAATCCACCTTCTCCCCGACAAGCAGATCGGGAACCGTCACATCTTTGACGTTGAACAAGACGCTGGGGCTGGTGTCCTCAAGCTTCACCTTCAACATCCCGCGGACACAGTAAAACAACAGTTGATTATCTCCCTTCTTGAGTTGAATGGGAATCATCGAGTAATCGAAGGCCGGCTCCCAGCTATTCCATATATCCTTGTAACCGTAGGCGTTGCCTTCTCTGGGCACTCCGTTGACATACACGAGGTAGTTACCCATTGCCTCCAGCAAAACCACTTTGTCCTGAGTTGACCGTACGTTAAACAATCCGTAACCGCGTCGGAGATACTCACCCCGGAACCAACCGGCGGAATCCGCAGCGCGGGATGTCCACGATTCGGTTTGTCCGGACTCAAACGTCACCGCCTCTCCGGCAGTTGCCTGAATTCTTTTTCCTTGTATGATCCGTTGGATCACAGGGTCGGCAGACCCGATGCCTCTCGATACAATGTGCAGAAACAATCCTTCTTTCAACGTGTCCGGTTGCGCGTTCTGTCCGTACACCGTTGACGCAAGGGCTAGAATGACAAAAATGGTTCTCTCGGTTATTCTTCTGAACGCGTCTTTCATTTCCAGATGTCTCCTTCTGTTCAACACGACCCAGTTTATTTTATCGTGACCTCATCGACAAACAGCCATGCTTTTGAACCGGCTCCGACGTGCCACGGAGGACAGACACCGATGTTCTTTCCCACCACTCTCAGATACCTTGCTTCAATTCCGTTCAACTTCGCCGTAAAGTGTTTTACAAGGAGACTCTGTTTGCGCGGATCAACATCGTTCTTCATCTCGTAAACTTTCTTGAAGACATGTCCATCTTGAGACACGTAGTACTCGACATACTGGGGGAAGAATATCCAAACACCGGTATCTTGCACGAACCCGGTGGACACTTCGTCGAGCTTCCTATCTTGTGTCAAGTCAATGGTGACATCCAGGTCGGTCCCTTCAAATCCTTGCCATTCACCAGTCTGATAATTCGTTGATCCATGTCTTCCATCCGTCAGAGCCAAGGTTCCGCCCCCCGTGTACTTCTCAGCAAATGGAGACTTGTAGATCGCCGGTGGATAAAGTGACTTGACGAATTTCGCTATCGTGGTCGTGCTCATTTCACGGTCACCCCGACAAGCTACGGCCTTGAGAGTACACCGATTGCGGACCGTAATAGGCGAAACATAAACAGGCGAGCTGAACCCGGGCTCATTCCCATCAAGGGTGAAGTGAATCTGTAATCCAGGTTCACTGCAACGTAGCGACACATTCGTCGAATCGTAGAAAATATCCCCCGTCGTTTCGATCTCCGGCATCGGAACAACATTATGATCTGGGGCCATCGCAAAAAGACCGGAATTATTGATACCCCACGCTTTATTCGGCCTGTCCGACATTGTCAGGGTGAGTTCACCACCGTTCACAATGGCCAAATGAGGAAGATAGGCTGCGTCAAGAGATTTTCCGTTAAGTGTTGCGGCCTGAATATACATATTCTGATCAGATGCACCTTCCGCTTTGATCGTGAACGTTTTGTTCTGACCGAGTCTTAGAATGATTTTGCTGAAGATCGGGCTCCCGAGCGCATACGTGTTTTGCCCCGGCGTCACAGGATAGAAGCCCATCGCACTGAAGACATACCATGCAGACACCTGGCCGCAGTCGTCGTTCCCGCAGAGGCCATCGACTTTGTCCGTGTACCATTTCGACATGATTTCTCGCACCACTCGCTGGGTCTTCCACGGTTCACCGGCATGATCATAGAGATATGCAACGTGATGGCTCGGCTCGTTTCCCTGGGCATCCTGTCCGACCATTCCGCTGATATCACGCTGATACCTTCCAGTCACGCGGCTCGATTCGCTAAAGAGTGAATCGAGCTTCTCCGCAAACTTCGTCTTCCCCCCGTAGAGATTTATCAAGCCCCCGACGTCATGGGGAACGAAGAAGCTATATTGCCATGCGTTTGCCTCCGTGTAATTTCCCGAAACCGAATACGGATCGAATGGGCTGTACCATTGACCGTTCCACAATTTTCCCCGCATGAACCCGGTGGCACTATCAAAAACGTTCTGGTAGAACAACGCACGCTGGTTGAACTGCCGATAATCCTTTGTCTTACCAAGCTGCTGAGCAAATTGCGAAATGCACCAATCGTCATACGCATATTCCAGCGTCTTGGAAACAGATTCGTTCTCCTTGTCCGCCGGAATGAAGCCAAGCTCCTTGTAATACTTCAGACCTTGCCAATCCATGTCGGCACTGTGCTCCATTGCAGCGAGAGCAGTGTCGGGGTCGAATCCCTTCAGTCCTTTCATGTACGCGTCAACAATCACGGGTATCGATGGGTAGCCGATCATCGTATACGTCTCATTGCCGGCGAGCTCCCAAACCGGAAGGAGTCCTGCTTCTTTATATTTCTCGATAAGCGTCTTGACAAAATCTTCGTCGCGCCTCGGATCGATTATGGTCATAAGCGGATGAAAAGCACGAAAAGTATCCCAGAGAGAAAACACCGTATAGTTGACAAAACCTTTAGCCGTGTGAACCATGTGATCCATTCCGAAGTACTTTCCATCGACATCCTGAAATATGTTGGGATGCATCATCGAGTGATACAGAGCGGTATAAAACGTTCTCTTTTCAGCGTCTGTGCCACCTTCAACGAGAATCTTGCCCAGTGCTTCGTTCCAGACTGTTCGTGCCTTTGCCTGATACTTTGTGAAATTGAAATCTGGCATCTCCGACTCAAGGTTCTTTCTTGCACCTTCGAAACTTACGGTCGAGATGCCGACTCTCGCTAAAATACTCTCATCCTTGCCGGTTAAGAACGTCACGAATACCCTAACGGTATCTCCCTCTGCATTCCTGTTGCCAGCCATGATGACATTTCCGTTTGCTGTTCCGAATCTCTTGAATGGTTTCGAAAACTCTGCAACAAAGTAGATGTAACGATCATTTGCCCAACCGTGGGATCGCCTCATTCCTTCGACCCTTCTGTCTCCAACAATTCGCACCGACGAGCCCGTGCACATGTTGCCGACACCATGCCTGAGATCTATCACCACGTTGGAACTATCCGATTGAGGGAATACATATTTGTGCAAGCCACAGCGGGGCGTGGCGGTGAGCTCGACTTTCACCGAATACCTGTCGAGGGTGACGCTGTAATAGCCCGGTGATGCCTTCTCTGTTGAATGGCTAAATGTTGACCGGTACCCACTCTCTGGATTCTCGTCAGTCCCCGGGACAACGATCACCCTGCCAACTGTCGGCATAAAAAGAATATCCCCGTAATCCATGGCGCCAGTGCCGCTCAGATGGGTGTGACTGAATCCCATAATTGTCCTGGAAGAATAATTGTACCCCGAGCACCAATCCCAACCACTCGTTTCCTCATCGGGGCTCAGCTGAACCATACCGAATGGCAGTGTTGCTCCCGGAAAAACGTGTCCGTGCGCGGCCGTCCCAATCATCGGATCCACATATCGAACGGGATCGGATTTTTGAGCGGCAGAAATTGACAACACGAACAGAAGGGTGATGCCCGCAAGTATGAATCGATCTCCTGTCTGGAGAACTGCAGCGACAAGTGATTTTGTGCGTATGTTCTTCATCGTGGTAAATTGGCTAGCATTCGCGGATGCGTGTTCTATTTATGAAATCCGAGATACTCCTCGGGTAGATTGAACAAGCCGAAGTCGGAGAGGGTCGGATTCAATCTGGATTTCTCGATTACTATACGAATCCTGTTCGTCCGAATCGGCGCAAAACGCAGGAGGCGCTTGTATCCTACCGTGGTCCCTTTGGTCAATACCTGCCAGGAATGCCCGACCCAGTAATCGATATGGAATTGCTCAATCCTCTGGCCAATCTGAATGTTTTCCTGAAGCATCGCAACATCGAACGATTCTTCCCCCGGGAGCAAAAACTCAATGGACGAAGTGTCCGCGTGTTCATCTGCCAACCAATATTTGCCGGAGCCGAAGAGCGATGATGCGGTTACCTCGTTCAGTCTGTTGTCGATCTTCACCTTCGCATCCCGTGCGAAATTGCGATTGAAGATACTATCAATGATCTTATGAAAGGTCAGAAGGGTGTCTCTGTCGTAATCGGTTATCAAACCTCGTTTGTCCGGGGGCACATTCAGAAGCAAAACAGAATTCTTTCCCACCGAACTGAAATAGATGTCGATGAGCTCGCTAACCGATTTTACGGCCGTGTCCTGCGAAGCCGCATAGAACCATCCGGGACGGATAGAGACATCTGTCTCCGCCGGGTACCAGAACAGTCCTTTTGCGTCGTTCAACTTCTCCTTGCTCCCAATGTCCTCTCCCATATAGTTGCGCGGGACAAAGACATCATCAATTAGATCCTTCTCACGCTTAAGTTCCTGTTCGTCCAGTGTGGTCAAGTCGATGGGCAGAACATTCCACTCGGTATCCCTTCCATAGCCCGATTCTGTTCCAACCCAGCGGACGTCCGGACCCGAAATTGCAATCACGGCATCCGGCTGAAGCTCTCTTATCAGTCTGTAATAGGAATGCCAGTCGTAGTCTGCATTTCCGGCTTCCGGACCTTTGTAGCCGTCAAACCAAACCTCGTCTATCGCACCATAATTTGTCAACAGCTCTGTCAGCTGATTCATGAAATATCGGTTGTATGCTGATGTGCCATAGCTTGAACTGTTTCTGTCCCAGGGTGAAAGATACAATCCTATCTTCAATCCATATTTTCTACAAGCCTCGACAAACTCGCGGACGACGTCGCCCTTGCCGTTCTTCCACCGACTGTATTCCACACTGTGCTTTGTATATTTGCTCGGCCAAAGGCAAAAACCGTCGTGATGTTTTGCCGTGAGAATAGCCAGTTTCATGCCGGCCTCTTTAAATGTTCGAGCCCACTGATCGCAATCGAAATCTGTCGGAAGGAACAGTTTAGGGCTCTCTTTGCCCGTTCCCAGCTGTGACTCCGTAAACGTGTCCATTCCGAAATGGACGAAGGCAGTGAACTCCATTTTCTGCCAGGCATACTGTCGCGGCGAAGGAACGACGTTGGCAGCTTTGCGAACAATATCCGCCTTGGAATCGGTTGGCTTAATCACCGCATAATTCTTCTTTGGATCGCTCGCAGAGGCATGCATCGCGCAGACTAAGGAAAAGACCATCAATTGAAAGAAAACGGTTTTCATCCGGTTTCTCCAATTCGTGCGTGTCTTGATTTCGTCCTCTCTTCCATATGTCTCATCGTATCAAGACCATCTTCTTGACATAAGAATTTCCACTAGCCGTTAGGCGATAAAAATAGATTCCACTTGGTAATTGATCTCCATCGAAATTCACACTGTGCTTCCCGGCAGCCTCAGAACCATCAACCAGAGTTCTTATTTCCCTGCCCAGAGCGTCATACACCCTCAACGTAACGAAACCGTTCTTTGAAAGTTCATAGCTTATGGCCGTTGTCGGATTGAACGGATTGGGATAGTTCTGCATGAGGGCGAATTTCTGTGGAATCCCTTCTGCATCCGTTCTCTCAACACTCGTCGTGCTGTCTGTGTCCGTGGTAAAACTCCACACCGGCCCGGCGGTTGTACTCGATGAATTCTTTTCATCGATCCGCCAGTAGTATGTCGTATTCTGCGCAAGGACAACAGGATTGTACGTCGTTGTGGTTTGATTTCCTTTTGATTCTGGCGGATTCGATGTACCGAAGTACACATCGCACGACGTAACGCCGAAGCCTGTCGTCCAGCTCAATGTGAGCACCCTACTTACGCCCGTTGCGTTATTTGCCGGATTCGGATTCGTCGCAAGGTCGGGGGCTTCCAATGCAGCGAAGACGGAGTCTGTGTATGGTTTGTTTACATTCCCTGCAAAAACCATAACGCCGGCTTTGTCAGGAGTGGGATGCCAGGCGGCCCAGGCAGCAGCAACGCTCAGGCTATTGTTGGGGTCATCGTGGGAAAACCCATCCATAACTTTGCCGTTACCAAGAGAATCTGCCCACCGGTGGAACCGGATATTGTTATTCTGAAAATATCCCATGTCCATTACAAAATTCAGATATGCAGCAATAGTCCGGTCCCACCCTATAACGGTAGGACCGGGAACCCCGTACGACGACAAATAGATAGCTGCCGTGTAAATTCGTGACGTGCTGTATGATGTTGACAGAGGCCCGACATACTTGCCAATTTCCTTAATCAGGTTCCTATAGTTCGTATTGTCTGTTGCACCGTGTTCTATATCCAGGGCAATACCATCAAGGCCTATTTTCGTGATGCAGGTATCGATGAATGAAGCAAATTGCTGATAGTTTAGACGCGTCCCATCATAAGTTGTAAAGACCGTGTCAGTGCTCCACGATTTCGTATCATCAACATTCATGAGGACTTTGACACCTCTTGCCTGCAGTGTCTTTATGTCGCTCAAAATCTGGCTGTAATATTTGTAATAGGCATTCTTCATCCAGCCTGAAGAATAGTGCACTGAATCCGCCAGCTCCCACAAGGTTCCTTCGAATACCACCACGATGTTGGCCTTATCGGTGAATGTGGTAAGGGGATAGATTCCCTGACCTACGGGCGTGGCATCGAAAGCATAGTAGGCTACCCTGTTGTTCCCAGGAGCTGGAAGGTCTGCTGTCAATACTTGAAAGGCTCGACTATTGCTGGTCAGCAAAATCACCAAGACTGCGCCGATTCCTGCTAGTCCTTTTCTTGAGACAGGTTGTCGCAAATGAACCGCGGTTCCATCGCTCACAAGTGCGCATGATGCCATGCAATCCCAAAAAAGCATGATGGTGTTGGATGCAAGAAAAAGGCGCCCCGCTACCTTCCGCGAGGCGCCTTGGTATTACAGACTGCGAATACTTACAGGCGGAAATCTACTTCAACAACGTCAGCTTCTTCGTTCCAACATAATTGCCGGAATGAAGCGTGTAGAAATAGACACCGCTCGTGAGACGGGATGCATCAAATGTGACCTGATGACTCCCCACCGACACAAGTCCATCCACAAGAGTCGCAACTTCCTGGCCGAGGAGATTGTAGACTTTCAACGTCGTAAGTCCACTGGCCGGAATCTGGTATTGGATCGTTGTGGTCGGGTTGAATGGGTTCGGGTAGTTCTGGCCGAGCGCATATTCGTTCGGCAAAGAGCTGGACGGATTCTTCCCAACAGCTGTATTGATCCACTGCTGTTTTTGTGTGGGGAACCAGTTCAAATCTCCGACTGCAAACTGGTCGGTACCCGCGGACTGCAGAGCTGTACTCGTGTAAGCAAGGTTTTCCGGCAATGGCCAGACCGGAGGATAGAGCACATTGCTCGGACTATAGAACCATGCCCTATCCATCGTTCCCGTGGCGATCTTTGCAACGTACGCATCCAGCGTATCCATTTGATTTAGTACGTTCGTAGCACTAAATCCTGGGTCAAGATTCAGATTACCGGTTACTGGGGCGCTGGCGCCAGCCGGCTTCATCAAACTATCAATCGACCACAACGTGTATTTCGAGATCCACGACGGCAGATAGAGTGTTCTCTTCAGATACATTTTGGTTTCATTTGCGTTGCCATAGACTGGAACGTCTACACTATCCTTCGACTGGACCGTATCGTTGTATGCCTTGACGAAATTGAAGTATTTCTGCGGCCAGAAGTAGGCGTTGTTCTCGATGTCGAGAACTCTCTTATTCGGAGCAACCATGGCAGCTGTAACACCGATTGCTGCATTTTCATAAGAATTTGAACCATTGATTGCTACGTTGCCCCAGAGGTGATACCAGTAGCTCACGGTGTCGTATGCTCTGACGTGAATAATTCCATCGGATGCAGTGTCGGGATAGTTCAAGAACCAACCGTTGATCACATGATCAGGATTCCCACCCATTGAATGCATGGCGTAGAATAGGTTGTTCTTGATGTGGACGTTCACTGCCTGCCTGATCAGGAACGGATTCACGGTGCCATAGACCATCGTGTTGTGTTCAAACAACGCGTATGGACAGTATCCACGTACAGACCACGAGTAGGAATTGTTGCAGAAGAATGTGTTGTTGATGATTTTACAGGTGTCCTGGGCAAGGGCATCGCCAGACATGAGTGGCTGACCTCCAAACCACGAAGACGAGTGCATCAGATTCCTAAACGTGCAATCCTGAATATCCTGTTTAATCCAGTTGTTATTCAGTACCACTCCTGCATCGGTAAACCCGTCAAAGATAACGCCCCTCAGCTTCAGCTTTATGCTATCGGCGCTGACTCTCATGCCATCACTCCATCCAAGTTGCGCGCCATCAGCCCGGAAAGAGATGATGTAGGCATTGGATACGGACACTTTGCTGCCTTTGCCAATAAGGTCAAAAAAATGGTCGATGGAAGAGTTGTCGGCAAGAATTGCAGGTGCAAGCACGGGGGGTCTGGATGTTCCTGCATTGGCAATAATCGTGATAGAGCCGTTCACCTTCATCGGCTGTGTTACCTGGTAGACCAAACCACGACTAAGCACGTACACACGATTTGGGTGTGCCCGTACACCTCCTCCGAGCGTATCACCGTTGATCACGTTGTTGAGATTACCTGCTGGCGACGCCGTGATAGCCAACGTATCAGCGGCCTGCGCAAACAGCTGCCCTGGTACGACAGTTATCCCTGCCATAACCAGCAGCGTCAGCAAACAGAAAAAGTTCTTCATCGCGTGCCTCCTTGGAATTGTGAATGTGATGTTGGTTAGTGAATTGTGAAAACGCTACAGCATCTGGTTTTAGTTCGAGAATTTGTTCATGTTCAGATTTTCCGTTGACCTCCTTCCTCTTTGGATAAAACCTAGAACTTTATCCGCAATCCGGCGTCTGCCGTCATCCCATACCGTTCTTGAGACGCCGGAAAGCTGTTTTTTTGGTTGATATCAATATCATCTTCCCCGGTAATATTCAGGAGATCAAAGTAAACCTGAATCCCAAACCAGGGAAGATCCTGCTTCACAGAAAGATCCCATCGTACGTACTTGGAGGAATTGACCCTGTTCTGCATCCAGAAATCTGGTACTTTGAATATATTGTCCTGATAAAGCATGGAGAGCCTCAGAGAGAACCCGGCATAGTCATACCCCAGAGCAATATTCGCTATATCGTTCGGCTGATTGAGCAACCGTGTCGTATACGGAGCATACATAACGGTCTTGATGGCCTGACCAGTCGTGTCATTGTATGTTACAGCCAACGTATCCCTGGGGTATGTCGCGCCTGAGAAAATGTGAGTGTAGTTAATATTCAAAACGATCCCCGAAAACGGTTGGGGTAGGTACCAAAAATGAGTCTGCCATTCTGTTTCTATTCCCCAAACATTAATGACAATAGGACTATTGATGTACGTGTTGAATTCATACGTTTGTGGATTTCCTCCCTGTGGAAGGTCAGGATACGCAGTGAGATCGGAAACATATGTATGGGAAAAAAATATCAGATCCTTGATTCGCTTCTCGAATCCATTGATTGATAACAGCCCTATTTCGTTTGAAAAGAAAGATCCAACAAGATCAAAGTTCTCCGCCCTGGCAGGATTCAGTTTATAATTATTGTAGTTCACAAACGCTGGTGCAACCAAATACCTTGGTGTAATAATGCCATAGTCTGGATAATTCAGAGTGTTCGTGTACGCAAAATGAAGTTGAAACCAATCGACCGGTTTGTACCGGACGTGCGCCATGGGAAGGAAATATCCGTGTTGCTCAGTGACGGTTGCTTCTCCACCCTGAAGTCCGGAACCGGGCACAAGCACTCCTCTCATCGCAGTGTATGTTGTTGTCAGGTTTTGATAGCGTGCGCCCGGCAGAACCGTCACCAAGTCACCGAGATTGAACGACACCATCGCATAGGCAGCACTCTTTGTCTCATTGCCCGAATAATTATTGATCGCAGAGGCGAGTTTGTTGACCTGATACCCTTCCAGTGTTGCGGTCCGTTTGGCGATAGGTAGCAGCATCCACATTAACTCGGTATTGACCGGATAAGGAAGACTGTACTCACCGTTGAATAGATTTCCGGATTTGTTGACGCTCCTGACAAAGTTTACAAGACTCAATCGTCCGCCTTCCAGTTGCAACCCAGGGTAGGCCTGCAACATCGCTGTCACCACCCCACCACCGCCTGAGAACAATTGCGAGCCTGAACTCTGAGCTAAATCATAAGACCGGGTTCGATACTGGTACGCTCCACCAAATTTTATCTTAGCCGTCAACAAATCCGAAAGGGATATTTCGTTCTGCATGTCCAGTGAACCGGACAGCGTTCGCTCCCGCAGAGAAGAAGACGAACTCTGCAATTGATCCAACCCTGCTAGTGAGTCCAATGGCAGGGCAAAGGACGCCAGCATACTAGGTCTTACCTTTGAAAGATCCCCGTGGGCGCGGAGACCCACGGGAGACTGCTGAAAGAAATTGAAAAAGAGATTTTCCGGATCTTTGTTTTCGGTATAGCTGTGAGAGAGCTTCAAGTCAACATGAAAGAGCGGAATTTCCTGCTTGACACTGAGAAGGTCACTTAAGATGTTGATTTTGTTGTGTGAATCATTCGCCGAGTAATACATGTTATCAGCCTGCTGGTTCATCGATTCGGCGCTGCTGACTGTTCTTGTGTCGCTCGAACTCGCAACATTCATCAACGATATTTGCCCGCTTTCGTGCTGATAGTCTAATACGAGCATGCCACCAAGCCGTTTTCGTTCCCGAATTGCGTCGGTAAGATTCAGTGATACCAAATCCGGATTGCCCGCGTCGCCGTGGTCTTTGTCATTCAGGACATAGCTTGCTCCCAGTTCATTGGCACTGAGGTTTCGTCCCTGTCCGGATGCCATCGCAAAGACTCCGAAACTCTGGTCAAAAAAGCGCTTTTCCGTAGAGGCGACAAAATTGTAATCGTTGTGCGTATTCTTCAAATCGTTGTATCCACCTTGAGAAGTAATCTGAAATGTGGGCAGCCAAGATTCGTTTGCCGCTTCCGTCGGCGAGATTTTGGAAGCCCGCTTCATGTCGAAATTGACCACACCGCCAATAAGAGTTGCATCCATATCGGGTGTGATCGCCTTGATCACTTCAATGCCCCCAAGCATGCTTGAAGAAATCATGCTCAAATCTTCACCCCTATCACCAAGGGAGTTCAGAGAAGCCGACTGCGCGCCTGCGTCTGAGGAGGTGACATTGTTACTCGAACCCAGATCACTTGGCAATTCAACGCCGTCGATGGTAATTTGATTGAACTGCGGGGAGAGCCCGCGAATAACGACTTGTGAACCTTCTCCGCCGGTCCTGATGAGAGAAACGCCCGGGAGTCTGGCCACGGATTCGGCTGCATTTGCGTCGGGAAGTTCCTGGATACGCGCTGAAGAAACCGCATTCATAACTTGAATCTCTGAAAGCTGCCTGTTGATGGCTGCCTGCTGCCCGCGTGC
>JADGQA010000026.1 GCA_017882185.1 Bacteroidota bacterium
CTCGAACCCTCACAAGGGGTTAAGCCTTACTGGATTTTGAGTCCAGCGCGTCTACCAATTCCGCCACTTCGGCTTATCAACGAATCCAATATAGCGAACAATGCAAGCTATGGCAATGGTGAATTTTGCCGAGGGCATCGTCAATGACTCACAACCGAATCGATTTTTATATTTTGCCGGTCGAGAGTTTTATAATCAAGTTCCGACCCAAGAAGGCTATGCGGAATCAAAAATACGGCAAACGTGATGATCGACGCCGCAATTGCCCACACTTGGGGTTTTTTCGATCTTCTTAACGCAAAGGCTACTCCTATCCAGGCGAGGAGGGCGATCGCAGTCTTGTTGTCAGTCAGATCTGTCCCCAATGGCCAGCCAGTCCACCAGGCGTCAAATGCGTAGTATTGTACTACGGGCCCAAAAACAAACCCCCCAACAACGATAAATCCAATCGTCCAATATGTGAGCACTCTCAAGTTGGAATGTTCACTGAAGTATTCAAGTCCCGAACGCGCTGCAAGCAACATCGATGCGAACATCGCAATGATATGGGGGATCAGAATCATGAGGGAAACATTCCCTTTGAACCTTATTACCAAAGGATCATCTCCCGGAACGACAGCAATCTCATCTCCGCGAGAGAGAGCCATTCTGTACTGGAGCTTTCCGGCCGGGGGTTGACGGGGTAATTCCGCGGTCAAGATTCCTGGCCTATTGATAAGCGTTGTGCGAGTCCAGGAATCCCTGGTTTTATATCGTTTCCATTCCACGAAACCACGAACCGTCGAATCGCCAGTTTGGACTACAATGAGCGCGGGGGTACTCCCTCCATGACTCCTCGGCAAATTGTATCCTACATCATTTTCTTTGAAATGAGCTGTTCCTGTAAGGGGATATGAAGGCCCGGTAACCCGCTGATAATAGGCCGATACGACAGTAACTAAGCACGCGATAATCCAGAGGGAAATTGAGTATTTCAAGGTTCAAGAAAACGAAGTGGATCTATCGATGAGTTTGAGTTCTAATATCCGAAAATCTTTATTGCCATCCAAAACGGTCTTAATTTGCCCGAGTCGTGTATATTGCTGCCGAACGAGAGGGTCCATGAGAATCAATTCTGCTTGGAATCGACTTCCTATGAGTCTAGCTGAGCCCGGGAGGGACTACTCATAGAAGCAACTCACATTGGCACAGTCAGACTCGAAAATACTTTTGACATGAGACCAACAGAAAGTATGAGGGTCGAGCGCCTTTTGGCTTGTTCTAGTTGAGCAACAGGCCACCATTTGTCAGAAATTGGAATCTTGTTCATTGAAATCCCGAAGACTCCTTAGTATATTAATTTCCAAGCCAAATCCAATATGAATTGCTTTTCGACCGGGGACAAACCATGAGCCTTATTGATCTTCTTCAAACCCAGCATAACGAAATACTAACGAGTGCATTTGATGCAGTAAAGCGATCCCAGCTCAAGAATTATGAGAAAGCGGGTGATGAGCATATCCACCAACGCCTCAAAGCTCTGTTCGTGCTGACAGTCCGGGCAATCAAGGAACGAAACCTCGGTCCAATGATTGCGCATGCAGAAACTATTGCGCAGGAACGGTTCTCCGCGGGATTCGATCTATCGGAAGTCCAGACTGCCTTTAACGTGCTCGAGGAGACTATTTGGATGAATATTCTCAGGCATCTGCCTGCCACAGAATTTGCAGAAGCGCTTGGCCTTGTGAGCACCGTCTTGGGGGCTGGCAAGGATTCCCTCGCACGTCGTTATGTTTCGCTCGCGAGCCAGACAAAATCGACCTCGTTGAACCTTCAATCTATCTTCTCCGGAACCGAGGGAATGTAGAATTGGTCGGTGAGCTGAGTGCTGTCGCCACCGCATTCTGCTGGTCCGGGAGCTCAATTTCGTTTGCAGAGGCTGCACTCCTGGTCGGTTCCGTGAAGATCAACGTCACACGACTCATCCTCGCTGGTTTACTTCTTGCCATTACACTTGTAGTATTCGAAGTCCCCGTCGATCTCTCACGGTCACAATTGATGTATTTGTTCTTCAGCGGCATTCTTGGGCTTGTTTTTGGGGATTCATTCCTCTTCAAATCATACGAATATAACGGTCCCAGAATCAGTTCCCTCATTATGTCAACTGCGCCGCCTATAGCTGCCATCTTAGCATTTTTTTTCTTACGCGAATCCCTCGCTCCCTAGGCCATAGTTGGCATGGTAGTAACCTTGCTCGGAAACGCACTCGTCATTGGCGGTCGACAAGGAATTTCTTCAAAGTCTCTGAGGATTATAGGGCGCGGGATACTATTTGCATTCTTCGGTGCTTGCGGGCAAGGTGGTGGACTCATTACGGCAAAGATCGCATTCAATGAAGGAACGATGAATGGACTCACAGCGACATTTGTCAGGATCCTTTCGGCACTCATTTTCCTCATTCCTATCGCTGGATTGGGCGGAAGATATGTTGCACCCTGGAAAATCTATATCGCGGACAAGAAAGTTTTTGGTCTTACTCTTCTTGGAGCGATTTTAGGTCCTTACCTCGGCATCACATTCAGTCTCATCGCCATAGCTCACACGAAGGTTGCAGTGGCCGCAACTATCATGGCGATAGTCCCCATCATAATGTTGCCATTGATGAAAATAATCTACAAAGAGATCCTCAATTGGCGAGCGTACGCAGGTGCGATCATCGCAGTGGCAGGTGTTGCCTTGCTGTTCCATGTCTGAATGCCACCTCACTCGTATTCAGAAGATCAACTTCGGGTGAGGCATCTGGTTGATCCTTTTTCCATTGCTGTTGTGCCAATTTTTGCGTATTTTTTGAAACATTTGCTACTTTTTCCGCCTGAAAACAATGTCAAAGCCTATCAATATCTTGTTTGTATCCAGCGAGGTTGACCCTTTCGCCAAAACGGGCGGTCTGGCGGACGTATCCAGTGCTCTTCCTAAAGCAATCAAGGAGCAAGGACACGAAATCCGCATTATGATGCCCCGCTATCGATTCATCAGTGAACGAAAATTCAAACTTCACGATATCATCAGGCTGAAGGACATCCCTGTCCCCATCGGGAACGATACTCCCTTTGGAAACGTCAAATCTTCATTCATCAGTAGCCTCAAGGAAAAGGTCCAGGTATACTTTCTTGACAATGAAAAATTCTATGGGCGGGATGGCGTGTATCAGAGTCCCACGAGCAAGAAGGATTACAAGGACAACGATGAAAGATTCATTTTCTTTTGTCGGGGAGTGCTCGAGACACTAAAGCGACTCGGATGGCAACCAGACATTATCCATTGCAATGACTGGCAAACTGGACTCATTCCGGCATATTTGAAGACCGTGTATCAGGACGATCCGCTTCTCCGGAAAGTCAAAACGATATTCACGATTCACAACATGGCGTACCAGGGTGCCTTTCCATTGGAATCCTTCGAAACATCGAATCTTCCGAAAGAAACATTCCGTACAGATGGGGTCGAAGCATACGGAAAATTCAACTTCCTGAAGGCGGGACTCATATATTCCGACACAATTACTACCGTCAGTGAGAAGTACTCCCACGAAATATGTGATTCCGACGAGTATGGTGCGGGCCTCAATGGGGTACTCCACACTCGAAAGAAAGATTTGCGCGGCATCCTCAACGGAATTGACTACACGATCTGGAATCCCCTTACAGACCCTCATATTTATCGAAAATACGACATCAAGTCGATCGATGCCAAAATTGAGAACAAGCGTGCCCTTGTGACAAAGTTCGGACTCGAGTTTGATGAGACGACTCCTGTCATTGGTGCGATCAGTCGGCTTGTCGAACAAAAAGGGTTCGATCTGGTTCTTGACTCTCTTGACGAACTCATGAAACAGAAAGTTCAATTCGTCCTGCTTGGATCCGGTGATCCCGAGCTCGAAAAGCAATTTGACAAATTTCAAAAGAAGTTTCCAAAACAGATGGGGATCGCTTTTGGTTATGACGAAGAGCTGGCGCATCTCATTGAAGCAGGAAGCGATTTATTCCTGATGCCGTCTAAATATGAGCCTTGCGGTCTCAATCAAATGTACAGCATGCGTTATGGCACAATCCCAGTTGTAAGGGCAACGGGCGGATTGGACGACACGGTGGAAGACTACGCTGGTACAGGAAAAGGGACTGGATTTAAATTCGAGAAATTTGATTCCAAGGAATTGATGAAGGCAGTCTTGCGTGCAATCAAAGTCTTCCATCAACCTGATGAATGGAAAAAGTTGATGCGGAATGGCATGTTGAAGGATTTTTCTTGGGAACATTCAGCAAGCAAATACATCAGTCTCTACAAGGATTTGCTGAGGCAGTAAAACGTGAAGCGACAACTGGTCGGGATTTTCTTTGACCGCGACGGCACGATCAACACTGAGATTGACTTCCTTCGGAAACCAGAAGAATTGGAGCTCATTCCAAAATCAGTTGATGCAATTCGAGAGGCGAATGAGTCCGGTGTCAAAGTTTTCATCATAACAAACCAATCGGGTATCGCCCGTGGTTTTCTTACGGAGAATGACCTTTCTGCCGTACACAAGCACCTGGTGGATCTGCTGAAGAAGCGACACGCGTACGTGGATGCAATTTACTATTGTCCCCATCATCCGGAATATGGAAAGCCGCCTTACAATATTGCCTGCCAATGCCGCAAACCCAATATCGGAATGTTGAAGAAGGCTGAAACCGAATTCAACTTGAGTCTGAAAAAGTCCTTCGTCGTGGGAGATCGTTGTGTCGATGCAAAGGCAGGTAGAATGGCCGGGTGTACCACATTTCTCGTTTTGACGGGGTACGGGATGACTGAGCGTGATGAATGCATCGCAAGCTCGTACGTGGATTATGTTGTCGATGATGCCTATGACGCTTGGCAACGAATCAAAGACAGGCTGAATCATCACGATGTCTCTGCAGCTTAATACTTAGGGAATACGGAAAGGATCGTCGGTTTTGAAATCGTACAAATTAATCGTTGCCGTTTTCGCAGGAATCATTCTGCTTACGCAGGGCTGCAAAGAGACTCCAACTTCTGTGGGATTTGGCATCCTCCCTCCTGGAGATACTCCGGGTATAACAGTCGACACTCTGCCTGCCTCATCGTATTCTACCGTATCAACACAAATAAGCACCTTTGGGTCGGATCGACTGCTTGTCGGAAAATATTCTGGGTATGATGCGGTTACTACTTTGCGATTCACCGGGATTCCGGCAGGGCTGCTCGACACCGTAGCCATCACTAATGCCTACATCGAACTACACGTCGTCTACCATTTTGGCGACGCACTCGGTGCTATTGCTTTTCAGGGATTTGCGTTGACCGCAAGCTCAGATTCGGCCAGCTATGATTCTCTTACCACCCTGTCTGGGAACTACTATTCATCGAATCCTGTTCTGGTTTTGTCACCTTCAGCTCTTGATGATACAAACATCATTCGATGTCCAATCGATACAGCAGTTGTCCACAATTGGTTTTCAGCGAGTGCTTCTACAACAAATTATGGAGTCATTCTCGTCGCAACCAATGTTTCGACTATCACAGGATTCGCCTCATTTGCGAATACAACAAGTTCGTATGTGCCAAGACTTGTTGTCAACTACACAAGAAATGGAAACACGGGTTCCGTAACTGATAGCACAGGCAAATCTCGGTTCCTTGCCAACATACCAGAGACAACGCTCGAATTGTCCGATCCCCAATCAATGTTCGTTCAGTGTGGGGTTGCCTATCGGGCGCAGCTGAAGTTCGGGCAATTTTCCCTCCCGAAAGCTGGGCTCATCCTGAAGGCTGATCTCGAGTTGACCTACAATTCCGCGGCATCAAACCTGAATTCGTATGCCGCGGATACCTTATTCTCATACTTCGTGTACAAAGATAGCACCATTGCAACATTGCCAGTTCCAGGCCAAACCATCACTGCGGGAGGCAATAAAATTTATCGCTTTGCAATAGCTGACTATGTTCGATCTTGGGCAAACGGAGACACTTTGAGGCGACTGCAATTCGGTGGACTGCGTGAAACGAGTTCGTTGGATCTCTTTGCGTTGTTTGGGACCCTCTCACCCGCTGCGGTGAGACCAAGGCTTATCGTCACGCATATTGTTCAATGACCAAGAGGAAACTCATGTTCCGAAGGAGAATTGCTGTAGTAATCTTGATTGTAGGTCTTGCAGTGACGACGGCTCAGGCAGGGGGACCTGTTTACTCGCGGTTTGGCATCGGCGATCTTTACTATTTCGCGGGCAGCAGATCCTATGCTATGGGGGGCGCCGGAGTCGGGCTTTTCGGAGATGGCTTTATTAATCGCATCAATCCTGCGGGTCTGGCGGGCATTACCAATACCCGGTTTTCAGGGACATTCGAGTATTCAAACTATTCTTCGACAGACCCAACCGGATCTGCACGTTATGCCCGCGGAGATTTCGGGGGACTTTCGGTCGCCATACCAGTTTCTCAAGACTACGGTGTCGTCCTCGTTGGGGATTTGACCCCATACAGTCTGGTCAATTACGCTGTCAGCAGAGATGCTACTCAATTGGGTATCACGTCGAACCAGCAGTTTTATGGAAGCGGAGGGATTTCCCGTTTTGATTTCGGTTCTTCTATTTCGATAGGGAACGGTCTTCACGCGGGCTTAAAAATCAACTATCTCGCCGGAACAATCGTTCAGACAACGAAGCTGACATTTGCGGACAACTCCTATAGCGGCAACGAATTGACTGTTAGCGATCACTATTCAGGCATTTCGTTCACTCTTGGAGCAACGTACCAAGGAATCGGAGATCTCTTCGGCTCAGCAGCACTCAAACCACTTGTCCTGGGCATCGCCCTGGAGACTCCTGCGAACCTGGACCTGCGTGAAGAACATTTCACGTCGACAGCGCAACAATACGACACAACATCCATCCGTAACAGCACTGCGGATATCCCACCCTTCGTTGTACTTGGCGCATCGTACACATTTGCAGATCGCTACATTATTGCAGCGGATTTTGCAGTGCAAGATTGGAGCAATGCCAACACTTTTGGTGTACATCCGGCCGAACTTCGCAAAAGCATGCGAGTCGGCGCCGGATTTGAAATCCTGCCCGCCAAAGATGCCAGTACCTATTGGGGGCACATCATCTACCGTGCAGGCTTCTACTACAATTCGAGCTACATCCAAGTCGGTGACCAGATCACGGGAGTGTTCCACGGCGTTGACGGATATTCTCTCACTGCCGGACTCGGACTGCCAATCGGTCCCGACAGCCACTTGAATCTAGGATTTCAATTCGGGGTCAATGGAACGACCCAGAACAATCTGCAAAAGGACACCATCTTTCGCATCATTGCTTCTATTAGTGCCAGCGAATTGTGGTTTGTCCGAATAGAGGAGGATTAACAATCAATGGTTGCACTTGCAAGTGATCATGCAGGATTCGAATACAAGGAAAACGTCAAGAGACTCCTCGATCAACTGGGAATCTCCTATAAAGACTTCGGAACCTTCTCGGTCGAATCGACCGACTATCCTGATTGGGCACACCGTGCTTCGGAGGCCATAATCAGCGGCGAGTGCGATCGCGGAATTTTCATTTGTGGGACAGGAATCGGAATGTCGATCATAGCCAATAAGCACAAAGGAATTCGGGCTGCGGCATGTGAATCAACGACGGCCGCACGGCTATCCCGCCAGCATAATGATGCAAATGTTCTTGCATTCGGAGAGCGCATCGTAGGCCGGGAATCAGCGGGAGATATTGTGCGCACATTTCTTTCCACATCATTCGAAGGTGGACGCCACGAGCGAAGAGTCAACAAGATTCACAGCCTCACTGGCCTATAACCTCAGGTTATCCGATCTTTCAATTCTAGAAGAACAACTCTTATGAGTACACTCAAGCAAAACGATCCGGAAATCTTTTCTGCGATTCAGAGTGAAATCAATCGGCAGAACACCAAGCTTGAGCTCATTGCATCCGAGAACTTTGTCAGCAGGGATGTCCTGGAAGCCCTTGGATCGGTACTCACCAACAAGTATGCCGAGGGGTACCCCGGCAAACGCTATTACGGAGGATGTGAATTTGTCGACGTTGCGGAAAACCTTGCACGGGAGAGGGTGAAGCTGTTGTTCGGCGCCGAATACGCCAACGTTCAACCTCACTCAGGCTCACAGGCAAACATGGGAGTCTACTTTACGTTTCTCAAACCGGGCGCAACAGTCCTTGGTATGAATCTCTCCCACGGAGGCCATCTCACTCATGGATCTCCTGTGAATTTCTCGGGTCAACTCTACAAATTTGTTGCATATGGAGTATCGAAAGAGACCGGTTATATCGATTATGACGAAGTCGAATCTGTAGCGACAAAAGAAAAACCAAAGATGATAACTGTCGGTGCGAGCGCCTATTCGCGGAACATTGACTACAAGGCATTCCGAGTCATTGCGGACAAGATAGGAGCGTTTTTATTTGCGGACATAGCACATCCAGCCGGGCTAATTGCCAGCAAGCTCCTCAATGACCCTCTTCCCTACTGTCACGTCGTGACCTCGACTACTCATAAGACACTTCGAGGACCGCGGGGTGGCTTAATCCTTCTGGGGAAGAATTTCGAGAATCCTTTTGGTCTCGTCGCCCCGAAATCGGGACGCACAAAAATGATGTCGGAACTCATTGATTCCACGATTATTCCTGGCATTCAAGGAGGTCCGCTGATGCACGTGATTGCAGCAAAGGCTGTCGGATTTCGCGAAAACCTTCAACCGGAGTTCAAGGTGTATTCAAAGCAGATCATTGAAAACGCCTCCGCTCTTGCTGACGAGCTTACCAAACGTGGATACAACATCATATCGGGCGGAACTGATAATCACCTGATGCTGATCGACTTAAGGAACAAGAATGTTACGGGCAAAGACGCCCAGGAGGCTCTTGACCTTGCCGGGATCACCGTCAACAAGAATGCTGTACCGTTTGATGACAAGTCACCCCTCATTACAAGCGGCATTCGAATCGGCACTCCTGCTATCACTACCAGAGGCATGAAGAAACCCCAAATGGGAATTATCGCGGAATTCATCGACAGGGTCATCGTCAGCAGGACAAACTCCACCGTACTTACGCAGGTGAGTAACGAAGTCAAGAATTTGTGCACATCGTTCCCTCTGTATTCTGATCTAATATCCAATTGATAGAGAATCCATTCACCGCATAGTCATCCATGGCATTCCTCCAATCTGTCCTGACTAAATTTCTTCGGCGTGCGGCCACGGGAGGAGCTGCTGACCAGACAGAAATGTCGTTCCTCGATCATTTGGAGGAACTTCGATGGGACGTAGTCAAGGTTTTGGTTGGGCTAGTGATTGCCACGATTATTTGTGCTATCTACACTGATTTCATCGTCCAGGAGATACTGCTTCGTCCGGTCCGTTTAACCGGAATGAAAGTACAGGTCCTGACACCCTATGGGATAGTCGTCCTGTACATGGAGGCCGCTCTCATCTGTGGACTTATCCTGAGCATGCCAAATACGTTGTACTGGCTCTGGAAATTCGTCGCACCGGGACTTCTGCCCAAGGAACGACGCTATGTCCGGCGTATAGTATTCTTCACCTCATTTTGCTTTTTCGCCGGAGTTGCTTTTGGATACTTCGTGTTGCTTCCTTCAGCCCTCACCTTTTTTTCGACGTTCGGCACAAAGACCATTGAACTAAACGTCGCGATTGACCGGTATGTCAGTTTCGTGCTCGCATTGATCCTGGGCTCTGGGTTGGTGTTTGAGCTCCCCATGATCTCGTACTTCTTAACCAAGATTGGATTCCTGACCCCTGCTTTTATGCGTCACTACCGTCGACACGCCATTATCGTTATTCTGTTCATTGCGGCAATCGTAACGCCGACTCCTGATCCCATCACTCAATTGATCCTCGCCTTACCTATGATGGTTCTGTATGAAGTGAGTATTATCGTGTGCAAATTCGCTCAAAGAAAAGAATCAGTTGCAGAATCACAATCCGCATGAACTTGCTCATCAACACATCCATATCGTTGGGTGACCTTCGAAAGCCGATAGAAAGTGAACTCGAAACATTCGATCGGTTCTTCAAGGATGCTATGCGATCAAAGGTCGGCCTTATTGATCTTATCGCACGCTATATTATCCGCCAAAAGGGGAAAAAAGTCCGACCGCTTCTTGTCTTGCTCAGCGCAAAACTTTGCGGTAAAATCAATGCGAGCAGCTATCGTGCGGCCACGCTCGTCGAAATTCTTCACACAGCAACGCTTGTGCACGACGATGTCGTCGACGATGCAGATACAAGACGTGGCCTGGCATCGATCAACGCCGTCTGGAAGAATAAAGTAGCCGTCCTTATGGGGGACTACCTTCTTTCCCGCGGACTCCTGCTTTCCCTCGAAAACAAGGACTACTTCTTCCTCCACTCGACATCAAATGCCGTGAAGCGGATGAGTGAAGGAGAATTGCTCCAGATCCAGAAGAGTCGACAGTTGGATAATGATGAGACTACCTACCTGCAAATCATCTCCGATAAAACTGCTTCCTTGTTCTCGACGTGCACAGAAATCGGTGCCGCAAGCACGACGGACGACCCCGAAAAGCGCGATTTGATGCGCGAATACGGCAACAATGTCGGTATGGCATTTCAAATCCAAGATGATTTGTTGGACTATCTTGGCCGCAAAAGTATTATTGGTAAGCCGACAGGAATCGACATAAAGGAAAAAAAACTCACACTGCCGCTTATTTATGCGCTTCAGCATGGACCTTCAAGAGACTCACGTCAGGCATTGAAACTGGTCAAGAACGGTGCCAAACATAAAGAACTTCAATGGGTATTGGATTTTGTCAGAGAGAACGGAGGGATCGACTACTCGGTGAAAAGAGCTCTGGAATTCGGCAGGCACGCGACAGAAAACTTAGCAACCTTCGCTGATTCGCCAGCGAAAGATGCATTGACTGGGTTCGTAGATTTCGTCCTCGCGAGGACAAGCTAAAAGCACAAGTCCATTCTGCGCGAGTGGTCCGCAAGCACCAAATCAATGAAAAAGCCCCTTCTTGGGTTCCGCAAGAAGGGGCTTCGTTTATCCACCAGGCGTTGGATTAACGGTTCTTTTTGTAGAAATCGTCCCTTAAAAGCAGGTCAATTTCCGTTGTCAATTCATCAATCATCTTTTGACCATCGAGAAATCCGACGCTCTTGAATTGAATTCTCCCCTTCTTGTCGATGATAATTTTTGCTGGAATTGCTTCAACGCCGTATTGTTCTGCAAATCCCTCGTCATAGAGGACAGGAAATGCAAGCTTGTGTTCAGCCACAAATTTCTTAACGATTCTCTCCCTAACCTCTCCGCTATCATTTTCCCACGTGTTGAGTGCCAGTATTGAGACATTCGGATTATCCTTGTACCTGTTGTATATTTCTTGAAGGTATGGAAGCGATGCCTGGCATGGTCCACACCAGGTCGCCCAGAAATCAATCACAACTACTTTCCCAAGTAGATCTCTGAGCTTCACCAACTTACCTTCGATGCTCCTCAAGGAAAAGGGGGTTGCCTGCCTGTTTATTCGACCTTTCAAAAGCGTTTGCAACGACGCTTCCTTTGCTGATTTCTTCGCTTTGGCGACAACTTCGTCGAAGCCTTTGTCAGAGCCCTTCACCGCAGTATAGGCAGTCCTATAAGCACCAAGCAATTTGTCGGTTATCATTCCTCTTTTTATGAATCCTGATACCACAGACATTACTTTCCTGTAATTGCGGTTTGTCAGGCATGCCCCCACGAAACGCGCGTTGATGTCGGCTTCCTTACCTTCCGTGAGCTTCACGGCCTCCTCATAGGCAACTTCAGACTCCTTGGTCTTACCTGATCTGAACAATCCCAGGGCGTAGGTATCGGAAATCAATCCCAAACTAGAGGCTTCGTTGTTCTTCCAATCCTGCTCGCTCATATACGTCGGCCTCGTTTCTTTTCCTGACTTGATGATTTCAATTCCTCGTCTAGCCCAAGCCACAGCGCTGTCCAGTTCGCGACCACGTTGACCGCGCGAGATGACCCTCCATGCAATCGCATTATTGATATCGCTCGAGCGGGGGTATAGTCGTTGCAAAAGATTCCCCACTTTCTCATAGTCCATTGCGTCAGCATAAGAGAGAATCAATTCCCGATCGAGATTCTTTTTCATTTCGCCCTTTTGCGGAAAATCCATCAAGAACTTTTCCAATAGAAGTGACCGCTTCGCGGCGTTTTTTTCAGTGCCCACCTCGAAGAGCTTCTTGTTTTCAGCCATTTTTCCGCGAGGATTCTTGTTAATCCAGACACTTCGCATCGAGTCAGCAATCTCCCTTTTACCCACGCGATCGTAGAACCCTACAAGCAATGCGGTTTCATTCTCACTGTCCTTATGTCTTTCATAAAGCGAGCTTAGCTCGCTCAGTATTTTGCTCCTCGTCGCCTCTCCGGGATTCATTCGCATCGAAAAACTCCAGTAGAACGCAGCTGCCTGTACATTTTCAGGGTAGAGATCACGTTCAGACTTCAATTCACGGATTGCCACAGTAATGTCCTTCGGTCTCTTGAATCCCACATAATCACCACTGTACGCAACCTGTGCGAGACTAAGATGGGCTCCTTCAACCTCCCGTCCATCGTCTCCGTATACCATAAGAGCCCACACATCTTGACCATTGTCGTCGACCAAATCTCCCGAAACGAATTTGAACAAGACTGCTTTGGTTTTTGCCTGCTCAAGCTTGAAATTGCACTTCCAAACCGTTCCGGACTTCTGCAAAGGGACCTCGATGAGACTTGGATCTTCATCCTCCCGAAGAACAAGTGCATGGACGGACATGCTCTTCACCCCTCTTAAAAAAGCAGCCTTCGAGGCAGCATCATATTCGATCTTGATCTCATCGCCTATTCTGGGTTTATCCGGAGATAGCGTCGCCGGACCTCTGTCACCTGCAATGGCTGGAATCCTGAGAAACACTGACAACAACAGAGCTGTAAAAATGCTTTTCATTCTCATTTTCCTTAGAACTCAATTGAGCATTATTCAAGGCGAGCAGCGAAGGCTGCAATCTTAACAGAAGTGTGAAACGTTGGTCCTCGTTACTGTTCTGTGTTCCGAACAACAAGTACCGGGCAGGGGGCTTTCCTCACAACCTTTTCCACTGTGCTCCCAAACAGGATGTGTTCAACGCCCGAGTGGCCGTGGGTTGCGATGATAATGAGATCGATATTGTTCTCGCGCGCGTATTCATTGATCTCGTAGAAGGGTTTGCCTGTTCTGACTGTCGCTTCGGCCGGAACCCGACCTTTAACTTCATTCCTGACAAGAGCATTCAGCTCTTCCGTTCCCCTTTTTCGAAGTTCATCTTCAATGTTTGGAAAACCAACTTGCCCGAAGCTGAAGTCTGCAGGATAGATCGTAGGTTCGACAACATAAAGCAAGTCGAGCCGAGCATTGAATTGGACCGCATAGGGAATTGCATACTTGAGCGCGTTCTTGGAATGCTCGGAGAAATCAATCGGAACAAGAATATGCCTTATTCCTAGTCGCGTCAGACCAGCCTTTGAGGACTTCTTGGATTGAACGTGCTTCTTAGGAGGCGTTCGTTTTTTGGCCATGGGTTTCATTCTCCCGTTCTGCTTGAAGCTGTTCAAGCTGATTTCTTGCCTTTGAGAGTTCCTTGTCTGTCGTCCGCAAACGCTGCGAAACGATCTCTGCCAGTTTGAAGATAATCTTGATTCCCAATTGATTCTTCTTTTCGATCAACTCAAACAAGTCGGGTCGGAAAAATCCAATGAGGATACAATCCGTTTTGCACCGGGCATTCGCAGATCGGGGTGATTCATCGATGAGTGCGAGCTCGCCGAAAAAGTCTCCATCATTCAGGACTGCCAGTTCACGGTCTCCATCTTCCTTCCCGGAGATTGAGATCGAGACCTCACCCTCCTGGATGATGTACATTCCCAACCCTGGATCCCCCTGAGCAAACACTGGTTCGCCTGCCCGATATTCCCTCTTATGAACGATTGCCGCAACTTCCTTTAGCTCCCGTGCTGACAGGCCCGAAAAGGCCGGTACCTTGCTGAGTATTTGTTCCAGCGAACCCTCGCGGACAACCCTTTCCGAAAAGATGTTTTTCCAGATAGCGTTGCCACTGACAACTTTAGGCATAGCCATAGATTATAGTCCCTGTCTTAACAGTGATGGACAATCACTCGTTGAGAAAGCTCAACCATTTGTATTTATCCTTCCCGCCGAGTACAATATCAAAGAAAGCTTTTTGAAGTTCAAGTGTCACTGGCCCCGGCTTCCCTTCTCCTATCATTATTCGATCGACCGAACGAATGGGCGTAATTTCGGCTGCAGTCCCCGTAAAGAAGACCTCTTCCACGGTGAACAGCATTTCACGAGGTAAATTCATTTCAACGACTGAATAGCCCAAGTCTTTCGCAATTGTGATAATCGATGATCGCGTGACACCCGGCAAAATCGCCGCGGATAATGGGGGGGTAAATACGGTGTTTTCTCGCACCAGAAATATGTTTTCTCCGCTCCCTTCGCTAATATTCCCGAACGCATCCAGTGCGATGCCTTCGACGTACCCTGCCGCAAGTGCCTCCAATTTGATCAGTTGCGACCCAAGATAGTTGCCGCCAGATTTTGCGACAGTCGGAAGCGTATCAGGTGCGGGTCTTCGCCACGAGGAGACGCACACGTCAATACCTTTCTCCAGCGCTTCCGCACCGAGATATTTGCCCCATTCCCAAACAGCAATAGAGACTTCCGTGGGCGAACCCGTCGGGTTTACACCGACTTCCCCGTATCCGCGGTAGACGATGGGGCGAATGTAGCACGCCTTAAGCTTGTTTACCTTGATCGTGTCTTTTATGGCTTTTTCAAGCTGTTGCTTGGTAAACGGAATTTCACAGCGATAAATTTTGGCAGAATCGTAGAGTCGGCGCAAATGAGCATCAAGTCGAAAAATCGCCGACCCCTTCTTCGTATTGTAGCACCTGATCCCCTCGAACCAACTCGAACCGTAGTGGACGACGTGCGATAGGATATGAATCTTTGCATCATCCCAATTGATGAGTTTTCCATTCATCCATATTTTTTCCACTTTCTTCACAGGCATACGAATCTCTCTTAATGTTGAAAGTGATCGGTGGATCGCTACAATGATAGCTCGTAAATCCGATATCTCTTTGATATTGTTCCGTTCATGACCTCAGCGGAATGATTCATGGCTTCATTATCTTCGAGGACCCAACTCGCCTCTCCATATTGATAGCCGAGGGCCTTTGCACGCGCAGCGGTTTCATAGAACAGAACACCAGCAGCCCCCGTATTCTGATATTCAGGCAACACTCCAAGCACAATTATTCGCACCAAATTGATTTCCTTTTTCTTTGTATAGAGATGGAAAAGCCCGGGGAGCAGTGCTCCCTTTTTGTTGTGCTTGAGGGCCATGTTAATATCGGGTATCGAGAGTGCAAACCCGATTGTCTTCCCGTGAATCTCAGCAAATAGGACCAAGCCGGGAACAATGACAGGCTTCAAGTCCGCTGCCAATGCATCAAGTTCCTCATCTGTCATGGGAACAGCTCCCCAGTTTTTCGCCCACGCTTTGTTGTAGACCTCCTTTACCTTCTTGACGTCATCAAGGAAATGCTTCATGTCAAGCGGACGTATTGTTAGTCCCTGACGCCTCTTCACAATGGCGTTTGCACGCTCGAGTCTGTCGGAGTAGACCGTGTCCTGACTCAAGAGATAAGCATAGAGGTCCTTCGCCTTCTTGAATCCATAGTTTTCGACGAGGCCGAGGTAGTACGGAGGGTTATACGTCATGAGGATTGTTGGGCTCAGATCAAAACCCTCGACGAGCAATCCATATTCGTCATTTACCGACGGATTCGCCGGTCCCCTCATTGCCGTCATTCCTTTAGACACTAGGAAGGCCTTTGCCTTGTCGAAAAGGGCATTCGCGACCGATTGATCATCAATGCATTCAAAGAATCCGAAGAACCCAACCTTATCCCCGTGTTCCTTGTTGTGATTGTGATTAACGATCGCTGCGATGCGCCCCACCATTTGCCCATCATGCTCAGCGATGTAAAATTCTACGTCTGCGTGCCGATAGAATGGATTTTTCTTCGTATCCATAAGTTTCCTGCGATCCATCACGAGTGGTGGCACCCACGATGGACTGTCCTTATAGATGGACCAGAGAAACCCGATAAACATGTTCGTATCGCCCTTCGTGAGAACGGGCCGGACAGAGATTTCAGCCATACGCTTCAGTTCGCAATATGTAATAGAAGTGGAACAAAAAAGGCCGCAACACCTTCAAGTGGCGGCCTGTCGATGAAAGATGCTGTACCTGTTCGCACAATGATCATTTCAATGAATGACACCCAATTTCTTTCCGATTGAACTCATGATATCAAGAATCTTGTCAAGATGTTCGTCTTCATGCGTCGCCATGTAACTTGTGCGGAGCATTTCCAATCCTGGAGGAACTCCTGGCCGTATGAATGCATTCACGAACACACCCGCATCAAATAATTGCCTCCACATGTAGAGCACCTTGTCGGTGTCGCCGATAATCACGGGCACTACCGCGGAATCGTGCTCACCAACGTTGTACCCCATCTCCTTAAAACCCTTGCGCATTTTCCGCGCATTTCTCATCAATTTATCCACCCGCTCCGGTTCTTTTTCAAGAATATCAAGAGCGGCCATAGCCGATGCGACCGATGCAGGTGTTGGGCTTGCGCTGAAGATAAGCGCGGGAGCGTGGTGTTTCACGTAATTGATGACACTTCGGTCACCGACAACAAATCCTCCAAGTGATGCAAAGGTTTTGCTGAACGTACCCATTGTCAAGTCTGTCTCTTTCTCGAGACCATAGTGACTCGCCGTACCGCGTCCCCCCTTCCCGATGACCCCTACCGCGTGTGCGTCATCCACCATTATCCTGGCATTGTATTTCCTGGCGACTTTCACCATTGCCGGCAAGTTAACGATTTCTCCGGAAGTGCTAAAAACACCATCCGATACAATGAGTTTCGGCGAGTCGATGGGGAGTTTGGAAATAACCACTTCCAAGTGCTTCATATCATTATGCTTGTAGCGTACCACTCCTTGTTGATCGTCACCAATATATGACGCTCCACCGGCGGCGATAAGGTTGCCGGCTACAATGCAGGCGTGGTTGTCCTTGTCCGATACAACGAACTCACCACGTTGAACAAGAGTTGGAATAATACCTTGCGCAGTCTGAAAACCCGTGCTGAACAAAAGGCAATCTTCCTTTCCCATAAATTTCGCGAGACGTGATTCGAGTTCAATGTGCAGGTCAAGCGTCCCCGTCAGATAGCGCGATCCCGAACATCCGGTTCCGTACTTCTGTATGGCTTTTATTGCGGCTTCTTTCACCTTGGGATGAGCGGTGAGGCCAAGATAGTTGTTTGAGCCGGCCATGATGACTTTGTGGCCTTCGATGGTGACGACCGGTCCCTCATTCTCTTCGATTGCATGAAAATAGGGATAATTTCCACTCGCCTTTGCTTCATCGGCACGGGTGAAATTCTTACACTTTTCAAATAGATCCAATTGGGACTCCGTCTAATTTGGGGGGAAGAAAGAGAACACGAATGTTTGCCTTGTATTGCGTGTAATAACAATTATGAATATACTTTAATAAACAAAAAAAGTCAATGAAACTATCGATTGAAGCGAAAGGTACAACACATTAGCATCGCATTCGTTACTGGAGGCACGGGGTTCATAGGAAGTCACACGATTGAGCGTTTGATAGGTCAAGGCATCAAGGTACGGGCCCTCGTGCGTCCTTTCCGAACCAATCTCGAGTGGATATCAGATCTACCGATTGACATAGTGAAGGGTGATCTGCTGGATCCTTTATCCCTGGAGTCAGCAGTTCGAGATGTCGACTTTATCATTCATGTCGCCGGCGTGACAAAGGCGAAAAGGCGAAAGGACTTTTTCCTTGGCAATGTTGTCGCGACGAGAAATCTCCTTCAACTTGCGTCGAAGGCGAAAAGTCTAAAGAAATTCTGCCAGGTAAGCAGCCTCAGCGCCGTCGGCCCCAGCTTGAACGGAATTCCATCCAATGAAGAATCTCCATGCAATCCCATCTCAACGTACGGCAGGTCGAAGTTGGAAGGAGAACGCTCATGCCTTGCCTATGGATCGTCTATCCCGGTGGTGATCCTGCGCCCCCCTACTGTGTATGGTCCGAGAGACAAGGATGTGCTCGAGATGTTCAAGACCACTAAACTGGGTATTCAACCGAGTCTCGGCTCCAAAGACAAGACATTGAGCCTCCTTTACGGCCCGGACCTGGCTGAGGCGATAGTCGACGCCACCCTCTCGGAGAAGACTACGGGAAGAACGTATTTCGTTTCCGATCCAATCATTTATCCCCAGAACCGACTATTTGATATCTTGACCCATCTTGTAGGTGGAAAAGCCTTGAGGATGAAGCTGCCTCCATTCCTGGTCTACTCCGTCGCCGCGGTGGTTCAGGCCGTATCCTTCTTGGCATCAAAACCTGCCCTCTTGAGCATAGAAAAGGCACGCGACCTCCTCCAAGACCACTGGATCTGTAATCCAGGGAAGATCAAGCAGGATATTGGATTCGTGGCAAAAACCCCTGCTGAAGAAGGCCTGCGGACGACTTATGACTGGTATAAGAGTAGAGGATGGCTGTAGAATCCAAGAGAACAACAGTTGTGAACTCGATGACAAATTACATATTAGTATTCGTTGGTGGTGGCTTGGGTGCAACGGCGCGATATTGGCTACAGGGGTTCATTTATGCCGAATCAGGGACAAGGTTTCCGTACGGCACTCTTGCAGTCAACATCCTGGGATGTTTCGTCATCGGACTTATCATGTCATCAATGGAAGAACGATTCCTCGTCCAACCGTCGATCCGGATATTTCTCACGATCGGTATTCTTGGCGGATTTACCACATTCTCATCGTTCAGCTTCGAAACGATATCCCTCTTTCGGGATGGTGAAGCAATGTATGCACTGGCCAATGCATTGGGAAGCCTGCTCCTTTGCCTTTCCTGCACATGGTTAGGACTGCAATTGGGTAAACTTGTTTAGAATATGAAAGGCCTCAAAGCATGAAACTTCAAGGAGAAGGAAAACTCCTCCGAATCTTTCTCGGCGAATCCGACAGAGTGAATCATCGACCGCTTTATGAAGCGATCGTCCACGCAGCGCGAGAAAAAGGGCTTGCTGGGGCAACGGTATTAAGAGGGGTTGAAGGATATGGAGCCGTCAGCAGAGTGATTCACACCGCAAAAATACTGCGGCTTTCCGAAGATCTTCCCATAGTAGTGGAAATTGTCGACACGGAAGACAGAATCAGATCGTTTCTGCCTGATGTTGAGAAGCTCATCGAGGAGGGGAAATGCGGAGCCATGATTACGCTGGAAAAGGCTGAAATTATTCGCTATTCAGCAGGAAGGAAAGAAATCAAAGGATGAAGTTGGGGCTTCTTGCTTACTGGAAAAGCAAGGTGGCCTCATAGCAAATCCAAGCCACAATTCCTGACAAGGGAATTGTCAGAACCCAAGTTGTCATGATTCTGCCCGCCAATCCCCATCGAACGGCAGAAGCCCTTTTTGTAGCTCCTACACCCATGATAGCGCCAGTAATGGTATGGGTGGTGCTCACGGGGATACCGCTAAAAGCCGTAATTAGCAACGTTATCGCTCCCGCAGTTTCCGCACAGAATCCACCTGCAGGCTTCAGCTTTGTGACTTTTTGTCCGATTGTTTTCACAATCCTCCAACCGCCAAACATCGTCCCAAAAGCCATTGCAGCCGACGATGCCAGAATGACTTCCCACGGAACGTGAAAAGAGGTTAGAATTCCCTCTGTCACCAGAAGACTTGTAATAATTCCCATCGTTTTTTGTGCATCGTTCGTTCCGTGGCCGAGACTAAAAAAGGCTGCGGAAACTAATTGAAGTTTTCGGAACACGCCGTTTATCTTGGAGGACGACTTGTCATGGAACAGCCACATGAGGATCACCATGAATCCAAATCCCATGAACATTCCCATAAATGGCGCGACAACGATGAAAATCAGAGTTTTTGTCCATCCACTCCAAAGGACGGCAGAAAAACCGGCCTTGGCAATTGCAGCACCAGCATATCCACCCATGAGTGCGTGCGATGAGCTCGTCGGAATTCCATAGTACCACGTGATGATATTCCAGATTACAGCACCCACGAGACCGGCTAGAATGACATAATGGTTGACAGCCTTGAGATCAATGAGTCCTTCACCAACAGTTTTTGCGATATTGACGTCAAACGCAAAAGCTCCCAACAAATTGAAGAATGCCGCCCAGACCACTGCATAGCGGGGGGACAATACGCGAGTCGAAACGACTGTCGCGATTGAGTTCGCCGCATCATGAAAGCCGTTTAAGAAATCGAAGATAAGTGCAACGAGAATGATGACTGCAACAAAGATCATGATTCACATCCCAGTATGAAGTTAAGCGTTCTTGATGAGAATCCCCTCGAGAACATTGGCAGCATCTTCGCATTTGTCTGTCGCAGTTTCCAAACCGACAAGGACTTCTTTTATCTTTATGATCTGGACAGGATGTTTCTCGTGTTCGAACAGGTCGGCCACAGCTTTTTCGAATACTGCATCTGCTTCATTTTCATATTCATTCACTTTCTGCAAGACCTTCTGGAGTTCATCCGTCTTGTGGATATTTCGCAAAAGATGAACACCCTGATGCAACTCGACGATAGAGAGCTCAAGAACATTAATCAACTTTATTACGCTTGCGGGAACGGTCTTGATTTTGTACAGAACAATTCGACCAATGCTGCCATCGATTTCATCGAGGACGTCATCGATCGATGAGGCCAGTTCGTGGATATCTTCACGGTCAAATGGTGTAACAAAGGTTGAATTGAGTTCAGAATAGATCTTGTGGGTCAAATCGTCACCGATATGCTCGAATGCGTGGATCTGGACCGCAAGCTTCTCGCGCTCAGAAATGGTCTTCGCTTTGGGCAGCTTTGTCAGTATCTCCGCCGCGTTCAATAGATTCTTTGTCGATTCCTCGAATAACAGGTAGAATCGCTTATCGGTTGGAAGCAACTTCTGGATGATTCTGTCAAAAAGCATATGTTGGCCTCTGATTAGGTATTACGTTGGATGGGAGGTTGGATTCACATCAATCAGGCAGAAAACTGGTTCTTCAGGTTAGTGACTTCCTTTTTCAACTCGACTGGAAGCCGCCCATTAAATTGGCTAAAAAAGATCTCAATGTCATCAACTTCTTTTTCCCATCCTTCGCGATCGAGCGATAGAACTTGTTGAAGAGCGTGAGGCTTCAGGTTCATCCCCAATGAGTCAATAGATTCTGGATTCGGAAGATACCCAATTGGCGTCTGCACGGCATTGCCCTTGCCATGCACTCGATCCAATATCCATCTCAACACACGAATATTCTCTCCGTATCCGGGCCTCAGGAATTTTCCGTTCTCATCCTTGCGAAACCAGTTTACGCGAAACATGAGCAGCGGATTTCGCAGGCGTTTCCCTACGGAAAGCCAGTACGAGAAATAATCACCCATATTATACCCGCAAAACGACCGCATAGCCATTGGATCCCAGCGGACAACGCCAACAGCGCCTGTTGCTGCGGCTGTGGTTTCTGCCCCCATGCTTGCACCGAGAAACACCCCATGTTCCCAACGTTTCTGAAGCTATCCGTACGTCTGAGCAGGACGTATGAACGTGGCTGTTTATTCCGCGATGACTTGGATTTAGTTCGGACACTCGTACCAACAAGTATTGCGGCGAAAAGAGAGATACCTGACTCGTGGACGATCGAATCCTACACTTTTGCTCGCAGAACCTGGTCACGCAATTTTGCCTGGTACTTACGCATTTTGTCATCCACTCCCTTATCCGTGACACCAAGAATTCTAAGCGCCAGTAGGGCTGCGTTTGCAGCACCATCAATCGCGACCGTTGCCACCGGAATACCTGAGGGCATTTGAACCATTGACAGCAAGGAGTCGAGTCCGTTCAACGATTTCGATTTCACGGGAACACCGATCACGGGCAACGTGGTCTTTGCTGCTATGACACCAGCCAGATGTGCGGCCCCTCCCGCTCCCGCAATGATAATTCTAATTCCGCGTGATTGCGCTTCTTCAGCGTACTTGAACGCGAGATCGGGCGTACGGTGGGCCGATACGACTTTGAATTCGCATGGGACTCCAAATTTTTCCAACATTGTTCTCGCAGGCTCCATCACTTCCGCATCAGACGCACTTCCCATGATGATCCCTACGAGCGGCGTATTTGCACTGGCCATGTTATGACGCTCCTTCCATTTGTAGTTATTCTGCAGATCTCTGCATCGGTTCATCGAAATCGACGAACAATATAAACGAAAGATCTGGAATATCGAAAGCAATACTTTCCCTTTCACCGGGCAAAACATTCACGACGCCGAACCGCGTCGCAGCCGATCCATGACCGCCATTCCCAAACCTTTTTCCTCAACTTCCTCCACTATGATAAGATCAACCCCGGATTTGTCGAACTCTCTCAGTAAATCGAACAGCATATGCGATATCTGCTCCACGTCTGAAGCAATTCTCCGAACAATGACATTTGGCCCAAAATGGCGATCAGGAATTGAGTGCAGAATGCACCCAATGTGCTTCGTACTCCCCACTTCATCTTGAAGAATTCTCGAGAGCTCTTCCAAGTTCCCTTCTTTCACCAGTCGGATGCTGGCTCGAGGGGAATAGTGTTTGTATCGATTGCCCGGCGAACGTTTCAGGATTTCACTTCCCGCGTCTGAGTCAATTTGTCCAACAACCGCCTCGATTGCCTCTTTCGACAAGCCTCCTTTGCGCAATATGACAGGAGGAGTCAGAGTGATATCGAGGACAGTAGATTCGACGCCGATTTTAGTTGGCCCGGCGTCCAGAATGAAATCTATTCTCCCATTCAGATCATCGTACACATGGTGGGCTGTCGTTGGGCTCGGCCCGCCTGAAATATTCGCGCTTGGCGCCACAATTCCCCTTCCCAATTTCCGGATCAATGAAAGTGCAACGGGATGGTTCGGCATTCGTACAGCAACCGAATCTAGTCCCGCCGTGACGAGGTCAGAAACACGATCTGTTCTTTGAACAACCAGCGTAAGGGGGCCAGGCCAAAACGTCCTGGCCAGTGTCAACCCTATCTCGGGAAATGAAGCAGAAATCGAAGTGAGAGAAGTTGTATCGGCAATGTGAACAATCAATGGGTTATCGGCAGGTCGACCCTTTGCGTCAAACAGTTTGCGAATGGCAGAATCACTAAATGCGTCCGCGCCCAGACCATAGACGGTCTCGGTAGGAAAGGCCACCAGGCCGCCTCGATCCAAAACTCGGGCTGCCTCTGAAACTACCTCCTCATCGGGCTGCTCTGCGGAAACAGTAACATATTTTGTATCAATCACAAGACTTCGCTGAGAATGGCAATTATTTTAAAGCGCTTTGAACTTTTCAAACGACTGCCGGCAGGAATTGCAGTAATAGAGTTGTTTACAGAGCGTCGCGCCAAACGGATTCTCAAGTTGAGTACTAGCCGATTGACAGTATGGGCAAAGAGTTGGAAGATCGATGATCACTTCGCCGGAACGTGAAGGGGGTGCAATACCGAACCTCTCAAGCTTCTTTCGAACAGTCTCATCCAACATGTCCGTGGACCACCGGGCACCATAATTCCTCTTCACGTGAACTGTCGTGAATCCGTTTGCTAGCAGCTTTTCCTGAATCATTTCGGCAATCATTTCGAGGGCTGGACATCCTATAAACGTAGGCGTAATGCTAACGGTCACTTCGCTGCCGTGCGCCTCGACTGTCCTTACAATTTTCAAATCCACAATGGATAACACAGGAATTTCAGGATCGCTTATTTCCTGAAGGACTTTCCAAACATCCATCTCGGCAAGGACAAGTCCTACCATTTTGCCTCCGGAGCCATCGAATAGACTTTTTGGAGATCGTCAACAAGAGACTTGAGGTGAGTCGTGTGAATCCCGCGTCTTCCACCCAATTCGGCAGCACAGGAAGCTTTTAGACTCCCATTCTGACTCTTGACCGGCAATTTCAGTGAAACGGATGAAAACATGGGTACAACGACACCCAACCACTCGTTCAGGATGTTGTCATTTCCCCATATGACGTTTCCCGAAATCAGTTCTTGCTCAGACTCGATTGCCTCGAACATTCCAAGAGATTGCGGAAACGCGACGTCAACAGCTTCCTGCATTC
>JADGQA010000027.1 GCA_017882185.1 Bacteroidota bacterium
TACAATCTCTGTTCTGCGGTCGTCGCCGTATTTTTTCTTCAGCTCCGTCAATTCTTCCTCAATCATTCTCATCTGGAGCTGCTTGCTCTTCAGAATCGACTTCAGTTTTTCGATGAGCTTGATGGTTTCCTTGTACTCGTCTTCAACCTTCTGTCGTTCGAGGCCCGTCAACCTCTGCAGCCGCATGTCCAGGATTGCCTTCGCCTGAATCTCCGACAGCTTGAACTTCTTCATCAACCCTTCTTGGGCGGACGGGACATCCTTGGATTTTTTGATGAGCTGGATAACCGCGTCGATATTGTCGAGAGCAATAATATAGCCCTCAAGGATGTGGGCCCGTTTTTCCGCCTCATCGAGCTCGAATTTCGCGCGACGCACGATCACGTCGTTACGGTGCTCAACGAAGTGTTGGATCATTTCGCGCAGTGTCAGGACCTGCGGCCGTCCATCGACGAGTGCCAGCATAATGACGCCGAAGGTCGTCTGCATTTGCGTGTGCATATACAGATTGTTCAGTACCACCTCGGCATTTGCATCGCGCTTCAGGTCGATTACCATTCTCATCCCGTCGCGGTCGGATTCATCGTTCACGTTCGCAATATCGTCGAGTTTCTTGTCGCTCACAAGATCGGCGATCTTTTCGATCAGATTCGCCTTGTTGACCTGATACGGGAGCTCGGTTACGATGATGCTCTGTCTGTCACCTTTGCCGGTTTCAATAACGGCGCGGGCGCGAATCACGATCCGGCCACGTCCCTTTGTATACGCCTCCTTTACTCCCTCGTAACCGTAGATGATTCCACCCGTCGGGAAATCCGGTGCAATGATATGCTTCATCAATTTTTCATTCGAGACACTCGGATCCTTGATGTAGGCAATACATCCATCCACCACCTCTCTGAGATTGTGCGGAGGGATGTTGGTTGCCATGCCAACGGCTATTCCGCTCGAACCGTTACAGAGCAGGTTGGGAAATAGTGCTGGGAGAACTCTGGGTTCCTGGAGTGTGTCATCGAAATTTGGTGCAAAATCGACCGTATTCTTCTCCAGGTCGCGCAGCATTTCTTCCGAGATCCTCGTGAGACGGGCCTCGGTGTACCGCATAGCGGCGGGAGAATCCCCATCGACCGACCCGAAGTTTCCCTGGCCATCGACGAGACGATACCGCAGCGAGAATTCCTGGGCCATGCGCACCATCGTGTCGTATACCGCCATATCACCGTGTGGATGATATTTTCCAAGCACCTCGCCAACGATGCGGGCACTTTTCTTGTATGCACGGTTGCTGGCGAGACTGAGCTCATTCATACCAAAGAGCACTCTTCGGTGGACCGGTTTCAGGCCGTCACGCACATCAGGAAGCGCGCGCGCCACAATGACCGACATCGAGTAGTCGATGTACGATCCCTTCATTTCTTCTTCGATATCAACCGGTACAATTCTCTCGTTCAATGTCGCCATACGTTTTGTTTTTCTCGCTCTTCGATTGTTCTCTGAGAATTCTTTCCGGGTTCGGGTCTAAACGTCCAGATTCCGTACATACTTTGCATTCTTCTCGATGAAATCTCTCCGCGGCTCCACCTCGTCTCCCATCAGAATCGAGAACGTCCGGTCTGCGTCAGCAGCGTTCTCAATCGAAACCTGCAGGATTGTGCGGGTATCGGGATTCATCGTGGTCGACCATAGCTGCTCGGGGTTCATTTCACCCAACCCTTTGAACCGCGAAATGATAATTCCATCCTGTCGCACAACAGCACCTTCCTCTGGGGGTTCAGCCGGGGTTACCTCTTCTTTTTCTTCCTTCACATTTTTCCCCGACTTTTTTTCGCTCTTCAGTCTTTCAATGATTTCATCCCGTTCATCTTCGTCAAACGCGTAATGCTCCTGTTTTCCTCTCTTCAACTTGTAGAGTGGTGGTTGGGCGATATAGAGATGCCCAAGCTCGATGATTTCTTTCATATAACGGAAGAACAACGTCAGAAGCAGGGTGCGGATATGTGAACCGTCAACGTCCGCATCGCACATGACAATGATCTTTCCGTATCGAATCTTCGATGAATCGAACGTGTCCCCAACTCCGGCGCCAATTGCGGTGAAAATCGCACGAATTTCTTCGTTTTCAAGGATTTTGTGCAGCCGTGCCTTTTCCACGTTGAGGATTTTCCCTTTCATCGGGAGAATTGCCTGAAATTTTCTATCACGCCCCTGCTTCGCGCTTCCACCTGCAGAATCTCCCTCAACAATGTAGAGCTCGCAGTGTTCGGGATCATTGATGGAGCAGTCAGCAAGTTTTCCCGGGAGACCGGCCGAATCGAACGCATTCTTGCGGCGCGTGAGATCTCTTGCTTTGCGTGCAGCCTCGCGCGCTTCAGCAGCACGCAGACACTTTTCGATAATTCTCCGGCCATCGGGTGAATTTGCTTCCAGCCAATCGGAGAACTGCGGCCCGACAATCGATTCGACGATACTTTTTACTTCACTATTCCCAAGCTTCGTCTTTGTTTGTCCCTCAAACTGGGGCTCGGCAACTTTCACGCTGAGCACGGCGGTCAACCCTTCGCGAAAATCGTCGCCGGTCAATTGAATGCCGCCTTCTTTTGTATAACCATTCTTCGACGCATAGTTGTTTAGTGTTCGCGTCAGCGCGGTGCGGAATCCTACCAGATGGGTGCCACCCTCATGCGTGTGAATGTTGTTAACGTACGAGAAGACGTTTTCGTTGTACTGGTCGTTGTATTGAAACGCGACTTCGACCTCAACCGCACGATTTGCCTCATCCTTGTCTTCTCCCTTTGTGTAGCAGACCTTCTTCATGATCGACGGCCGGGTCGCGTCAATGTACCGCACAAACTCCACCAGGCCTCCTTTGAAATGAAATGTTTCCTCCTGTTTCGGTTTTCCACGGAGATCCGAAATTATGATCGTCACCTCGGGATTCAAAAACGCGAGCTCTCGAAGTCGTTCCGCGACCATTTCAAATTTGAACAAACGGCTCTTAAAGATGGACCCGTCCGGCATGAACGATACTTTCGTGCCCGTTTTTCCTCGTTCGGCTTTCCCCGTCGTTTTTACAGGCGCAACCGGATCTCCCTTTTTGTACTTCTGATAGAAGACCTTCCCTTCTCTGTACACTTCCACTTCGAGCCATTCGCTCAATGCGTTCACTACCGAGACACCGACACCGTGAAGTCCTCCGGAGACTTTGTACGAATTTTTGTCAAACTTGCCGCCGGCGTGCAACATCGTCATCACGATCTCCAAAGCCGACTTTTTCTCTTGCGGATGAATATCCGTAGGGATACCGCGTCCATCATCTTCGACCGTGATGGACCCATCTTCGTTGATGCTTACGTTGATATTCTTGCAGTAACCGGCAAGCGCTTCGTCAATCGAATTGTCGACGACTTCATAGACCAAATGGTGTAAGCCACGCGCGCTTATATCGCCGATGTACATCGCGGGTCGGCGTCGCACCGCCTCAAGGCCTTTTAAGACGGTAATGTCGTCTGCCGTGTATGAGCCACTGCCGTTTTTCACGACCTCGCCTGTTTCTTTTGATGCCTGTTTCTGACCGTTTCTACCCATACTCCTTCAACCGATTATTGAAATCGAATGTCTTTTACTATTACCCGACCTAGCGCGGTATTAAGCGTGCCGACAATCTCTTGTTTTCGCAGGCTCAATTCGTTTCTCCAGGCACTGCTCTTCACTTTGACGAACAGCACCCCCTTCACGATTTTAACAGCCGATGCAGCCTTGGCAATATGTTCGCCCACAAGCGATTCCCACTGCAGCACGGCATCGTATTCGTCAATCTTTTGCCGGATGCCAAGATCGTCAACGAGTTGTTGAATTGAGCTCCCGACATCTCTAATTTGTGAGGACTTCCGCTTTCGCAAATGTTACCTTCCCCTTGCGCACAAAATACCGCGCAAAATCATTCCTTTGCTTCGATGCCGTCGAGAATCTTTGTTCATCTGTGGCGGTGATGAACGTTTGCCCCAAATTCGCCGTCAGCGCAAGGAGCTTCTCTGAACGTGGACCGTCCAATTCGCTGAAAACGTCGTCCAACAGCAGAACGGGGGTCTCTTGACATTGCTCGCGAAGATAAAAAAACTCGGCCACTTTCAGTGCTACAAGAAATGTCTTATGTTGCCCTTGGGAAGCAAAAGTCTTGAGACTGAGGCCATTAATTTCAAAAACCAGTTCATCTTTGTGTGGGCCAACCAGTGTGGTGCCGAGTTTTTGTTCTTCAACGCGTTGCTGTTCGAGCTCCCTGCGGAAGAATGTCTGCGCCTGTTCTATCGTCAACGAGTTGTCAGTCTTGATACTGGAGTCATATCCGATGGACGGTTCTTCTCCCCTTCCCGCAATCCGGATGTACGCATCGACAAGGTATGGTGAAAACTCCTGCACGAATTGGGCTCGGCGTTGTGATATTTGCGAGCCACGCTTGATCAGGTTTTCATTCCATGGTTCCAGGAGATCCTGAGAGGTTCGTTGCCCTGCTTTCGATTCAAACAAAACCCGGTTTCGTTGCCGCAGGATTCTGCGATATTCAATCAGGTCCTGAAGATAGGATTTGTTCGACTGCGAGATAACAACATCGATAAACCTGCGCCGGTCGGCCGGCGTCCCGGACGTCACGTTGGCATTCTCGGGGGAGAGAACCACAACGGGAAACATGCCAATGATCGACGATTTGTCCTCAATGACACCGTTGTTGACCGCTATCTTTTTCTCTTTAGCATCCCTGCTGTAGGAGACATCGATTTTGTACGATACATCAATATCTGAAACAGCTATTGCAGAAACGGTGAATCCTGATTGCCCGAACTGTACGGCCGTTGCGTCACTTGACGCGTAAAAACTCTTTGTGAGACAAAGGTACGATATCGCCTCCAGGATGTTGGTTTTGCCTTCGCCGTTATTCCCGAAGAAAACATTCCGTCCCAGAGCACATCCGATTTCAGTAGCCTCATGGTTTCGAAAAGTCTGAAGTCGCACTTCCCTAAACTTCATCGCCAAATGTCTTGTCGAGAACACGATAGCCCCGCTGGATCGGGGCTATCGAAGGTATATCGTGTTGTTTGGCTGTTGAACTAGCCATTAAGCCTCATTGGCATTACGAGCATTAGCACATCCTCGTTCTCACGTTGGATGGCTGGTGTTATGATTGCAGCCCGCACAGAACTGCTGAAATTGAAAACAACTTCGGGCGTGTCAATGTGCGAAAGAATGTCGATGACGTACGTGCCATTAAATCCAATTTCGAGTTCATCTCCCGTATAAGAGCAAACGATTTTCTCACGGGCCTCGCCTCCGAAGTCCACATCCTCTGCCGCTACTTTCATTTCATTTTTCTTGACGGAAAAACGGACCTGATGTGTCGTGGAGCTGGAGTAAAGAGCAACTCTGCGCACCGATGCCAGCAACAGATCGCGGCTGACAGATACCTTCTTGTCGTTGTCCAGGGGAATGACCGATTCGTAGTTCGGATATGTCTCGTCGATGAGGCGCGAAGTAAGTGTCGTGTTGCCGAGCGAGAACTGAATGTGTGTTGAATCGACACTAATGGTGCTCTCTCCTTCTTCGGTTGACCTGGCAAGGAGTATCAGGGCTTTCGCCGGAATAATCAATTCCTTTTTTATCTTCGATTTCGTTTGTCCCGTGTAATTGATCCTAACAAGCCGGTGACCATCGGTTGCAACAAAGCGCATTTCCGGTCCCCGCAACTGAACAAGGACGCCTGTCATGGCGGGCCGCAATTCGTCGCTGCTTACTGAAAAAATCGTCCTGTTGATCATAGACCTGAAGAGTGTGCTATTGAGTGCAAGTTGGTCTTCGCTTTTAAACTGCGGTATCGCGGGAAACTCTTCGCTTGCTTCACCAACAAGATTGTACTCCCCACTTTCTGTAATCATCTTAATTTTATTTGTCCCGGCATCGGCTTGAAAAACAAGCTGGACGTCTGGAAGCGCTCGGATGGTTTCCATAACACGTTTCGCTGGAACCGCAACGACGCCGTCTTCAGATCCCTTCACTTCAATTGAAGCTGAAATTGAGACCTCAAGGTCAGTCGCAATCAATCGTAACTGATTCTTTGTTAGATTGAATAGAATATTCTCTAAAATCGGCAACGTGGATTTGGAGGGGACGACTCCGCTGACTTTTGTTAGTGCTTTCTGTAGCTCACTACAAGCAACTGTAAATTTCATTTGTGGGTCCTCCGAGTCGAAGTGCTGTGTGTGAACAAGCAGTCTAAATTTACAAAAAAAAGGTAGAAATTCCAAGTATCAAAACTGGTATAACACATTATTATACAATAAGTTAGCTTAACTAATAATAATTTATTTAGACATGTACTATACTTATAATAAGGGGTGTTGGTATGTTGATAACAGCCCCCGTGTTGAGGAAAAAGGGAAAAACCATAGGGAATGAAGAATTCTAGTACAGTGTAGATATTGAATGGATTGTTTGCAAACGCAGTGGTTGTCAACAAGCAAACGATAACGAGCAGAATGCTTGAAGACGACGACAATTGCTCACGTCTGGATAACAATGAAGAACATCAATTTTCTCATGTTATCAACATGCTTTTTGAAAGGAAAAAGCCAGCTATGAACACAACTGGCTTTTTCTATCTTGTTCCGATTATACTAGCGGCTGCTGAGTTCCAGTTTGCGCTTCAAATGCTCGATATTTTGGCGAAACTGAGTATCTGTTTGTGTCCTGTCTTCAACTGCCTGGTAAGCATGAATGACTGTACTATGGTCTCTGCCACCGAAATGTAGACCAATCGTCTTCAGGGAAGCGTTCGTCAGATCCTTCGCAAGATACATTGCCACTTGGCGCGCTATGACGACCTCTTGCTTTCGTGTCTTCGCACGGAGGAGATCTTCCGGGAGGTCAAAAAATTCGCAGACCGTCCGCTGAATTTGTTCAATCGTGATTGGTGTGCGGACCTCGTTCACGACAACGCGAAGGACATCCCGTGCAAGGTCAATATTGATTTCGCGATTTTCAAGGGACGCGCGCGCAAGTAAACTAATAAGACAACCCTCAAGCTCACGAATGTTCTTTGTTACGTTCGCAGCAATAAATTCAAGAACCCCCTGCGGGAGCTCAAGACTGTTTTCCTCACTCTTCTTTTGCAGGATGGCAATGCGGGTTTCAAGGTCCGGGGGTTGGATATCGGCCGTGAGACCACATTGGAAGCGCGAAATAAGTCGCTCATCAAGCCCTTTAAGTTCCTTCGGGGGGACATCGGAAGAGAGAACAATTTGTTTGCCAAGCTGGTAGAGCGTGTTAAAGGTATGAAAGAAGTTGTCTTGGGTTTTTTCCTTTCCCGCGAAGAATTGAATGTCGTCAACAACGAGCAGGTCCATGCTTCTGTAGAAGTTGGAGAACTCGGTGACCTTGTCTGTTTGTATAGCCTCGACAAAATCAACAGTGAATTTCTCGCTCGAAGCGTACACGACGCGTTTGGCCTTCCCTGCGGCAAGCGCATAATTTGCCAGGGCATGCATAAGATGCGTCTTACCTAAGCCGGTTCCTCCATAGATAACGAGAGGATTAAAAGATGTGCCGCCTGGGTTGTTACCGACCGCCATTGCGGCCGCGCGGGCGAGCTGGTTGCTATCGCCTTTGATAAAGTTTTCAAAAGTGTAGCGTGGGTTAAGGTTGCTTTGGGTTTGGGGGAGATGCTCGGCGCGCATCAATATGTGCGGCGAAAATGGAGCGTATTGGATGGGCGCTAGGGATGGCGAGAAGTTCTCTGCAACAGGGAAGAGCTCTTCCTGTCGTTCCTCTGAGGAGATTGAATAGTAAAGTCTTGCATTTTGGCCAAGGATTGCAATGATGGTGTTACGAATCAGTGTGTTATAGTGTTCCTCGACCCAATCATAAAAGAACTGACTCGGAACCTGGATCGTAAGTTCTTCGCCTACAAGCTTCAATGGAACCATTGGCTGGAACCAGGTCTTGAAGCTTAATGTCGAAACTTGATCGCGGATCAAAGCAAGGCATCGTTCCCAAATCTGTTGGTGGCTTGTGTCCGTTTGAGCTTGAGCGACAAGAAGGGAATCGGTTTCCATAAGAACTAGAATAGATACGAACGTGCTCTTGTAAAAAAGTTGCCAACAAAGTTATTCACATTGCACCCGCATTGAATTTCAAAGGCAAGGAAACAAGATGAAGTTACCAACATTAGGTAAGAAGTGGAAAACCATTCGTACAGGACAGTTATCGAAGCAAATAAGTGACTTGTCCACATCTTTCTCACCACGGAAATCTGCCCACAAATAGGGCCTATTTTGACCCCAAGAACGGGAGGAAAAGTTGTCCACAAATTGTCAACCTAAGAGTCGGTCTCCGTCGGGGGGCATTATTGTACTAAGGATGAGAGCAGAATGCAAGGGAAAAAGTTACAATTGGAGTTATGGCAGCCACAAAAATTGAAATCAAAGAGAGACAGATCTAATCCTTTCTACGAGGTGTAAAATCGATTCTTGTGATATGGGGTGGAGGCTGTCTTTGACTGAGCGTGAAACACGTTCTGTCCGAAATGTGAGAAGGAATCCCTTAACCTAGAAGATGGAGAACGAAATCGACACGGAATTGACGCAAACAATAGTCGTAAACATCGACTAACATTAAACCGTGCGGCGTCAAGTGGACTTCAACTACTGAGGCTGCTCGGTGGCCAGCCGTCAGTTAGCTGGCAACAGCAACATCACATAGGAAATTAAATGCCCGAAGTGCCGTTGACTCAACCTTGGTCGGCAAGACGTGTCTATCATTGAATTATTGACAACAGCACCACCAGACAGTCTTTCTTGTTTCTGCTGGAAAGATTTCGTACCATAAATTCCTAAAGGTGAAAATCAATCATAGAGGTCTTGGAGAATGAAGAGAACATATCAGCCACACGTGAGGAAACGGAAGAATACGCACGGATTTCGGGCGAGGATGGCCACGAAGAATGGTAGGAAAGTATTGAATCGTCGCCGAGCGAAGGGTCGCCACAAACTTACTGTCAGCGACGAGCGATAAACCAAGAATCGTCTTGTGTCATTCCATTGAGGTTCACGCTCTCCAAATCAGAGATTTTGAGAGGATACAAATCATTCACCCGTGTGATAACCACGGGGAAATCAATCAGCGTACCCCCCATTCGTTGCTACATCACAAGTAGCGAGAGTCTTTCCCCTCGAGTCCTAGCGGGATTTTCCGTGTCGCGCAATTTTAAGAGAGCAGTCGATCGCAACAAGGCGAAGAGGTTTATGCGGGAATCGTACCGATTGAACAAACACGTGATAGAACAGGGATCAATCGAGAGTAGAAGGTCCCTCGTTATCGTCTTTATGTATACCGGTCTCCGAGCAGACCCTCTTGGAAAGATGACATTCGGTGACATCAACGTGACGATGGAAAAACTGCTCGCAATGATATCAACCGGAAGGGGCCGGTAGCCGTGGCTCAGATCTTCATTGCACTCGTGAAGGTGTACAAGTTGCTCTTTTCCCCAACCCTTCCATTCAATCATTGCAGGTATTACCCAACGTGCTCAAATTATGCTATTGAAGCGCTCGGGAAGTTCGGTGCGATAAAGGGAGGATGGTTGACCTTGAGGCGGATTTCACGATGCCACCCATACAGCAAACACGAACTTTTCGACCCCATCCCATGATGTGTAATCCTGCGACAAGAATCAAAGGAACAAGAAAACAATGGATCGCAACTCGACAATAGGATTCGTGCTTATTTTTATGCTGCTGATGGTGTGGATGTACATGAATAGCCCAAAACCAACACAGACACAAGATCAGGCACAGCAAGGCGTAGTGAAAAAGGATACTCTGAAGCCTGTCGAGGTGAAGCCTCAGGAGCATAAACCGAAGACGACTCCGAACCTGTTCGGTGAGTATTTTGCCACACGAGCCAATGGGGTCGACCAGCTCATAACGATAGAAACAGACCTCTATACGGCTGAAATCAGTTCAAAAGGAGGACTGATCACGAGGTGGGAGCTTAAAAAATACAAGACTTGGGATGGATACCCGGTTCAACTTGTCGATTACGACAAAAGAGGAGATTTCAGCTTGCTCTTCACCACGTCGGACGGCCGCCTTGTTGATACCCGCGATCTCTATTTTGACGCGAGTACCCAAACGAAGAATGTAACGCTTTCCGGAACCGAGGAACTTGAAATAGCCTATTCCCTCCCGGCTTCCAACGGTGGGAAGATTGTCAAGCGGTTTGCGTTCAAGAATGGAGAATATGGGTTCAAGTCAGACATCGAGTTCAAGAACATGGGCTCCGTCATCTCAAATTTTGAATATCAGATTGTCTGGGAAAACGGCCTTCGCTATGCCGAGCATAACAGCGTCGACGAATCAAGCTTCGCCGCCTCATATTTGTACTCAGGCAAGGAACTGAGTGAGGTGGATGCAACAAAAATCGAAGAACCGGTACAAAAAGACATTTCGGGGGTTGTGGACTGGGTTGGCACGCGGACGAAATACTTTGGTCTGGCATTGATCCCCGGTCCGGGAGGTTCCGATGGGGCCTACTTGGAGGGGCACCGTAAGGCTATGCCGGATAATGGTGTTTATGAGTCTTATTCCATAGCCCTTAAAATACCCTTTAGAGAAGGAACCGATGAGAAAAAGACGGTTACCGTTTTTCTGGGCCCCATGGATCACACGGTCTTGAAATCCTATGGAGTCAGCCTCGAGAGCATGATGAGCCTCGGATGGGCATTTCTTGTCCGTCCGATTTCGGAATATATCATGCTGCCGAGCTTTGGCTTTCTGCATTTGATCATACCCAACTGGGGCATCGTCATCATCGTTTTCTCCATTATCATTAAAATAGTCCTGCACCCCCTGACGAAAACCAGCATGAAGTCGATGAAGAAAATGCAGGCTCTTCAGCCCTTGATGGACGAGATAAAGGTGAAGTACAAAGATGATCCCCAGAAGATGAATTCGGCCGTGATGAATCTCTACAAGGAATACGGCGTGAATCCAGCAGGAGGCTGTCTCCCTATGTTGCTTCAAATGCCGATTCTGTATGCGCTTTATATGGTCTTCCGGTCTGCAATTCAGCTGCGGCAAGCAAGCTTCGTATGGTGGATTAACGATCTGTCCATTCCGGACGTCATTTACAGTCTTCCTTTTCACCTACCCGTCTTCGGCGTAAAGGACATCAGCGGTTTGGCGGTTTTTATGGGCATTACAATGTTTGTGCAACAGAAGATGTCGGTCAAAGACCCTCGCCAAAAGATGATGATTTGGATGATGCCTATTATGTGGGTGTTGCTCTTCATGAGCTTTCCGTCGGGACTCAATCTTTACTATACGACGTTCAACATTCTCGCCATTGGACAACAGATGTACATCAACAAGCAAGCAGAGGATGAACCCCTCAGAAAGGTGGAGCCCAAGAAGAAACGGCTGGGGGGGATTTTCCGGAACATACCTAACGACTTGACTAAACTGACGAAGAAAAAATAAGAACCAATTCCCAGTATTTGCATAAGCGCCCCCGAGATTGTATCAACGGGGCGTTCGTGTATTGGCGAGGTGGCTTGTTAAAGCACGCGGTCTTTAGTACATTTCTGGCAAAACAATGAAACGCAGCGGGATTGATACCATAGCGGCCATTGCCACCCCATTGGGAGAGGGGGGAATCTCCGTCATTAGGATAAGCGGGAACCAAGCCATTAGTATTGCAGAAAAAGCCTTCAAGGGTAAAACGCCGCTTACGGGCGCCCAGACCCACACCGCACACTTTGGGAAGGTGTTTGACCCCCAAGGGAACGTCATTGACGAGGTAGTTGTGACGTTATTCTTGGCCCCGAATTCATATACGGGTGAGAATACGGCCGAAATTAGCTGTCATGGAGGAGTTTTTGTCACAAAACGAATTCTTGAATTGATTCTGAATGAGGGGGCACGACATGCGGATCCTGGCGAGTTTACTAAACGGGCATTCCTGAATGGCAAATTAGACCTTTCTCAGGCTGAGGCGGTGGCAGACCTCATCCACGCTCGATCGGATGTAGCACACCGTACTTCAGTCCAACAGCTCGATGGCCTATTGTCTGATAGGATTCGTCGATTGCGATCCAGCCTCATAGACTCCATAGGCCTCCTCGAACTCGAGCTGGATTTTGCGGAAGATGGACTTGAGTTTGTTGACAAGAAAAGGTTTCGGCAAAGCGTTGGGGAAACTATTGAAGAAATTGAACGTCTGCTCGGGAGCTTCGGTGCAGGAAGAATTTACAGGGAGGGCGTGAAAGTGGTAATTGCAGGACCGCCAAATGCCGGAAAATCTAGTCTTCTCAACGCTCTTCTCGAATCGGACAGGGCCATTGTGACCGATATTCCAGGAACAACACGGGACACGATCGAGGAAACAGTCAGTATCGAAGGGATCTCATTCAAGCTTGTCGATACCGCCGGTTTGCGAGAGACCCACGATATCGTTGAGCGAGAAGGGGTAAGGAGAATGGAAGACGAAGCCCGGACTAGCGACATTGTCTTGCTGGTGATCGATGCCTCCACGAGTGCCGGAAACACGGATTATGCAAAGTTAGAGGAGTTCGTGGGGGGGATGGCTTCCAAAGCCGAAAAGCAAATCTTCGTGCTGAATAAGTCTGACCTGCCTCAAAAACCCTTGTCGCAAGTTCTCGGATCTATCCTATCGGGTCAAAATTCCAGGCACGTGGAAGTCTCCGCGCGAACTGGATCCGGAATGGACAGACTGCAAAAGGTATTGGTCGAGACTGCCTTTTCCGGCAAACAGCGGGGAAATGAAGCCACCGCGACCGTTACCAACTTGAGGCATTTTGAAGCCCTCAGACGCGCAAAGGAGAGCCTAGTCTTGTCTCTTGATTCGCTAGATCATAAGCAAAGCAGCGAATTCGTTTCCCTTGACCTTCGGAATGCCCTGGATTGTCTAGGGGAGGTAACTGGCGAGGTGACCTCTGAAGAGATTCTGAACAACATATTTTCAAAATTCTGCATAGGCAAATGATGACGGTTGTTTCACGTGAAACGGAGAGAGGGTGATCTTCTCATGGGTAAGAATTTGAGAGAACGATATGACGTGATCGTCGCGGGGGGTGGGCACGCCGGCGTAGAGGCGTCGCTCGCAGCATCGAAAATGGGATGTAGTGTCCTTTTGATCACGATGGAGAAACGCGCAATTGGAAGAATGTCCTGCAATCCGGCGATTGGCGGGACTGCAAAAGGACACCTTGTCCGGGAGATCGATGCTCTTGGAGGAGAAATGGGAAAGATCGCCGACACAACGGGCATTCAATTCAAGATGCTCAACAGGTCTAAGGGGCCGGCGGTCTGGTCTCCTCGCTGCCAGAACGACAGAGAATGGTATTCGGCGGAAGCCGCCAGACGCATAGAGGTTCAGGATGGATTGGAGCTACTCGAAGATTCTGTGGTGGATATTCTTACAGAAGAGAAAGCCGAAGCAGAGACTCGCAGAATAAATGGGGTCATAACGTCGGCGGGGCTCACCATAGGATGTGGTGCCTTTGTTCTCAGTGCCGGCACCTTCTTGCGTGGCCTCATGCACACAGGGCTCCAAAACAAACATGGGGGGCGGTTCGGGGAAGCGGCTGCAACAGGGATTACCGAAAGCCTTCACAAGCTGGGTTTCATAAGTGGTCGGCTAAAGACAGGGACCCCACCACGCATAGACATTAGGAGTATCGATTTTTCAAAAGTGGAAGAACAACATAGCGACGATCCGCCCCAGCCGTTTTCTTATCAAACCACGTCCATCACTAACAAGCTGATGCCGATGTACCTTACCTTCACGAACGAATCCACGCACGAGGCCCTACGCAAAGGATTCGATAGGTCTCCGATGTTCACAGGCCGCATCAAGGGACGTGGTCCAAGGTACTGCCCTTCGATTGAAGACAAGATTGTCAGGTTTGAGGAAAAGGACCGTCACCAAATCTTCCTCGAACCCGAAGGATACGAAACAAATATCGTTTACGTGAACGGATTCTCCACAAGCCTTCCCGAAGACATCCAATATGAGGGTCTTAGAACGATTGCTGGCCTTGAGCACGTAACGATGCTCAGACCTGGATATGCTGTGGAGTACGATTTCTTTCCTCCACATCAGGTGAGGCTCACACTCGAAACCAAACTAGTCGAGGGACTTTACTTCGCCGGCCAGATTAACGGCACATCAGGGTATGAAGAGGCAGCCGGGCAAGGTCTTGTTGCCGGAGTGAACGCAGCATTTCGTGCACAATCGCGGGATGAAGAATTCATATTGAAGAGGTCGGAGGCATATGTTGGTGTCCTTATTGACGACCTCGTCAACAAGAGCACAGAAGAACCCTACCGGATGTTTACCTCCCGGGCAGAACACAGGCTGTTGTTGAGGCAAGACAATGCCGACAGGCGGCTTATGGCACACGGTTTCCGGTTGGGGCTCGTTCCGGCTGAAGTCTTTGACCGCCTCCAGAAGAAGGAGCACTACGTTAAGGATGGAATCAAGGTCGCGAACCAACTCTCCCTTTCACCGCATTTGATCAACGATTACCTGGTTTCCGTCGGCTCAGATCCGATCACCGAAAACGAGAAGCTGGCAAAGATTGTCAAAAGAACGGGAGTAAAAGTACAGGAACTGGTCCGGTTCTCGCCATTGAATACTCACCCACTGCTGGCCAGACTCCAGGAAGAGAGAGATTTGAGGTTTCAGGCGGACGTTCTGGAACAGATCGAGATAGAGCTCAAATATGAAGGATACATCGCCCGTCAGGTGGACCAGGTGGAAAGGTTTGAACACAACGAGGCTCAAAGGATCCCAGAGGATCTCGATTTCAACAGCGTGAAATCACTGTCTACCGAGGGAAGGGAGAAGCTGTTAAGGGTCCGCCCGACTTCCCTCGGGCAAGCCTCACGAATCAGTGGCGTAACGCCGTCGGATGTGTCTGTCCTGATGGTTTACCTTAAGGAGTAACTCGTTCCACGTGAAACATTCCGTTTGAACGCCTTGGAAACGCCGAGTATCTGGTTGCGCACAATCTGCCGTAAGAACGGCTTGATGATCAGTGATGACCAGATTGGGCTCCTCGCGCGCTACGTTGATCAACTTCTCGATTGGAACCGAAAGGTCAACCTCATTTCCCGCCAGGACGAAGAACTCGTTTGGCAGAATCACATTCTTCATTCGATTTCCCTCCTTTTCAAGATTACCCTTAAACAGCACCCCGTTGTCATGGATTTGGGGACTGGGGGAGGGTTGCCCGGATTGCCGCTGAAGATAGTTCTTCCCGACGCCGAGTTCCTCCTTGTGGATTCGACAAAAAAAAAGGTAGCCGCTGTTGAGGACATGCTGAGAAATCTGGACTTGAAAGGCATTACTGCTGTTTGGGGTCGTGCAGAGGAACTTGCGAGAGAACAGACTCTTCAATATCATTTTGACTATATTATCGCCAGAGCAGTCGCTCCCCTCAGTGATCTCATAGACTGGTCATTACTATTTCTTCGGCCTTCGAAAGCTTCCAGACTACAGACGGTTGGAGAGGTGCGTCGGGTCCAGTCCCCGGCGTTGATCGCACTCAAGGGGGGCGATCTTGAGCAAGAGATCGAAAGGGCCCATCGAGCAGGAAAGGCTAGTTCAATCGAGGTTGTAGATCTTGTGTTTCCCGGGTCGGAGGAAATTTCCTTAAGTGGAAAGAAAATCGTTATAGTGACCTTTTAGAACCAGAGCACATCCAAGCGCCAACGAGGTGAGTGTGACAGAAAGGAAAGAACTTTTCGATCAATTGAACGAATTGGCGACTGAGCAGCGAAACGCCGCAAGTATGAAGATTGATGCAGAAACGATCCTTGGTACCCTGAGAATAATTAACAATGAGGATAAGAAGGTTGCGCTCGCTGTGGAATCTCAGATACCTTTTATTGCCCAGGCGGTAGAACTTGTGGTCAAGGCATTCAAGAATGGTGGGCGGTTAATCTTTGTAGGGGCTGGAACCAGCGGCAGGCTCGGAGTACTCGACGCTGTCGAATGCGTCCCAACATATGGTACCGATCCGGAGATGATTCAGGGTGTTATTGCGGGTGGAGAGAAGGCTATGTTTCGATCCCAAGAAGGTGCTGAGGATAAAGAAGAGAATGGATCGGCTGAAATGGAATCGAAGAAAGTTAGCACTCAAGATGTTGTTTGCGGAATCGCGGCGAGCCTTCGCACTCCTTTTGTCGTAGGTGCAGTCAAGCGTGCTAGAAAATTGGGAGCCCGCACGATCTATATCACCACGAATTCGCGCTCAAAACTTGACCTCTCGGAGTATAAGGACCTTGCGAATGCGATCGACGTCGCAATCTGCCCGGAGGTCGGGCCGGAGGTAATTATGGGCTCTACCCGGATGAAATCCGGGACCGCACAAAAACTTGTTCTGAATATGATTACGACCACGGCGATGGTGCGTCTTGGAAAGGTCTATGAGAACATGATGATTGACCTTCAAATGACGAGCCAAAAGCTGAAGGAGCGAGCCAAACGCATTGTCATGACCATTACGGGCCTCAACTATAATCAGGCCGAGGGGTTTCTCATCGAGGCTGACTGGCATGTTAAGACGGCCCTCGTTATGGTCAAGGCGGGTGTATCGAAGGAAGAGGCCAGGCATCGTCTACAGTTGGCCGATGGATTTGTGCGGGCTGCGATGGACGGAAAACCGTATCGCGGCCTTTGAAGAACGCTTTACTATGGTAAAGTGATCACGAGATCAAAGGGTGAAGAGTATGGCGCCGAAAACCGTGCTGGATCTGGAGATGTACCCGCCATTTGAGGGATTTCCAAAGCAGGGTCTGCAGTTCCTTAGGAGATTAAAGCGGAACAACAACAGGGCCTGGTTTGAAAACCATAAGCACGAGTATGAAGAGTTCTTAAGGCTCCCGATGCAGTCCTTCATCTTCTCTCTTCAGCCCTATTTTACCGCTTTCGCCCCAGAATTTGATTTAAGCCCCAGACGCTCAATCTTTAGAATCTACCGCGATATCCGCTTCAGCAATGACAAAACCCCATACAAAACTCATATCGCCGCTCATTTCGTTCTTCGGGGCAAGGAAAAGGGATTCGTGGGTTCCGGCTACTACTTTCACGTTGAGCCGGGGGAAGTGTTTATCGGTGGCGGGATCTATATGCCCGATTCGGATCAGCTTAAGGGGATTAGAAAAGCCGTAGCGCAACACCCGGATGAATTTCTATCTATTATCGGCAGTAGAAGATTCAAGAAGCGCTTTGGCAAACTTGAGGGAAACAGACTTCAACGCATTCCAAAGGGCTATGAAGAGTCTCATCCCATGGCAGAATGGCTAAAATTGAAGCAGTTTTTTGTGGGAAAATCCCTACCTGAAACATCCAGCCATAAAGCATCTCTTGTTGACACTATCGCAGCAATCTGTGAAGATGCGGCCCCCCTCGTGAAATTTCTTAACCGCGCCGTAATGGGATGAGGCCGGTATTGCATACGAATTGACCAGAAACCTGGTAAACCGTCACCCCTCAATGGAACACGAATCTTTGTTGATCTTGGCCCGCGAATTGGAGGAATTCAAGAAGCATGCTGGAGCCAATACGCCCTTTCCGCCCGATTGTTTTACCAGCATGAAGGGTGAGTTCTTGGAATACAGTTCAAGGAAATCACTCAAAGTGGCTTTTCCCGTTTTGGAGGGAAGCCTCAATCCCCAGGGAAAGATGCAAGGGGGCTTCCTTACCGCCGCATTCGATAATGTGTTCGGACCACTCAGCTATCTTGCCGCAAGGGCTCCGTGTGTCACCCTGGATATCCACACACAGTTCTTCAGAGGACTGGAGGCCGGTGAAACGGTTTTCATAGTTGCTGAAGTGATTGCACGGGGGGTCGGTTCACTGTATATGACAGCCGAAGCATTCAATTCAGCGAAAAAATTGGTTGCAACGAGTCACACAAACCTGTTGATAGTCAACCGTGAGCCCAGGACAATGATGCAAAAGCAAAAAGGCTCTTCCGATTTCGAAAAGCTTTTCTGAATGCAAACCGTTTCAGTAAGCACAAACCATTCAACCAATCTCAAAAGGAAGTAATATTTATGAGCCACGTTTGGAATTGCGCAAGACAGAGCCTCATGTTTTTCGTGTTGATTTCTGTCTCATCTGCGCAGACGCACCCGGAACAGCAATATGACTCACTAGCACTCAAAATCTTCAAAACCTCGCTCGAGTCCGGGAAGGCGTACGATGCGCTCACCGAACTGACAACGAAGATAGGCAATCGCCTCAGTGGTTCACCAAACGCCGCAAAGGCGGTAACCTGGGCGCAGCAAAAAATGGAAGAGTTTGGATTCGACAGTGTTCACCTTGAATCGTGTTTGGTTCCTCACTGGGTCCGTGGAGATGTCGAAGAAGGCGCCATACTATTTGGCGGGGGCAAGAGGCTCCCGATTGCAGTAACTGCGTTAGGTGGCAGTGTTGCCACGCGGAAAGATGGAATTACGACCGGAGTGGTTGAAGTTCACTCGTTTAAGGAGCTCGACAATTTAGGGACCAAGGCTAAAGGCAAGATTGTGTTCTTGAATCGACCGTTCGATGAGACGAAATTCAACACGTTTGAAGCCTACGGCGGGGCTGTGGACCAACGTTGGGCCGGCGCCATACAAGCGGCAAAGGCTGGAGGCGTATTGGCGCTCGTCCGTTCTGTCTCCCCCCACTTGGACAATGTCCCCCATACTGGGGTAATGGGATATACCGATTCAATACTAAAGGTACCTGGAGTAGCTATCAGCACACAGGGAGCAAACCGACTAAGTGAGCTTTTGAAGAAAGACGGCGGGCTGAAAGTTTATGTCAAGGTTTCGTGTCAGACGCTTCCCGATGTCGAGTCGGCAAACGTTGTGGGAGAAATTCGTGGCACCGAGTATCCGAATGAAGTGATCGTCGTAGGGGGACATCTGGATAGCTGGGATAAAGGTCAGGGTGCGCACGACGATGGAGCCGGAGTTGTCCAGTCGATTGAGGCGCTGCGGTTACTCAAGCAACTCGGCCTAAAGCCGAAGCGCACGATTCGAGCGGTTGCCTTCATGAACGAGGAAAACGGTGGACGTGGAGGCGAGGCGTATGCTGCCAAAGAACGCCCTGGCGAGAAGCACATCGCGGCAATCGAATCCGACATGGGAGGGTTCATGCCGAGAGGATTCGGTGTAAACACAGACTCGGTTCGATACGAAAGGATCGCACGATGGGCCCATCTTTTCAGCCCCATTTGGGCGGACAGAATTTTCCCCGGAGGAGGCGGGACCGACATATCCTTCCTTGAAAAAAAGAATGTCCCGCAGATAGCCTTGATTCCGGAAATGCAGCGATATTTTACGTACCATCATTCCGCCAACGACACGATCGACAAAGTGGATGAGAGGGAACTCGAACTCGGGGCGGCCTGCCTTGCAATCCTGACATACGTTCTGGCCCAGGAAGGGGTGTGAGAATTGGTGATCGCGGACTTCCAATTGCGGATTGTCGGATCGGTTGATAAGGATCAGACCGTATAAAGAGTATGATTAATCGGGACTATATTCTGAGGATGATTGAGCAGCTTTCGCGCTTCCTTGCCAAAGCGCTGCTTATGAAAGAGGGCAAGGAGTATCTTGAGGCGGTTACAGAGGTCAAGAAGGCCGGCAAAATGTTCCTTGGACTGAGTCCAGAAGCAATGGACGCGCTCTCAGACAAAGATCTCATACAACTCTGGCGTGTCGCACAGGACCTCGACGCAGAAAAATGCGCCCTCGCGGCGCAGATATTCAAAGCAGAGGGGGAAGTCTATGAAGATCAGGGAGACAACGAAAAGGCGGTGACGAGCTACCTCAAATCACTCAGTCTGCTCACGGAGACGATCAATTTTCTGAAAGAAAAAATACCGAGTGAACTCATTGCAACCGTCGACTTCCTCGCGGAACATCTTGACTTCACTTCTCTTCCCTTTTCACTCCAACAGAAGGTGTTCACCACCTATGCAACCATCGGCAGGTTCGCCAAAGCAGAAGATCTCCTGTTCGAGATGGTCAAGGAAGACGCGTCGTTTGCGGGCGAAGGAAGACGGTTCTACGAGCAACTTCTCAAACGGTCCGACGAGGATCTCGAGAAAGGCAACCTCCCAAGAGCCGAAGTGCTGGAGAGTCTTGCTCAGCTCAACAAGCACGGACGAGCTTGATGGTACGCCGGCGGTACTCCATTTTTTGATCGATCCACAATCATCGTGAAATCAGAAGGATTCAAACTATGAGCCAACGTACTGCATTGCTGGTGGGGGCGACAGGATTGGTCGGGGGACACTGCCTGCAATTTCTCCTTCAGGCGGAAGAGTACGAGAAGGTCATCATTCTTGTCCGGAGGCCCCTTCTGATGGATCATCAAAAGCTCGAGGAACATGTCGTCAACTTTGATAAGCTTGACCAGTACGCCTCTATCATGAGAGCAAACGATGTCTTTTGTTGTCTCGGGACTACCATCAAGGCGGCGGGCTCGCAACAAGAATTCAGAAAGGTCGACTTCACCTATACCGTTCAAACCTGTGCCATTGCTGTGAAGAACGGGGCAGACCAACTCCTCGTCGTGACATCGTTGGGGGCGAATCCACGCTCAAAAATATTTTACAATCGGATCAAAGGGGAAACCGAAGAGGCTCTCTCAAAACTCCCGTGCGAAGCAATTCATTTCTTCCGACCCTCTCTTCTGCTTGGCGACCGGAAGGAATCCCGACCCGTTGAGAATGCTGGAATATCGGCAATTAAAGGGCTTTCGCTGCTGATGGCGGGACCCCTGAAAAAGTACAAGCCAATCGATGCGAACGTTGTAGCGCACTCGATGGTGCTTGTCGCACAAGAGACACGATCCGGTGTGAATGTCTATGAATCCGATCGCATCCAGGCCCTTCACGATGCCGTTGCATGACAAGCTTTCGAACCCCCTCTCGGACATTTCCCCAGTTTTGAAATTTCAATTCTCCTTTTCTCGCTGAATTCAGCGCCGCAACAATCGTCCTGCCAATCCGTATCTTCTCGAAGTTTTTTGATTATCCCCTCCACCCGAAAAACGAGGAACCCGACTATGAACCAAACATCATTCACGAAGTCGATATTCTTTTTTTTGTTCATCGCGTTGGCATTCATCTCGCTGGGCGCGTCTGGACGAACAGCCAACGATTCGGCGTTGCCTGGTTCTTTCTCTGCCGCCCCATCTGACAAGGGAACGGAGATTGTCTCGCTCAAGAATTTTACGAAAGAGGAAGTGCGCGGTGCAGGCATCACCCTCTCGAAGGACCTTACCGTTCATATCTCCGCCGTGGGCGGCGGAGACCGGTCATTCTGGAAGGATGCGTTCGGGGATGACGAATCCGACCAGATGTATGCGGCGGGTTGGATTATCGATGCCAATACCCGGGATGTGGTTTGGGATATGACGATGGACAATACCTCGGGAAGGTCGGATCGCCGGTCGTTTGAGAAAGACATTGCACTCAAGAAAGGATCGTACGAAGTCTATTTCATGGCGTATGGATTCGCCTCTGGCAGCGGCATGTCCCAATGGTCGATCAACATTGACAGACGGGGATCTCACCATTCGTCCGATAGAATCTTTGGAGGGCTTCTCGATGTTTTTCGGGGGGACAGCAAGGAGCGCTATGAAGAATTTATGGACTATGCCAGGGACACGTGGGGCATCACGCTCGCCGTTCCTGTTGATGAAGCATCCAATGTGCAAACGTTTGAAGCTCCCAGGAGCGACAAAAGGGCTCTTGTTGCCAAAACGGGCGTCGGGGATAACATTGTGTTTCGAAAAGACCTGAAGGTGGATCGGGAGGTAACAGTACACATTTATGCGGTCGGAGAGGGACGGCGCGGTGATGACGTCGATGACTTCGGATGGCTTGTCAATGCCGAAACCAGACAGCGTGTTTGGGACATGAATCTGAAGGACGTCGAGCATGCGGGGGGTGCTCGCAAGAACATCAAGTACGATGGTGACGTCAAGCTTCCCAAAGGTACTTACGAGCTCTATTACGTGACGGATGGGACTCACTCAAACGACGATTGGATTGCCAGACCACCGTATGATCCATTCAACCATGGAGTCACCGTCACTCTGACCAATGAAATAGACCGCGACGCCATCAAGGCCGTCAATCCGATTGATGAAGACAAGAATGTTCTCGTCAAGCTCACGGAAATGCGGGATGATGACTACAAGAGTGCCGGCTTTTCGCTCAAGGAAGATGCGAAAGTACGGATTTACGCACTGGGGGAATCGGTCGATGACAACGGCGAAATGGCAGACTATGGCTGGATCATGAATGCCAAGACGCGTGAGAAGGTTTGGAAGATGGATGCGGGAGGGTCCTACCACGCAGGCGGAGCGGCAAAAAACCGGCTCTTCGATGAAGTCATTACTCTGCCAAAGGGAGAGTACATCGCGAGCTACCAAACTGACGGATCCCACTCGTACGACGATTGGAACGCCGACGCCCCGTTCGATCCCGAGCATTGGGGACTGACGATTATGGGGGCCGGGAGCAATTTTGATGCTAAGGTCGTATCAACGTTCAACGAGGACGATGAAAAGGGGGTTCTTGCGGAGTTGATTCGTGTCCGGGATGATGAACACGTCCGCCAGCGATTTACAATTTCTTCCAGAACCACGGTTCGCATCTATGCCCTCGGTGAGGCCGATGGCGAGGAAATGGCGGACTACGGTTGGATCAAGAATACGGATACAGGAGAGCGAGTCTGGGAAATGGAATACGATGCGACAACGCGGGCCGGGGGTGCCAGAAAGAACCGTCTGATCGACAAAACAATCACACTCGACAAAGGTGAATACGAACTGAATTATCGGACCGACGGTTCACACGCATTTAACGATTGGAACGATGATCCACCGGATGATCGTACACACTGGGGTATAACGGTGTACAAAGCTCAATAGCCGAATCATTCTTCCCAATTTTGTGAGAAGCAATGGCCGCCACCAGATTGATGGCGGCCATTTTGTTTTTGTTTCTTACTGTTTCAGTAAGTGAAAATCAACTATATTGTTCAACAAAATCGTTCTGATTGCATTTCCCCAGGCAACAACGGGTCGTCACTTCATTCGCGGTTCCACCGTAAGATGCCTCACAGAAGTTGTTCGATGGGTTCTGCCAAACGCGGATATGCAGAAGCATCGGTTTACAACAATCGTTAAAACAATCAATCATCAAAGAAGGAGCAACGTTATGAGAGTTTTATCCGTGGTATTGGCTGCGCTCGTCGTGGTTTCGTCGTCGAGTGTAGCCCAGAAAAAGACGGCGTTGAAGACGCAGAAGCAGAAAGCGAGCTATGGGATCGGATGTGATATAGGCAAGAACTTCAAGGAACAATTTCCGGACGTGGATGTGGACGCCATGGTTAAGGGGTTCAAAGACGCGTTTTCAGGCGCGAAACTCGCGATCCCCGATGCGGAATTAGCCAGCGTTATGGCGGCCTTCCAACAAGAGATGATGAAAAAGCGAGGCGAGAAGCAGGCCGTAGTCTCGGAGAAGAACAAGAAAGAGGGAGAGGCGTTTCTTGCCGAGAACAAGAAGAAGGACGGGGTTGTGACGCTGCCGAGCGGTTTACAGTACAAAGTTGTCAAGGAAGGCACCGGGCCCAAACCGACGGCCAAAGATACGGTAGAATGCAATTACCGCGGCACTCTCATTGACGGCAAAGAATTCGACAGTTCCTATAAGAGGGGTACGTCGGCGAAATTCGTGCTCGGGCAGGTTATACCGGGGTGGATCGAAGGGCTTCAGCTGATGTCAGTGGGATCGAAATATGAGTTCTATATTCCTTCCAATTTGGCTTATGGCGGGCGGGGTGCGGGAGCGGAAATTGGTCCTGACGCGACGTTGATATTCGAGGTAGAACTCTTGGGGTTCAAGTAAAGAAATTGTCGATTTCGGATTTTCAATTTTCGATTGGAAATAAAGACATTGCCAATTGTGCGGTGTGTGCACCCCGCCGTTTTGTGGCGGGGCGGATTGCGGAATGAAAAAAGGAATCTATCTGACGGTAAATTGAGAAATGGATCTGATAAAAGAAGCGATTGAGTTTGTTCTCCACATCGATACGCACCTGCTGGCGTTGTGTGCGGCGTATGGAGCGTGGGTCTATGCGATACTGTTCCTGATCGTATTCTGCGAAACGGGGTTTGTCGTGACCCCGTTCTTGCCGGGCGATTCCCTATTGTTCGCGGTGGGAGCCCTTGC
>JADGQA010000128.1 GCA_017882185.1 Bacteroidota bacterium
AATCCCAGAGTGCTTCCTAGTGTTGAGCAAAGAAGGGCAGGAATGTAGCCGATGGATCCCGCGCCAGCGAGCGATCCGACCGCAACAAGAGCCACATCGCTGGGAAAGGGCGGAAAGATGTTCTCGATAAATGCGACGAGACCGGCGAAGACGTAAATCCAGAAAGGATTCGTCTGAAGCAATTGTCGAATCAACTCTTCCATTATGGATCGGGCTTCGAAGAGATCGATGCAACCGCATACGCAACACAACCTTCTTCAGCTCCGAGAGGACCAAGCCCTTCATTGGTCGTGGCTTTTACAGAAATCCGGTCAGCTCTGATACCAAGGGCTGTCCCAATATTCTTTCTCATATGCAAGACATAATGTCCAATTTTAGGGCGCTCCAACACCACAGTCGAATCGATATTCTGAACGATAAAATTGTGTTTCTTCAGCAGAAGCCCTACTCGTCGCAAGAGAATAAGGCTTGAAATACCATGATACCGTTTGTCCGTATCCGGGAAATGCTTGCCGATATCGCCGAGCGCGGCAGCTCCAAGAAGAGCGTCACAAATTGCGTGGAGAAGAACGTCGGCATCCGAATGTCCCAGGAGGCCCATGGAATGAGGAATGTGCACACCGCCGAGGATGAGCTTCCGGCCTGCACTGAGGCGATGGATATCGTATCCAAACCCTATTCTAATGTCAGATTGAGAATTCTGCTTCCGCGCTTTCATTATTTAGCGGATTTCGAAGTGTGAATAGCGGCTCTGGGCATCCATCCATTCGATGGTCAGGTTCGAAACGTGGGCCGACCGCGGTCCAACTTTTACCATCTTTATGAACTCTTCAATAATAGATCGATTCCCTTCAACTTCTATTTCGACCGATCCATCGTTCAGATTTGCCGCGAATCCGGAAAGGCCAAGGCTTGTCGCGTGTCGGTGAACATAGTAGCGAAACCCTACCCCCTGAACAAGTCCTTCAACGATCATATGAGCACAGACTTGCATCAAACCTCAAACGAAAATACGAGTTCGTGTAGTGAAATGCAATGAATTGTGGCTTAGCGAATCGATTTCCTCGACTCCGCCAGAGACGACAAAAGATTCAAGGAGATTCCTGGATCAGCGTGTGCAATTCGCGCTGCCAAACTGATGACGGTTCGAAGCGATTTCTTGGAAACGTGCAGTGCCAATGCACCCCGAATATGGGAGTAGAGCTGCTGGTCGAGCTGTTGGATGGAAAGTACGGTGACATTGACGATTTCACGTTCACGCAGGCTGAGGCCACGACGAGAAATGATTCTTCCGTAGACGTCCCGGACGATCATTTCCGGGACATCATCGTGCAAGGATCCGAGATTGGCGAGAAGCTGGTTAAGAGCGCTGCCGTAGATTCGTTTAAGGACATCCTTTCCCCGTTTCATCACAAGGACGACACTTTCCGTCTTCACGGATGTTGCGGTAGGTTTTGTAGCAACCGCACGTAATGTCGTGAGACCTTCAAGCATTGTTGGAAAACCGAGAAGGAGTGACAGATGCAAAAACAGTTCGCTGAACATGCGTTCTTGTACTCTATCCCTTCGAATCCCTGTTTCTAAAATTCGAGACGTTTCACCTCTTCTGCCGGCTGTGAAATACGAGGAAATGAGAACGCAATACCATTCTCTCATCGTTAAATGTCTCGGCTTGGTCAGTCTGAATTGATTCATTTTGGCATAAAAAAAGGACGGCTTCCAATACCGTCCTCATGTTGTCTTGTCTGTGTGCGGAAGGCGGGACTTGAACCCGCATACCCTTTCGGGCGCCAGCCCCTCAAGCTGGTGCGTCTGCCAATTTCGCCACTTCCGCGACGTAAACCTCCGCTCAAGGTAATACAAATCTACCAATCGATCCCTGTAAAGTCAAGATGGCGTGATTGGCACCTCGTTGCTCCATTAATAGTCATTCGAAATCGCACCCATGGAATAGGATTGAATTGACAGAACGACGTTGGACTACTTCGCCTTTGGTCCGTGAATTGCGATTCTCATGGACAGAAATAGATGGAAGGTTCGGATAGATGCCGGAAAGTAATCATCTGCAATGTCTGGGCAGCGTATGCTACGAGGGATTCGCTGAAAGCGCCTTTTGAACCGAATGCAAAAGTTCGCTTATATCTTTACTCTTCTCATAGAAATAGAATGCACCATTCCCCATTGCTTCCTCTCTGACTTCCGGCGAAGGGTATCCCGTGATGATAATGACTTTCGCGCGTCCGTTGATACGCCTGATTTCCTTAAGGACTTCTATGCCATTTTTCTCCGGGAGTCGGAGATCGAGGAGCACGGCATCGGGTTGATGTTCCTTGTACAATCGGATTCCACCTTCTCCATCCGGCGATGTCATCGTTGCGCAGTCTTCGGTCTCGAGCAGCGTTGTCAGAGCATTTAACATCATTTGATCGTCATCGATAATCAATATCTTTTTCAAAGCAACCTCCATTCCTGCATAAACACTTTCAATTGCTCATTGGGACACCTTCTGGAAACAAGGAAAGGGTCCTCCCCTTTGGAGCAAGTTATCAAATCAAAATGGTTCAATCGTTCCTTCTTATTGGTGGAACACCATAAAGTCTACACATATACTGAATCAATCTCAAGAAAAAACCGTCGGGTTTTTTTTGGAAATGAACAGTCATGTGGAAGATAGCAGGCGTGAGACTCCTAGAGGTATCTCAGAAGGAAGACCCATGAAGAATTGGGCCAGGGCCGTCTGATTTCCTCCTTTTCATTTGAGTCGTTTCATATCTGGTGACTGCAGATATCAGTCATTTTTGATGCCCGTGACACAGAAACGTCCTCAGCGTATCGAATCGTCCAATTCCATCGTTTTGCGCCAAAATCATTTCTGGCCGGTTGTTTGACTTTCTCGTGCACGATGTCTACTTTTTGTGACACAAGAAAAACCAGTGCCCCGGAGAATCTACCATGACACAAACGACAGTCAACTCAAAACAATTCAATCCAGGCACGATGCTGGTGGATGGTGCCTCCGAAGTCCTCAATTTCGTAAATGGCAAGTTTGTTCAATCACGTGCAAAGCAATTCTTCCCGGTTATGAATCCGGGCATCGGAAAGCAAATTGCCAAAGTACCTCTCTCCCCCGGAATCGAGGTCGATGACGCCATCAAGATCGCTCGATCGGCCTTTTCCTCGTGGTCGGCACTGCCGATCAAGGAACGTGCGCAGGTCTTCTACCGCTATAAAGTACTCATGGAGAAACACTTCAAGGAACTCGCCGATCTTATACAAGAGGAAAACGGAAAAACAGCAGTTGAAGCCAACGCAGAGATTGACAGAGCGATTGAGATTGTCGAATTTGCTGCATCGATACCCCAGCTTGCGGCTGGCGAAATTATGCAAGTGAGTCGCGGCGTCGAATGTCGCGTGGAACGATTTCCCCTTGGTGTTGTCGCGTCCATTACGCCCTTCAATTTTCCGAACATGGTCCCCAACTGGACGATTCCCAATGCCCTCGTGCTGGGAAACGCGATGATATTAAAGCCTTCCCAGTTTACACCACTGAGCGCAAATCGCATTGCCGAGCTACTCAAAGAAGCGGGTTTGCCAGACGGCGTTTTGAACATTGTCAACGGAGCCCAGGAAACAGTCGAAGCGCTCTGCGATCACACTGGCATCGAAGCGCTAACATTTGTAGGATCGACACGCGTAGCAAAGGCTGTCTATATCCGCGCTACGTCTCACCTCAAACGGGCACTCTGTCTTGGAGGAGCCAAGAATCACCTCATACTCCTTCCCGACGCGAATGAAACGATGGCTGCTTCGAATATCATTGCATCGATGACCGGATGCGCCGGACAACGATGTATGGCTGCGTCGGCTATGGTTGCCGTCGGCAATGTCGACCATATTATCAGACTCATGTGTGAGGAAGCGAAAAAGGTCATCCCTGGCAAGAACCTCGGCGCGGTGATTTCCGCGGAGGCAAAAAAGCGCATCGAAGGATACATTACGGAAGCGGAGCAGCAAGGTGCGAAAATTTTGGTCGACGGAAGAAACGCAGTTGTGGAAGGAAAGCAAAATGGGTTCTATGTCGGTCCGACGGTGATTGACAACGTCCAGCCGGAAATGAGAATTGCTCAGGAAGAAGTTTTCGGCCCAGTCTTGTCGATTGTCAGGGTCAAAACTCTCGACGAAGCGATTGCGATTGAAAACGCAAACCCCTACGGGAATGCAGCTTCCGTGTTCACGCAGAGCGGCGGACTTGCGCACTATGTTATGGAGCGTGCGAGCGCAGGAATGATCGGGGTCAATATCGGTGTCCCCGTGCCGCGCGATCCGTTCTCATTTGGCGGATGGAATGAATCCAAATTTGGCGCATGCGATATTACAGGAAAGAGCTCAATCGAGTTCTTTACGAAGCTGAAAAAAACCACAACGAAATGGAATCCTGAATCCAAGGTCAATTGGATGAGTTGAGGAAGGAAGACTAGCGGCGATTGTAGCGCGGAATAGCGAAACCCGTTTCTGAGGCGTCCATTTAGAACCAATCTCAGGCTATTTTGCTGCGAGTTCTTGTGATTGAGAAATACACAAGAAATGCCACAGTAAACCCAACAAACCAGGCGTAGTCGTAGACGCGCATCAGAAACGACCCCACCCAAACCGGATCGATCACCTTAATTGTTCCCAGAAAACCCGGGATGCAGGGCAACACGCCAAGAACCAAGGAAGCGATGGCCACTGAGTTGAAACCGCCGCGGTAGGAGTATTCTCCTTGAAGTTTGTAAAGATCAAGAGGTTGAAGCCGCGTCTTGCGTAAGACGTAGTAATCGCAAACCAGAATTCCTCCTATTGGGCCTAACAGCGCAGAGTATCCCACCAGCCAGGTATAAATATAACCACTGGGATCGGCGACAAGCTTCCACGGTTGGATCAGGATCCCGATAATTCCTGTTATTAGCCCACCAATCCGAAATGTAATCTTCGATGGCCAGAGATTCGAAAAATCGTTCGCAGGACTGACGACATTTGCTGCGAGATTTGTGGCGAGCGTTGCGAGACAAAGGGCAAACAGCGAAACTGCAAGAACAATCGGATTCTTGAACCGCGTGATTAAGACCACCGGATCCCATACCGGGAAACCGCCGTAGATTACAATCGTTGCCGATGTTACTGCAACGCCGATAAACGTGTACAACGCCATCGTTGTCGGTAATCCGATCGCTTGTCCCATCATTTGGTCACGTTGTGTGCGGGCGTAACGAGTAAAGTCAGGTATGTTGAGCGATAGCGTCGCCCAAAATCCGATCATTCCGGTAAGAGAGGGGAAAAAGACTGACCAGAACTTTCCTGCCTTCGCTCCACCTTCAATGAATTGAGAAGGCTGAGAGAGCATTGGTCCGAAACCGCCGGCCTGTTGATAAGCCCATGCCAACAGTGCAAGGCCGAGGATGATGAGAAGAGGCGCTTTGATGTCAAGCAGGAAGCGGATGGATTCTATCCCCTTGAATATGACAAACATGTTGATTCCCCAAAAAAATAAGAAGCATGCCGCTTGAGCGATGTTGATCCCTGCAATGAGCGGAGGCAAAAAATCCCAGGACGGAACATATATCGTAACGATTTTGTAGATCGCCCAACCGCCAATCCACGTTTGAATACCAAACCATCCGCATGCGACGAAGGCCCTTAACAACGCTGGAATGTTGGCGCCACGAACGCCAAACGATGCCCGGCAGTAAACGGGAAACGGAATACCATATTTCGTGCCAGCGTGCGCATTGAGAATCATCGGAACCAGTACGATTAGGTTTCCGAAAAAAACCGTCAGGACGGCCTGGTACCAATTCATCCCTTCAGAGATCAACCCCGAGGCAAGCATATATGTCGGAATGCATGCCGACATCGATATCCACAGGGCGGCGATGTTGTACGTCCCCCACGTTCTCTGTGCAATCTTTGTTGGGGCAATATCATCGTTGATCAACGGACTGTGGTCGACCGAAGATACATCGACTTCAACCAACCCTCCGAAGGTTCTCTCATTCGAATCGGCGGTTGTCATGCCCATTGTACTCTCGTTCCTTTTGTTCTCCACATAGCCAATGGTTGTATCTTAACCTGAGAATCTCAGACCTAGCAGCTCAGGATATCGACGAGTGTTCGACTTCACACTAGATGAGGCTATACTGGCCGCGACGGATGAATTGCCCATCCCCTTTTTTGCCCACATACTTGTCTCCCTCGAACACAATTTTTCCCCGGGACGTCACATAAGCGGGTGAGCCGCTCACCTTCATTCCTTCGTACGGATTATAATCCACGCGCATGAAATGAGTCTTGACACTAATCGTATAAGGGCGTTTAGGATCCCAAACGACGAGATCGGCATCGCTTCCGACAGCAATGGTCCCTTTGCGTGGAAAGAGTCCCATGAGCTTGGCCGGTGCGGTCGAGACCAATTGGACGAACCGATTCATGCTCCAGCCGCGTTTCACGACGCCCCCTTCATACAACAAGTGAAGGCGATTTTCAACACCGGGGACTCCATTGGGAATCTTGCTGAAGTCCCCTTTCCCCAGCTCTTTCTGTTTCGGAAGACCTTTGAAACCCTCCTTCATGCAAAATGGACAATGATCGGTGGAAACGGTTTGGAGATCATTGGTTGCGAGTGCCTTCCACAAATGTTCTTGGTTGGCTCGTTCGCGGATCGGTGGCGAACAAATATACTTTGCTCCTTCAAAACTTCCGTCCGCATAATCTTCGTAGGATAAAAAGAGATACTGCGGGCAGGTTTCACCGTACGTGGGCAGACCGCGGTCCCTTGCTTCGCGTATCTGTTCCATGGCCTGATGAGACGAGACGTGTACGATGTAGATCGGAACTCCGGCCATTTCACTCAGCGCAATCGCACGATGCGTTGCTTCTTGTTCTGCGGTCGCCGGACGAGTAAGCGCATGAACATTCGGAGTATTCTTCCCTTCCGACAACATTTGCTTCACGATGTAATCGATCACCCCACCGTTTTCTGCGTGCATGCAGATGAGGCCGCCATTGTCCGCCGTCCGCTTGAGTGCCTTGAAGATTGTGGCATCGTCAACCATAAACACGCCTGGATATGCTGTAAAGAGCTTGAAACTTGTCACCCCCTCATGCTTTACCATCGCGTCCATTTCAGGCAACCAATCGTCGGGAAGCTCGGTGAGAATCAGATGAAGTCCATAGTCAATGCACGATTTGCCCTCCGCTTTGCGCATCCACGTATCAAGCCCCTGACGCATCGATATTCCTTTCGATTGAACGGCAAAGTCGACGATACATGTGGTTCCCCCGTGCGCTGCTGCGACCGGTCCAGTTTCAAAATCATCCGACGAAGAAGTGCCGCCGAATGGTAGGTCCATGTGGGTGTGAACATCAATCCCCCCCGGGATCAGGTATTTTCCAGTTGCATCGATGGTCTTGTCTGCCTGCACTTTGAGGTTCGTACCAATGGTGGAAATCTTTTCTCCCTCTGCATAAACGTCAGCGATATAGTCTTGTTCGCTTGTAACAATACGACCGTTTTTAATAAGAAGAGACATAAGATATTCCTTCCTGGTTGTCGGAGGTTAGAACGTTCTTCGGAGTTGCCGTACAAACAAGTTCAATGGATTTCGATTCCGTGTTTTTGTTGGAATTGCCTCAATGCTTCCCACGTGAGAGGCTGGGGCAGTTGTTTCATCAATTCATTCCACGAAATCGATTGCTTGTCGTCGTCAACGCGGACCATAGAGATGCAGCCATCGACAGGACAGACAAGGTAACACAGCCTGCAACCCACGCAATCCGCTTCCCGTACCTTTGGCTGACCTATGTGCAAAACATTTCCGTTGACGTGTTTATCCTTCGGGAGAACATCGATACACTGGTGCGCACCGTCGTCGCAGGCAATCGTGCAGAGGTTGCACTGAATGCACTTGGACTCATCGATCCTGGCAATCGCCTTGTACAACAGGTTGAGTGATCCGAAATCAGTTATGCATTTGAGAGATTTTCCTCTGATCTCATCGAGGCTCCTGTAGCCCTTCTCTTCCATCCAGTTCCCCATTCCTTCGACCATATCGTCGATGATCCGAAAACCGTAATGCATCACCGCGGTGCAAACCTGTACGCTTGTTGCGCCAAGAAGGATGAACTCGAGTGCATCCCGCCAGGTCGTGACTCCTCCCATGGCAGAAATGGGTAGTTGAATTTCAGGATCGATGGCAATTTGCGACACCATGTTGAGTGCAATCGGCTTCACCGCTGGTCCGGCATAGCCGCCGTGACCACCTCTTCCATCGATGGACGGTTTCAGCTCAAGCGTATCGAGATCGACCCCCATAATGGTATTGATCGTGTTGATGAGTGAAATGCCGTCAGCTCCCCCTTTCTTCGCCGCGCGCCCCGGATACCGTATGTCACTCACGTTCGGTGTCAGTTTGACGAGAACCGGAATCGTGGATGCTTCGGTAACCCATTCGGTGATCATCGCGCAATATTCAGGCACCTGACCGACAGCCGCACCCATGCCACGCTCGCTCATTCCGTGTGGACATCCATAATTCAATTCTATTCCGTCGCAACCCGTATCGATTGCACGCTTTACGATGTCGTGCCACGTTTCGCGTTTCGATTCAACCATGAGCGAAACGATGAGTGCGCGATCGGGCCACAATTTCTTTGTCTCAGCGATCTCTTTGAGATTCACAGCGACCGTCCGATCGCTAATGAGTTCAATGTTGTTAATGCCGAGGATTTTCTGACCGTTGTAGTCAACAGAACCATACCGGTTGACGACATTCATAACAGGCTCGCCGATTGTTTTCCACACCGCCCCCCCCCAACCCTTCTCGAACGCCTTACAGACCTGATAAGCTGAATTTGTCGGCGGCGCCGACGCAAGCCAGAAAGGGTTAGGCGATTTTATGCCACCACAATTAATGGATAGATCGACCATCAGCCCCTCCTTTTTTGCCAAAAATAAACCTATCAATTCCGTGCGCGGCTTGTTTTCCGTCGTACGCAGCATTCACGACTTCCATTCCTCCGTTGATGCAATCACCGCCGGCGAAGAACTTCGGATTGCCTGTTTGGTACGTCTTCGGATCCACAATCAGATTACCGCTTTCGAATTTTACATTTGGAATCATTGACAGAAATGTCTTCTCAATATTTTGACCAACGGATTTGATCACCATGTCGACCGGGATCTGGAATTCAGATCCCGG
>JADGQA010000028.1 GCA_017882185.1 Bacteroidota bacterium
GTGAATAAATAAAGGAGTCTACTGTACGGGGATCTCATACCCAATCCGAAAGAAAGACATCTGGTGTCGAAATGAGAAGCGCATTGTTGCTTCGGGCCTTGAGACGATGACGCACTGATCTATTGCTGAGGCTGCTGCTGTAGCTGGGATTCTTGATCCTTCATCCAACCCGCGTATTCCTCAGGAGTTTGCACCGTCACGAAACCACGCATCCTGTAGTGGCCAAGTCCACACAACTGGGCGCACGCGATTTCCGTGGGCGTGTCTGGGGCAGCTTTCACGTCGGTGATGCCAGCCTGCCGCAACTGCGGAAGTAGATCATCAGTGAAACTTCCCCCCTTCCCTACTATGACAGTGCTGTCCTTCGCTCTGTAGTCCTCAAGGGACGTGAGGGTTGCGAGTTCCTCTGGGATTCCGTTCGCAAGTGAAAAAGTCCTGCTGAGTGTTACACGAATCTGCGTTGTTGTCATCGTGGGTTGGAACCACACTTTCACCATTTGACCCGGAATCGCATCCTGCTTCACGCGGAAAAGTGGAAGATTGAGGCTGTGGATAACATCTTTGCTACTGAGCTCAATGATAATGGGTTTGTCGACGGGAAGATTCAATTGATTGATAGTTGTGATATCATCCTTTGCATACGGGTCTGTCCGATCGAGCCCGAGTGGATTATCGGAGGAGACCAGGTTAATATCCGTCCTGCCAAAGATTCCGTCAGGACCCGGATAGTGAACGTTCCAGGCAAATTGTTCGGCCACCATTCTTACGACTGTCGCATCCTTTTCGTCTGGGATCTTATTTACTCGTGCTGCCCAAAGGGGGAATGCGAAGCCGACGAGCAGGACAACTTCGGTTAACGCAACACCGACTTCGACGTACGATGAATAGTGGCCTTTAACACCGTGATAATCGGCCTTTGGATTCCGTGATTTTCGGAACCGTATGAGTGTGAAAATAAAATAGGACAGCCATCCGATGAACAGAACGAACATAAGCCAATGGACCATCACGAGCAAGTTGTCAATACTCGGGCCCTGGGCAGATGCATCAATCGGCAAACCAAGAAACTGTCTCATTGTTGGGGTGAATTCCTTTCGCTCAGTGTAATTCGTTCGAATCTGCCGTCGACGACAGCCTCAGCCTCTTTCGCAGATAGACAATCAGAGATGCAAAGAACGAAAGAACAGTACCCGTGACTATCAGCAGCGAGTATATGGCTGCATTCACGGCACTTGCCGTATGCACATCCGTCTCGCCGTAGCATACAGGGCAGGTCGAAGCCACGTTCATGATCAAAACGACCAGTGCAAGTGAAAGAAGAACAGTCTTAAGTCTCATCTCATCGACTCCCTCGATCTAAAGGTAGCTAATATGCCGAAATTTGCGGAGGAAATATCGTCCATACACTACAAGAAGGACGGCGGCTGCGTATGAAAGAGCTCCGAAGCTAAACCGTAACGCCGCGTCACCTGCCTCGACGGTAACAAACAGCCACGTTCCAAAGAAAAAAGTCACCATAATGGCGAGTGAGATGAAGAATAAATGAAAAGTCTTGAGCGACATTAGACCACCCCTCTGTCTGCGTGGTGGAGAACGGGAAGAGTCATAAGAGCCAGGAAGAATACTCCTGTCAGGATCAGAACAAAAAAGACAAGCTTCCTTTCGGAAATGAGATGCATGAAATAGGAGGCCACGAGTGTTCCCTTGATGCTTGCAACAAACAATGCGACAATGATTGCGGGAACTACGGAGAGATGGAAATACGATATCGTGACCGTAACGATCGTAAGGGCCAGCAAGGCAACGAAGACGAGAACGTACCTACGTACTTGTTGTTTGACATCTTCAAGTGTATGTGCTTCTGACATGCGTTCTCCTACAAAAGATAGAGCATTGGGAAAAGGAATATCCAGACAATGTCGACAAAATGCCAATAGAGTCCAGCAATTTCGATGCGATGCGTAAACCGTTCAGGGTCGGTTTTCCACATCTTGCTCCCAGGTCCCCAGAGATACGCATTGACGACGATTCCTCCGATGATGTGCAGGGCGTGTAGCCCTGTGAGCGTAAAGTAAATCCCGAAATATGTGCTGGTTGATGGATAGAGGCCGTGTTCAAATTTCGCAGCGTATTCGAACCCTTTGATAACGAGGAAGACAATGGCCAGAAGGATCGTTGCACCAAGATAACTACGATACTTTGCGAAATCTTTCATCATGAGCGATGCCCATGCCATTACCATCGTAACGCTGGAGGTTATAAGGACTGCAGTATTGACAGTGCCAAGCGGAATGTTCAGGTGCTCATACCCGTGTGGCCAGGTGTCGGCCCCAACTCTGAGAAGAATATAAGAAGAGAACAATGCTCCAAAGAGCATGACTTCTGAGGACAGAAAGAGCCAAATCCCCAGTTTTGCATTGTAAAGACCTGTATCCGAGCGCGTATGAACTGTGTAGGGAACTTGCATCGATTACACCTTCTCCTGTTCGGATTGTGGAACAAAGTCTCTTGATTTCCCCGGGACACTGTATTCGTACGGACCCCGGAATACTTCAAGCGGTTTGATAAAGTTGCCGTGAGGTGGCGGAGTCGGCGTATCCCACTCAAGAGTCGTCGCGTCCCAAGGATTGTCTGAATTGACTTTCTTGCCTTTCTTCATACTCCAGAAAAAGTTGATGATGAAGAACAGCTGAAAAAAGAAAAGGCAGAATGCGGAAATGGACATGAAAACGTTCCAGTGCAGTACACCCTGTGCGTGTGCATATTGCTGTCCGCCGTCATACAACCTTCGGGACACTCCAGCGAGTCCTTCAATAAACATAGGCATGAAGATGCCGTTGATGAATATGAATGAACCAAAGAAATGGATCCTTCCGAGCGCATTATTCATTTGGCGGCCGGTGACCTTGGGGAACCAGTAGTAGATTCCTGCAAAGAGCGCGAAGAGCGTTCCCGGTGCCACCACGTAATGGAAGTGACCAATAACGTAGTACGTATCGTGCAAATGGATATCGGAAGGTGCGAGTCCAAGCGGGAGACCCGTCAGTCCCCCGATGCCGAACATCGGTAAGAATGCCGTCGCAAACAACATGGGGACTGTAAATCGGATCGATCCGCCGTAGAGCGACAGGAGCAATGCAGTCAGAATGATTACCGATGGTATTGAAATGATCATCGTCGTTGTTTGAAAGAAAGCGCTTATCACCGTTCCCATTCCTGTCATAAACATGTGATGCGCCCAGACAATAAACGACATAAAGCCGAGGAATATCGTTGCATACACCATCGACTTGTATCCCCAGAGCGGCTTACGCGTATTATTTGCGATGATCTCTGCCACAATTCCCATGGCGGGCAGAATCAGTACATACACCTCAGGATGGGCAAGGAACCAGAATAGATGTTGCCAGAGAATCGGGCTGCCTCCCCCACTCACGTGCAGCGGCTGACCGGATATGACAAGGCCCGATGGCAGGAAGAAGCTTGTACCCGCGAGTCTGTCCATAAGTTGCAGAACACCTGCAGCCTCAAGCGGCGGAAACGCCAGGAGCAGAAGAAACGAAGTGACAAGCTGTGCCCAGACAAAGAACGGCAATCGCATGAAGGTCAAACCCTTCGCCCGCAGCTGGACGATTGTCACGATGAAATTTACAGAGCCCAACAGCGAGGAGGTGATTAGAAAAATCATTCCGCAAAGCCAGAAAGTCTGCCCAGTCGTTGCAATCGTCGCTAATGGAGCATAAGAAGTCCAACCGGAATTGGCAGCTCCACCTGGAACGAAAAAGCTCGAAAGCATTGTAACGCCTCCGAGGAAGTACGACCAATAACTCATCATGTTGAGCTTCGGGAACGCCATATCGGGGGCGCCAATTTGCAGCGGAACAAGGTAGTTTCCAAAAGCTCCGACAGCCAGCGGAACAACGCCCAGGAATACCATGATCGTGCCGTGCATAGCCCCGAGCTGGTTGTAGAACTCAGGCAGCATAATCCCTCCCGGCGCGTTTGCATCACCCAGCCATTGTCCGATAAGCGGAATGGGCTGACCCGGATAGGCAAGTTGCCAGCGCATGATGATCATGAGGGTGAATCCAAACAGGAGAAAGAGGAGGGCTGTAATGCCGTATTGGATGCCGATAACCTTGTGGTCCTGGGAAAATATGTACTTCTCCCAAAAGCTCAACTCATGTGAGGTGTCGTGTTCTCCATGAGCTAAGCCTGCTGTATGTTCCAATATCAGTTCTCCTTTTCTAGAAGAGTCGAATTGAGAGGTAGTGCGTACTCGTAAGCGCTAGTTGCCTTTGTACGTGAAATCCGCAGTCACTTTTCCCGACGCGTCGACTTTGACTTTGGCCGTTTGGGTTCCAAATTTTTCCTGCCAGGCTTCGATTGTATATTCACCAGCCGGCACCCCTTTCAGTGTGAACGATCCATCGTCGTCCGTCACAGCGAAATAGGGGTGATTGAAGACGCCAATGTAGGCATTCATCCATGGGTGGACCTCACATTTGACCTTGAAGGTTTCGACCTTGTCGAATTTTTCCGTCATCACCATGTTTTTCATCGGCTGGGCTCGATTAAATTGTCCATTGAGTTTGGACAGAGAATGCACGTTGTGAAGGGTTGGATCGCTGTTCTTGATATCCAATTCTTGACCGATCATGATACCGAGCACGTGAGGCTTGTAGTCGCATCCGACTTGATCGAATACGAGTTTCTGTTTTGGCGTCTCGTACGTTTTGGCGGACAGACCATCCTTGATGTATACAAGAACATTTTTCAGCGTCTCGTTCTTGTTTACCACAACCTCTTCGCTGAATACAGCTCCCGGATGAGCCTTTTTGCACACCGGATCAGCATTCATATTGATTTTTGGCTGTTCGGGAGGTTTTCCCTTGAACGTTACCTTTCCTGTAACATCTCCTGCCATTAATTGAGAAGCAACCATGACGCCGACAAGCAAAAATGATGCAGCTCTCCTCTTCATTATTACTACTCCTTAGTGTTAATTGATTAAAGTTTGGGTTATTATCGGGCTAATGTCACAACACTTGATCTACGGCCTAAGTTCCAGACATATGCCTCAAGAGCCTTAATCTGCTCGTCCGCATCACCGCCATACACCGATTCGTCAGGTCCTTTCCCTTCGTAGAAGAACGATGGCATACGAGTTCCAGGCTGCAGCTTTTGCGGATCGTGGAGCCAATCGATAATCCAATCTGGCTTCAAGCGATTATGTGCCTGAGCAAGATTTGGAGCGAGATCGGAAGCGCTTGTTTCTCCACCAAGTGTTACGGGGCCTGACGGATGACACTTTCCGCATTGGTAGGTCTGGAATAGCTTTTTCCCCGGTGCGAGATACTTTTCGTCAACAGCCATTGTTGAATAGTCTCTGATGACCAGGTCTTTCTGTGCTTTGGCGAGAAAATACTTCGTAATCTTGCTGATTTCCAAGTCCGTCAATCCAAAAGTCGGCATACGGATTTTCAGCCAAGGGCGAATAGGAGTTGGGCCTTTGAGGAAATTGTAAAGCCATTGTTCCTGAACCTTTGCACCCTGGCTTTGCGGCAGAATTGGAGGACCGAGAGCTGGATCATCATATTTCGCGAGAATGTATCCGCCCTCGCCTTCAATGTTGTGGCATTGCATGCAGTTGTATTGCCCTATGACCCTTCGCCCTGCTTCGATTTCGTGCAGTCTGGTGTCATTTGGCTTTTGGTACTTTACCGCGGGATAGTCTTTAGTCATAGATATCAGGAAAGTCCTGATCAATCCAATTTCATCGTCGTTGAATCCAAATACTGGCATCTTCTGCGCAATTCGTTCCGTCGCGTACTGACGGGAATTGTGAAGTTTGCCGTAAACCCAGGAACGCCATGTATGCTTCACCCATGTTGCACCCTCGGAGTCCGCCTTGAAATCCACTGGGGAATTCTCAGGTAATTCCCGTGTGTTGCCAAAGTCCATCTGCTCGATGAGTTTCCGGTCGAAATCGGATAAGTCAACGCTTACCTTTCCTTCCTTTTCCATTCCCTTGATCGAATGACAGCCGAAACAGCCGTATTCCCGAATGACACTTTTGCCTTGCGCGATTTTCTCCGGGTTGTTCAGGTCAAGCGGAGGTGTATTCTCCATACGTTCATCTTTTAGGGTCGAGAGGTAGGCCACAATGTTTCTCGCTTCAGGATCCGTCAATCGTAAATTGGGCATCCTTGTTTCAGGATTGAAGTGACGTGGATTCTTCACCCAATCGAAAAGCCAATCTGGATTGTCTTTGCTCCCGACACGGCTCAATTCCGGCGCAACATCATAACTTGTTCCCCTTGCGTCCCGGATCTTGGTGAAACCTTCGGCAACGTGGCAATCCTGGCATCCAACTGTCTCGAACAGCTTCTTCCCTTCTGCCGCATTTCCACCCACGTACGTCCCACGTGGTCTGGCGAGCTTGAAGTCCGATTCTTTTCCCATGTTCAGAAGATACGCAGTGACTGCCGCAGCCTGATCATCACTGAGTTTGAAGTTGGGCATCCGAGTGTGAGGGGTGTAATCCTTCGGATTCTTCACCCAATGAAACACCCATTCGGGTTTCACTTTGGCGGGGAGAGAATTCAACGGAGGGGCAATCTTGCTGTAGTCAGTGAATCCATTGATGTCGTGGCAACCGAAGCATCCCGATTCTGCAACGATTTGTTTCGCGCGTGTGAAGGGTTTGGCATACTCGAGTATGGTCTCACTGGAATGGCACGAATTGCACGCCGCGTAGATATCATTGCCGTGAAGAATTGGTGTGTGCCAATCCTCGTCTTTGTCCCCGTGTGCGTCACCAACTGAAAGTGCCGGTCCCTGGCCGCGATGGCACGGGGTACAACCGAATGTCTCGGGGTTGTGCAGCTTGAGCAACTCTGGGTTTGGATGTTCTTTGAACGGCTCCGGTGCATCGGCCATCGTCGCATCTCTCCAGCCGAGATGGCACGACTGACAACGGTCCACGCGCGCTTTTATTTCCTGGAACGGTGTGAGTTCAAAGTCATTCAGGACAACCTGCTTGATTTCGAGCGGTGCCGCGCGCATCTTTTCAGCCTTGCTTTCATACGCCGACGCCTTTGCATAAAAATCCTGGTATTCTTTTAGCGCTTTTGTGTTTGCATTTCTATATTTGCCTACGATTTCATCGAAAAGGGCGATCTTGCCGTTGAGCACGCCGATCTCCGTGAAATATCGCGCCGCACTCGAGTCGTCCTCATCAACTTCTTTTCGGAATTTCCCGTCTTCTCTTCCCTCTTCAAGCTTGATCCTTTGATACTGATAGTATGCAGCGTCCGAGCGGCTGCGCGCAAATCTCCAATTGTTCGTCACTACGTCGAGCTGTTTGAGCAGGATTTCTTTTTGACTTGCGGCGTTCACATACTCCGTCGATTTCATGCCCGCAATAGTCGAATCCAGCATTTGCTTGAGAACTGCAGCCTGTGTTGAATCAATGTCTGTCAAAGCAGCAATCTTCAGAGAATCAAGCTTCGAGGCCGCCAGACCATAGTATTTGCTCTGGTACTCCTTCCACGGCCGCCTTATGTCCACTTCGTCAACTACGGCCCAGAGAGTCCCCAGTATCAGGAGTGCGCTGAAGACCAGGTAATAGGTCCCATAGCTTCTCAGTTCAACGGGTGTTTCTGCCCTTTTCTCTAACATAGATTTTTCTTGGTGAAGGGAAAACGGATACTCATGCTTTTAGGAATACCTCAGACATTAAACCATGGAGTTACCCAAACGTACTTGATGGGATTCAACCCAAACAGAAGCGGTGTCTGACGCAAAATAATCTTGATCACGACACCAATCATCGTCACGAACAAGAACGCCACGATACTGTATCGCAGGAGTCCGAGTTTCTTCAGGATATCCGTGTTTCGCTTTTTCAGCCAATAAATGGGAATAATAGTATAGTATCCGATCACACATACGGCACCAAAGATCGATGCGACCGGATTCACGGAGGCATCCGGAAGGTGTGTCGGGATACCGAAGTACTCGGACAGATCGGCATTCGTGAGGACTGCAACGTAGTGTGGATCCCATTTTTCCCAAGGCCAGAAGAAATTCCATCCAGGGCCTCTCAGAAAGGTTCCGACCGCGATGAGGGACACCCACAAAACGAGAAACCCAAATGAGAAAGTGAGGATCGCAAATTTCCGATCCTTGAAGGTATAATAGCCGTTTCCCTTTTCATTGATATCGATGTACGGAATGGCCATCAAGCCGATGAGGATAATCGTCGGGAGCACCACTCCCGCAATCCAAGGATCGAAGTAAACGAGCAATTCCTGCAACCCAAGAAAATACCATGGAGCTTTGGAAGGATTCGGTGTGAGCGATTTGTTGGCCATGGCCTCGAGGGGGGCATTCAATGAAACCGACCATATCACCATGATCGCAAGGACAAGTATCGTTGCAAGAAATTCGACACGAACCAGGTAAGGCCATACCTGGATCTTATCGTCCTTGGTCGCTTCAATGGGGGTTCCTCGAACGTCGTTCCTCTTTCCTTTGCTCAAGGCTAGCCACGAAAAGAAAACGACACCGACAAGAAGCAAGGTTATCGGGATATTGTCGGGCTTTGTTATGATTGCCAGGAAGTTTGACATAAGGCATTCAGTCTAAAGGATGAATTGTACAACTTAAGCAGCCTTCTTGTTCATATCAGGTCCGGAGATCCCTCCGTCTTTTCGGATACGCCAGAAGTGGACAATCATGAAAATCGTGGCGATCACTGGGAGAAAAATACAATGACCAACGTAAAAACGAAGCAGAGTCGGCGGTCCGACTTCCGTTCCCCCAAGTAGAACGAATCTGACATCGTTGTCGGGACGCATTCCCAATTGCGGGCCAAAAGGACCTTCATGTCCAAGCAATGGCGTCGCGCGTGCCATGTTTGTACCTACGGTTACCGCCCAAATAGATAGTTGATCCCATGGAAGAAGATATCCTGAAAAGCTCAGAAGAAGCGTGAAGAGGAGCAAAATGACGCCCACCACCCAGTTGAACTGGCGTGGAGGTTTGTAGGAGCCGGTCAGGAAAACTCTGAACATATGCAACATAACGGTCAGAACCATAGCGTGTGCAGCCCATCGGTGCATATTCCGAATGAGCGGGCCGAAGGCCACATCATTCATGAGGTATTTCATATCCTCGTACGCATATTGAGCAGTCGGACGGTAATAGAACATGAGGATAATGCCGGTGATCGTGAGAATGAGAAAGAGGAGAAACGAAATCCCTCCCATCCCCCACGTATAGCTCACATCAGCTGCGTGACGGGCAATCCGAACGGGATGCAGGTGAAGAAAGACATTGTCAACGACCTGGAGAGCCCTGTTGCGCTGCGTGTCCTGATAGGAATGTCGGAAGACAGACTTATATACTTCCGTTTTCTTAAAAGAGTCAAACATTGACTTCTCCTCAATTATCCGGCATACGAAAGAAACGAACCCGGCTTACCCCATTGGCCCAACTCATAGCGAAACGTGATACTGGTATCTACCTGAATCTCTCCTTCATCCGTCAGCCCAATGAATGCCCGTTCGAGCGGCCGTGGCGCAGGTCCCTCAAAATTGACTCCGCTCTTGTAGTAACCGCTGCCGTGGCAAGGACATTTAAACTTGTTGTCTGTTGGGAGCCAGCGGGGTGTACATCCGAGGTGGGTGCAGATTGCTATGAGAGAATAGAACCCAATATTATCCCTGACGATCCACACCCGATGCTCATCCTTGTACTTGTCGCTTACTTCGCCGACCACATAGTCTTGCGGAAAACCTGCTTTGAATTTCGTTGGTGGTTCAAACAGAACACGCGGAAACATGAATCGGAGCGCTCCGATGGTCGAAGCGACGATAAAGGTTAGAAAACCAAGCCACCCAGTGACAGCAAGAAGATTTCGGCGGTTCATCCGCCAAATTCCTGGGTCTTCTTCCGGTGCGCGATCCTGCTTCGCTTTTCTGGGGAGAGGCGTCGAAGTTATCTGTACCGCGACCGGCTGAGGTTTCTCGACAGGTGGAGTTGGTGCAGAACCAGAGGATTCCGGACGTGTTACATCTGCTGGCGGTTGATCTGCCATTTCGAATTCCTTATGATATTACGGACGACTGACTACAAATAAGCCGGGTACCAAAGGAGGGTTATGCTGCAGCACTTAACTCTTCTTCACGCTTGACCATGTCAATGGTTTCCCACGGACAATACTTGGCGCAAAGCTTACAGCCGATACAAATTTCCTCGTCCACCACGACGATTCCATTCATACTGGAGTAGCCGTGTTCTTCTGGATTCTCAGGACCGGGAACTTTGTAGATGCAATCCACCGGACAGAATTCGATACAGACCTCGCAACCGGTACACCCTTCCGGATGAACAATTGCGACGAGCGGTGATTTCTTCTTTTTCTTTGCCGCGACTGGGGGCGGAGCAGATGCAGGTCTTGGCGCTTGATTGACTGTGATAACACCCTCACTCATTTGTCAATTTCTATAAACCTACAAACAGTGTCAAAATTGAGAAATAACGCACACAATATACAGTCTCGAACCCCATTAGTCAAGGGAAAAAACTCAACATTCTACAAGGGCATAACGACTTAAGTATCTGCCCCGCAAGATAGACTTGAGACGAAGACTCTCAATAGCACAAAACCTCGCCTCTTATTTGAACTATCTTCCCGATTGTGGTATATTGGACTCAACCATGAATATTAACCATATGCATTATGGAAGGGTTCCTCGGATTTGACAAACTGGATAGACTATCAGGATCTTCAATTCTCAGATGGCGCTTTTTCGCGTCTGTTCGTGGACTACGTCACTGACCATCAGAAAGTACGACAATTCTATGGCGGGAATCCGCAGGATGGGAATGACTGGCGCCATTTGCTCAAACAAGTATGCGACCGGCCTATTGACCGTTCTACGTTGACACAAATCCTTTCGCGCCAAAACAGGGACTTCCATTGCGGCGTAAAGTCACTCGCCAATATTGACCTTCTTCGCGATGACAACTGTGTCGCTGTCGTTACGGGTCAACAAGTTGGACTCTTTACAGGTCCACTCTATACAATCTACAAAGCAATCACAGCAGTGAAGTTGGCCGACAAACTGGCCAAGGACTTTCCCGAGTACAGGTTCGTGCCGGTATTTTGGCTTGCCGGAGAAGATCACGATTTCGAAGAAGTGAATTCTATTTCATTGTTCAATGCAGTGGGCGAACTGGTTCGGTTCGAATACAAGACAGAAGGAAAGGAATCAGATGCGAATCATGGAGCTGTTGGAGAAATCGAGCTTGATGAGAGCATCGATCTCCTCTTCAAGTCGGCGGAGGAAGCTTTGCTGCCAACCGAATTCAAACCGAAGGTTCTGGACCTTTTCAAAACTGCCTATCAAAAAGGAATGACCTTCAACAGGGCATTCGTTCATTTGATGAATGTTCTGTTGGAAGATTCTGGATTGATATTCCTCAATTCCAATGATACAGAAATCAAACAGCTCCTTCTCCCTGTTTTCCGAAGGGAACTCGCGGACACTCCACGATCTTGCCAGCTCGTCATTGATCAGAGTGCAATACTAGAGAGACAATACCACGCTCAAGTGAAGCCGCGATCCATCAATCTTTTCTTGTTTCATGAAAAAGGGCGGTACCCTATCGAGCCGCATCCCAATGGCTATTTCCTAAAGGGAACAAGACAACACTATACAAAAAGTGAACTCGACGCCCTGCTCAATCAAAGACCGGAGATGTTCAGTCCAAATGTAGTCCTGAGGCCGATCTGTCAGGACACTCTTTTGCCTACCATTACGTATGTAGCGGGGCCTTCTGAATTGGCATATTTCGGCCAGTACAGTACGCTTTACAAAGAATTCGGCATTCCCCAGCCAATAATTTACCCTCGCGCCAGCGTTACGGTTGTAGAAGACAAGGTGGACAAAATTCTCACAAGGTTCTCGCTCGAACCGCTGGCGCTCTTCGGAAATCTTGAATTTCTGAAGCAACAAATCGCAGAACAGATATCAGATCTCAAGGCCGATGACTTTTTTGCCGCAACATCACGTTCCGTCGATGAGTCGTTGAATCAATTGAAACCAGCGCTGCAATCAATCGATCCCACTCTGCTGCCCGCTATGGATCATACGCTCGAGAAGATCCATTCCCATCTCACCGCGCTTAAGGAAAAAACAATTTCCGCGCAGAAAAGGCAACACGAAGTTTCGCTCCGCCAAATCGACAAGGCCGCAACAAACCTTTTCCCTTCCTCTGATTTTCAGGAGAGGCAATTGAATATTCTGTATTTCCTGAATAAGTATGGTCTGGAGTTCGTTCGATGGCTTTTCCGAGAAATACAGGTTGACAGGCTGAAGCACCAACTTCTACGGATATAGAAACAAAAAAGGGCAGAACCCAGTCTGCCCATTTCCATTTGCTGCTATGTTCGATACTTCAGATGACTTTCTCTGTGGTTGGATCGAAGTAGTGAGCCTTGGACATATCGAAAACAAGGTCCATTTTCTTTCCAACTTTTGGCTTCTTTGAAGTGGAGATGCGAGCGACGTACTGGTTTGTTTCAATTCCTGTATTGAAGTACACATAGTATTCATTTCCCATCGGTTCCACAACGCTTACGAGAACAGAAGTCTTGCTGCCTCCTCTTCCATTCTGCCCATTCTCATAAAGGTGTTCTGGCCGCAAGCCGAGTACAATTTCAGCTCCAGCAAATTTCACCAGCTTTTTCTGGTCTTTTTCGACAACAGCGAGTTCAACGCCATTCGATTGTTCCTTGAATTGCAGTCGTTTGCCTTTTGTGAGAGATCCCCGAAAGAAATTCATTGCCGGACTGCCAATGAAACCCGCGACGAACCTGTTCGAAGGATTATTGTAGATATCAAGGGGCGAGTCAACTTGTTGAACCACGCCATCCTTCATAAGCACGATTCTATCCCCCATTGTCATCGCTTCGGTCTGATCGTGCGTTACATAAATCATCGTTGCTCCAAGGCGCATGTGCAGCTTTGAAATCTCCGTCCGCATTTGAACCCGCAGTTTCGCATCAAGGTTGCTGAGGGGTTCATCAAAAAGAAACACTTTTGGTTTACGAACAATAGCACGACCGAGGGCAACGCGCTGACGTTGTCCTCCTGACAGCGCTTTTGGTTTTCGCTCCAACAACTCTTGAATCGCGAGCACAGCAGCTGCTTCGCGCACTCGCTGCTCGATCTGCGCCTTTGGAAATTTCCTGAGCTTCAGTCCAAACGCCATGTTTTCGTACACCGACATATGTGGATAGAGAGCGTAATTCTGAAACACCATTGCGATGTCCCTATCCTTTGGGGGAACATCATTGACCACTTTGCCGTCAATTGCAATTTCCCCCTCGGTGACTTCTTCCAGGCCAGCTATCATCCGGAGTGTTGTCGACTTTCCGCAGCCGGACGGACCGACCAGTACAACAAATTCCTTGTCCTTTATCTCAAGATCGAGATTGTGGACAGCAACCACCCCACCTTCGTATGTCTTCTTCACGTTTCGTAGGCTTACGCTCGCCATTGGACAACCTCCTGGAAATCAAGTTGATTTTCGTGCTCAGCGTATCTTGTCAAAACTGCTAAGCATTACGCACCTATGGCATCCCAAAAACCTGGGAATGAAATATCAACGGACTCGGCCCCCCGAACCGTAATACCCGGGATTCGGAGTGCGGCGACTCCAAACGCCATCGCGATCCGATGATCATTGTAGCTTTCGAGCTCGCGTCCAATCAAGTCTTTTTTGGATTCAAAGGCAAATCCGTCCGGATACTCCTCGACTTGTAACCCAAGTCTTCTCAAGTTGTGCACGATCGCCGAGATCCGATCGGACTCCTTGTGACGCAATTCGGCAGCATCTCTGAGTGTAAAGGACCCTTCACCAAACATCGATGTAACCGCGAGCATTGGGATCTCATCGATGAGCATCGCAACACTCTCCCCCTTCAACATAATGTCTGAATGCAAATCAGAAGTCTTCACGGCAATATCGCCCATAGGTTCGCCCCCCTCATCTACTTCATTTTGGACGTTGAGTGAAAGATGCATTTTTCGGAAGACATCGAGAACCGCAGTCCGGGTCTTGTTGAGGCCGACGCCTCGAAGGGTGAGTTGGGAATTGTGAACAATGGAGGCGGCCGCGATGAGGAACGTCGCAGCAGAGATGTCTCCGGGGACGCGGCAGTTGCGGGGAGATATTTTCTGGCCTCCCTTAATTTCAATGGAGCGCTTCTTACCTCGTGATTGAACACTTAAACCCAGCATGCGTTCGGTGTGGTCACGTGTTGGCGTCTCTTCGATCACGCGGGTGACGCCGTCAGCATAGAGTCCGGCAAGCAGGATGGTCGATTTGACCTGGGCACTCGGCAGGTTGAGTTCGTACTCAATAGGGCGGAGACTATAGGTTGAGGAGATTTGCAGAGGCGCTGTAAAATCCGCTGTGCCCGAGATATTCGCTCCCATAAGCCTCAAAGGTTCAATGATTCTCTTCATCGGCCTTTTGCTCAGCGATGGATCGCCAACAATTGTTGTATCAAATCGCTGCCCCGAAAGAATTCCGGACAGCAAGCGCATTGTCGTTCCGGAATTTCCCGCATCCAAAGGTGCCAAAGGCCTCTTGAATCCTCTCGGGCCTTTCCCATGAACGATCGTCTCAGAACCCGTCGTGTCAATTTGCACACCCAGACCCTTAAGGCACGCCAAAGTGCTTTTGACATCTGCCGCGCTCGAGAGACCCCGAATCCTGGTTACACCTTCGGCAAGCGCACCAATCATTAGGGCCCGATGAGAAATGGATTTGTCCCCGGGAATCGAACGCTCTCCCTGTAATCCATTGGACGTATGTATCTGTAGGTCCATAATGAAAAGTCCTCACACGCCGCGATTCAAAATTTGTCACGTCGATTGTGAGGACTCTTTCTACGTATGAATAAGCCTATCAGCGACGTGGTCTATCGTGTCCACCTCTTTCTCTCGGGCCATGCTCTTGTCGTTCACGTGCACGCTTTTGTATTTCCTCGGCGGCATTCTCACCGCCTGGCAGGAGTGCCTTTCGGCTGAGAACGAGTCGGCCTTCGTTGTCGATATTGATGAGCTTTACCTCAATCGCATCGCCAAGCTTCACGACGTCTTCAACCTTGTTGACGCGATTGACATCGAGTTGCGAAATGTGGACAAGACCTTCCTTGCCGGGTAGTATTTCGACAAAAGCGCCGAATTCCATGATTTTCTTGACGGTGGCCGAATAGACCTTCCCAACTTCAGGACTTTCCGTCAATCGTTGGATGGCCCGGAGCGCAGCATCTGCGGAAGTTTTCTCTACCGCGGCAATCGTGACGGTACCATCGTCTTCAATGTTGATCTCTGCACCGCTCTCCTTCACAATCTGTCTGATGTTCTTTCCACCCGGACCGATCAATGGTCCGATCATGTCCACCGGAATCATGACGGTCTGGAGCCGTGGTGCGAATTGAGAGAGCTCCTCGTGTGGCTTCGATATTGTCTTCTCCATGATGTCGAGAATATGAAATCTTCCTTCTTTTGCCTGTTGGAGTGCAGTTTCCAGAATATCGAACGAGATCCCTTTGATCTTTATGTCCATCTGAAAAGCGGTAATGCCACCCGTAGTACCCGCGACCTTGAAATCCATGTCGCCCAAATGATCTTCATTCCCCAGAATATCACTCAGGATCGCCACCTGACTTCCCTCTTTGACAAGCCCCATGGCAATTCCCGCAACAGGTTTTTTCATCGGGACGCCCGCATCAAACAGAGCAAGGCTTCCTGCGCAGACTGTTGCCATTGAGGATGATCCATTCGATTCCAGAATGTCCGAAACGACCCGTACGGTATATGGGAATTCCTTTTCAGTAGGAGAAACATTCCGCAACGCGCGTTCAGCAAGATTACCGTGTCCAATCTCCCTCCGGCCCGTAGAGCCGACTCGTCCGACCTCTCCCACACTAAACGGGGGGAAATTGTAATGGAGCATAAATCGCTTTGTCGTTTCAGGGAACAAACCCTCCAAAACCTGCTCGTCGAGCTTGGTGCCGAGGGTTGCGGATGTCAGGCTCTGTGTTTCGCCCCGGGTAAAGAGGGCGGAGCCGTGTGTCCGGGGCAGCAAGCCTATTTCACACGTAATGGGACGGATATCCTTGAGCCCTCTACCGTCTAGCCTTTTTTTCTCATTTAGAATTGTGGATCGCATTGCGCGTTTTTCGATATCGTGAATGATCTGGTCCAAATCCGATTCACGTTCAGGGTATTTCTCGGCCAGTATTTTCTGAACGTCAGCATACACCGCGTTGGTAGCTTCTGACCGTTCTTCTTTCTTTAACACCGTACGGCTAAGCTCTCTCAACTTATCGCCGGCAATCGCTTCAACCTCAGCGATCATCTCTGAGGATATTGAATGTGGTTCGATAGCTCGTTTCTGTCTGCCGACTTCCGCGGCGAGTTCCACCTGAGCTGCGCACAAGGCCTTGATCGCATCGTGTCCGACCCGGAGCGCATCCAGCATATCTTTTTCGGAGATCTCCTTGGATTCGCCCTCCACCATGACGATCGAATCACTGGTGCCCGCAACAGTAACATCGAGGTCGCTCTTATCCAGATCCGAAAACGTCGGGTTGATAATCCATCTACCGTCGATTCGGCCGACGCGTACTTCTGCAATCGGGCCATCAAAAGGAACGTCGGAGACCATGAGGGCGGCGGAAGCAGCACAAGCACCGAGAACATCGCCGTCGTGCTCCTTGTCCGACGAATAGACCGTCACGAGGATTTGCGTCTCATTTCGATAGTTCTCAGGAAACATGGGGCGAATGGGCCTGTCGATAAGGCGGGACGACAGGATCTCCTTTTCGGAGGGGCGTCCTTCCCGTTTGAAAAATCCGCCGGGGATTTTTCCACCCGAAGCAGTTTTTTCACGATACTCCACTTGGAGCGGAAAGAAATCCGAGCCTTCCTTCGCCTCTCGCTCACTCACAACCGTTGCGAGAACCATTGTGTCGGCATATTTCACCATCACTGCACCATCCGCCTGTTTGGCGAATCTCCCTGTTTCGAATGAAAATGATTTTCCTTCGACTGTTAATTCCTTTGATACCATGCTCTTTATCCTTTAGTGTGTTCGTTGTTCTGCAGAATGACTTCTTCAGAATGCAGGAATGACGCCCGACTTACTTTCGTATGTCGAGTTCTTGAATAATCTTTCGGTAGCGTTCAATGTCTTTCCGCATCAGATAGTCGAGAAGTTTCCGACGTTTCCCGACCATCTTGAGCAAACCGAGTCGTGAATGATGATCCTTTTTATGAGCATTAAAATGAGGAGACAGCTCGTTGATATGTGCGGTTAAGATTGCTATTTGTACCTCGGGTGTTCCGGTATCCGCTGGTCCCTTGCCGAACTTCTTTGTGAATTCGGCCTTCTGGTCTTTTGTCATCGGCATTGTGTTTCCTCAGAATTATGTTTCGTTGTGATTGTTCTTCAATTCGTGCTTATGTTTTGATATACTTTTTGGAGACGCAGGCTCTCTTCTTTGTCGAGCTTCATTTGTTGGACAAGTTTTTCTGCGCTTTCGAATTTGATTTCATCACGAAGCCTCTTATGCAACGCGACGCGGAGCTCAGCCCCATAAATCTCCTGCTCAAAATTCAGGATGTGCACCTCGAGTATCCGATCGCCGTGCGGACCAAATGTCGGTCGAACACCAATACTTGCGATCCCGGAATACCACCGCCCGCCCAGCCGGACACCTACAAAGTAAATTCCATTTTTTGGAATGAGTTTTTTGGGCGACAATGGTTGAATATTTGCAGTGGGAAAACCCAGGGTTCGACCCCTTTTGTCACCTTCCACGACGGTTCCATCCAGTGTATAGGATCGACCCAGCAACGATTTTGGGCTTTCCACATCACCATCTGCCAGGAAATCACGGATTGCAGTACTGTTTACAATGCGATCATTCACAAAGAACTGTTTCACAGCCACACTCGAATACCCAAACTCTTTTCCCAACCTGAGCATTTCTTGGATGCTCCCTTCACGATCTCGACCAAAATGATGATCGTAACCTTCAACAATCTCGCCGACCCCGATCCCATTGACGAGATAATCCAGATAGAATTCTCTTGCGGTCAGGCGTGAAAACTTGTAATCGAAAGCAATGGTGAAGAACAATCCAAGGCCCAATTCGTTTGCGACCTCCTGCTTCTCCGCGAGCGTGGTCAGGATCGGAACGCCTTTTTGGCTCCCGACGATCTCTCTCGGGTGAGGTTCGAACGTGACAAGCACGCTCCTTCCGTTCCTTCGTATGGCCCGCTGCACAACCTCCCGCAAGATTTCCTGATGGGCCAGATGCATTCCGTCGAAGGAACCCACCGTTACCACGGAGTTCTTGTCGTACTGAATCTCACTAAGCAGGTTCGCTGACTTCATAGTGCTGCTGGAGTCTGCTCCCGAGGGTTTGACGGAGCGCTATCAAGTCATCGATGCTCATGGCCTTCTCTACTCTGTAAGCTCCTATGCGGGTTCTTCGGAGCGACCGAAGAGTGCATCCACAAGCAAGTTCGATTCCAATGTCCTCGACGAGCGTCCTTATGTATGTACCCTTCGAGCAGACTACATTAAACTCGACCATCGGAGGAGAGAATCTCGTTACACGAAAATCAAAGATCTCGATTTCCCTAACAGATCGTTCTACAGTTTTTCCTTTGCGTGCATACAGATACAACGGTTTTCCGTCGATTTTGGCGGCTGAGTACATTGGCGGAGTCTGCCAAATCTTCCCGGTGAATTTCTTGATGGCTTGGTCGAGCACGTCCTCGGTTACAGAAGTATAATCATTCGTTTCGATGACCTGTGTTTCAGAATCAAAGCTGGGTGTGCGAGATCCCAATTCGAAAATGCCACTGTACTCTTTTTCTTCTAGCTGAAAGGAATCAAGGGTTTTTGTTTTCCTTCCCGTGCATATGATCAACAAACCTGTCGCCTTCGGATCGAGCGTTCCGGCGTGTCCAACTCTTCGCACATTGAAAAGAACCTTGATTTTCTTCACAACATCAAAAGAACTCCAATCGAGCGGTTTGTCGACAAGCAGGAATTCGCCGTCTTCCTGAAAATCCCAATCAATCTTTTTCGGCTCCATTATTCGTCGTCCTGTTCACTTCCGGGCTCTTCGCCTTTGTGAATCTTTTTGAAGATTTTTTCAAGGTTCATAGCCTTGTCCATTGTTTCGTCAAGGTAGAAGACGATGGAAGGTGTAAACTTGAGTCGAACATTATGCCCGAGAGTCTGGCGGACAAAGGGCTTCTGCGCTTCCAGCAAACCCAATGTTTTCTGTTTTTGAGCCGTATCGCCAAAAACACTGACGTATACCTTGGCGATCTTCAGATCCGGACTCATTCGCACTTCGGTCACGGTAATGAGCCCAAACGCCTTCATGTCAAAATTCCGCTGGAAGATAATTCCTATTTCTTCTTTGACTATGGATGCAACCTTTTCCGTCCGAACCGACACGCCATTCCTCTCCTATTCCAAGGTTCTCTTCGTTTCGACCATTTTGTATGCTTCGATGATATCGCCGACTTTGATATCATTAAAATTCTGGAGAGAGATGCCGCATTCGAACCCTTGGGCAACCTCCTTTACGTCATCCTTGAAACGCTTCAAGGTATCCATGAATCCATCGAAAACCACCACCCCTTCGCGAACCAGCCGGACTTTGTTGCCGCGAGCTATCGTTCCATCCTTCACATGGCAACCTGCGATCGTACCCACCTTTGATATCTTGAATATCTGGCGGATGTCTACGGTCGCCATTACTTCTTCCGAAATCGTCGGCGCCAGCATGCCTTCCAAAGCTGTCTTCACTTCGTTGATGGCATCGTAAATGATGTTGTAGAGTCGAATGTCTACGTGCTCCGTCTGCGCAAGTCGACGTGCATTCAGATTAGGACGCACATGAAATCCGATGATAACTGCTCGAGAAGCCGTTGCAAGCAAGACATCGGATTCCGAAATTCCACCGACACCTTTGTGTATCACGTGCACTTTTACTTCTTTGGTTGAAAGGCGCATTAGCGAGTCAGCGAGTGCCTCTGCGGATCCATCCACGTCTGCTTTCACAATCACTGGCAGATCGCGGACCTGACCTTCCTTGATCTGATTTGAGATATCATCGAGTGTAATTCGATGTCGTTGACGAAAATCCTGTTCGCGTTTCAACTGTTGTCGCTTGACGCTGATTTCCCTTGTCTCGCGTTCATCCAGGAGCACAACGAATAAATCGCCGGCTTGCGGCATGCCATCAAGCCCTGTCACCTGAACGGGTTGCGAAGGATGTGCTACTTCCACGCGTTGTCCCCGTTCGTCGAACAATGAGCGCACGCGACCGCTCCAGACGCCGCATACGAAAGAGTCTCCAACTCTAAGAGAACCTTTTTGAATAAGAACCGTCGCAGTTGTTCCTTTCGCCTTGTCGAGTTCCGCTTCAATGACGACGCCGCGTGCCTCGCGATCCGGATTTGCCTTCAGGTCCAGGACTTCGGCTTCGAGCAAAATCTTTTCGAGCAATTGGTCAACATTCTTGCCTGTCCGAGCAGAGAGAGCGACAACCTGATGTTTGCCGCCCCAATCTTCTACCAAAACTCCTTTGTCCGCCAGTTGTTGCTTGATGCGGTCGGGATTTGCTTCGGGTTTGTCGATCTTGTTCAGAGCAACCACAATAGGGACGTTGGCAGCTTGAGCGTGGCTAATAGCTTCTACAGTCTGTGGCATGACGCTATCGTCTGCAGCAACGACGAGAACCACGATATCGGTCACTTGCGCTCCACGCGCTCGCATGGCGGTAAAAGCCTCGTGACCCGGTGTATCTAAGAACGTGATTTGCTTGCCGTTTTCAAGCACTACCTCATATGCACCGATGTGTTGTGTGATGCCGCCAGATTCACCGGCGACTACGTTCGAACTTCGTATATAATCAAGCAATGAGGTCTTTCCATGATCGACGTGTCCCATGATCGTAACGACAGGAGCGCGCGGTTTGAGTAACTCTGTGTCGTCATCAAAATCCCGTAATACGTCCGCCGTAAATTCCTGCTCAAAATCGACCTGGAAACCGAATTCATCCGCAACAATCGAAATTGTGTCCTTGTCGAGCCTCTGGTTGATAGACACCATGATTCCGAGTCCCATGACTTTTTGAATGACTTCAGCCACAGAAACGCGCATCAGGTTCGCAATCTCACCCACTGTCACGAACTCAGTAACTTTAATTCTCGTCTTGTTGAGCTCCTGCTCTTCCAAGATACGCTGCTCTTCTTCTTCGCGTTTTTCTTTCTTTTTGCGACGAATTGCAGCACGCACCGTGACCGATTCGTCAGTCATTTCGGCGAGAGTTTCCCTGATCGCCTTCTCAACTTCGATGGTATCAACCTCAGCTCGTCGAGATTTCTTCTTCTTCTTGGATTTGAGCTCTTCTTCGTCCGCCGGAATGGGTGCTACTTTAACCTTCTTATTTTCTTCCCGTATTTTTTTCTTTTTCTTCTTCTTTTTCTTATCCTCGTCGGTTTCAGCAGGCTCAACGACGGCAGGTTTTGCGAATTCCATCTTGCCCTTGATCGTCAGGCCACGCTGCGGTCGGGATTGGAGAACTTCCAAGGGAGACTGAGGAGCCTTTCGAGCGGCGGGACCTTCCACCAACGGTGTCGTCGGCTCTTCAGTGGGTGTAAGTTCTGAAACGATCTCTTCGCGTGCAGCGGCCCCCGTTTCTGGTTCATCCACTTCGAGTTCAGATTCGATCGAAGGCGCTGGGGTGATTTCCGTAATGCTTGCCGGTGCTTCTGCTTGCCGAGGAAGCTCTTCAACTTTTGAAGGAGGAACAGGAGCGATCTCTTCGACGACGGCTTTCTTTTCTGGTTTTTCTGTAGGCTCTTTCTTCCTGCTCGTTCGAAATTCCTGGACTTTCTTCTGATGACGCTCGGCAACATCCTTATCCTTCTTGAAGTGACTCATGATCGCCTGCATCATTTCATCGGATACAGTGGTCATGTGGTTCTTCACTTCAAAACCTTTCTTTCTGAGAAACTCGATAATCGTGTCGCTCGAAAGATTCAGTTCCGTCGATAGCTTATAGATCTTTATTTTCTTGTATGCGTGTTCCGGCATTGTGGCCTTTTCTCGATTCATGCGTCAGAGGACGGCGCAGGTATTTTCGCAGTTATTCTTCCACATGTTTCGCTTCGTGGCTTGCAGCTTCTTCGTTTTCCGATTTTTCCGTCACTTCTTCCGGGACGACGATTGCTTTTGGTTCGGCAATCGCTTTTGCCCCTTCCCTTGGTTTTTCTTCGCCTTCCTCTTCAATCTCAGCCTCCTCAAGCCCCTTCTTCAGCATGGCAACAATTTCTTCGATCTTTTCCGGCTCGATTCCAAGCGTAGCGATTAATTCCCCCTTCGGTGCTTCGATCACATCGCGGACCGTTTCATAATTCTCGTCAAAGAATTTGTGGAACAACACATCGCCAAGCTCTTCACGGAATTCCGATAGATCCATGTCGTATTCCTCGTCGCCGCCTTCCTTGAGGACCTGGATTTCAAATCCCGTCAGCTTCGATGCCAATCGTACGTTTTGACCGTTTCTTCCGATGGCAAGCGAGACCTGGTCGTTCGCGACGGTGACGGCTGCCTTCTTATTTTCCTTGTCAAGCTGTATCTCTTTCAGCTTCGCAGGAGCAAGAGCTCGCGTAATAAACGGTATCGGTTCTTCGGCATAATTTATCACGTCGATGTTCTCATTGTTGAGTTCACGCACGATCGCATGAATTCGTACTCCTTTCATACCGACGCAAGCGCCTACAGCGTCAATGCGGTCGTCGTGAGAGAGAACAGCCACTTTCGCCCGATCACCCGGCTCACGGGCAATACGCTTGATTTCGATAAGGCCGTCATAAATTTCCGGTATCTCAATTTCAAACAATCGCATCAGGAACTGAGGATCGGTTCGTGAAATGATAACCACAGGATTCCCCGCGCCCTTGCGAACTTCCTTTACGACAGCACGAAGCGTGTCCCCCTTTTTATATCGTTCTTTATAGATCTGTTCACTCCGCGGAAGTATTAACTCATTCTTATTGTGGATTACAAGTATCTCTCCTTTTCCTTTTCTGATCTGGTAAATTTCTCCGACAACAATTTCGCCCAGGGAATTTGTGTACTCATTGTAAATTGCTTCCCGCTCGATCTCCTTGATGCGCTGATTCAGATTTTGCTTTGCACTGATAACGAGGCGGCGCCCAAACGTATCGAGAGGAACAATCTCGACAAACTCATCTCCCGGCTCAAGTTTTTCATCCGATTTTCGATTGGCTTCCTTCAGCTCGATCTGCGTTGAGGGGTCTTCGACAACTTCGACAACTTGTTTTTCAAGATATATTTCGATGTCCCCCTTCTCCATATTGACGACGACATCGAATTTTGCGCTCGGGCCGTATTTCTTTCGAACCATCATACCGAAAATATCCTCAATAATTCCGATGAGGATATCCTTGTCGATGCCTTTATCCCGGGCCATCTGCGCAAACGATTCAACTATTTCATGGTTCATTTCTTCCTCCAAACAGAAATTGCCCCGCTCTCAGACTACCAGGGCAATTCCTCAATTGATTCAATAATGTTCGAGAATTCCAACGTAATGGCGCTCTGTTCTTCCGCTGTGAATGTCAGTTTCTCCCCTTCGATCGCAGCAAGTGTTCCGCTGAATGTCCGGCGTTCGTTCTCTTGCCAGTACTGAACCCTGTATTTTCTGCCAACGTTTTTCTTATACTGTCTTAACAATTTCAGCGGTTTTTCAATTCCGGGCGAAGATACTTCCAATTCGTATGGCTCGTTGACAACGTTCTGTGCATCCAATTCTGCCCCCAATTCCCGGCTGATCTCGGCACATTGCGCAATAGTGATTCCGTCGTCAGTATCGACGAAAACCTGGATAATCCTGCGTCCGCGTTCTCTCCGCTCCGCCGTTCCAACAAGGAAGGCATCCCTTCCGTTCACGCCGGATTGAACGATCTTTTCCAGTATTGGCCACTCTATCGACGCCACGTTGTATGGACTCCAAAAAAAATAGCCCGTTACAGCGGGCTATACGACGAAACTCAACAATTAATATATGCAAACCAGTCCGTAGATGCAAGTTAATTCGCATCTCCGGATCACAAGTTAGCTATA
>JADGQA010000129.1 GCA_017882185.1 Bacteroidota bacterium
ATAATCAGCGGTTCCGCAATCGAGATTCTGACCAAGGATGAAGGCCCTCGGGCTGACACTTCGCTGGACAAGCTCTCCAGGCTCAAACCTGCGTTTCGCAAGGACGGATCGGTCACCGCTGGAAACTCTTCAGGACTTAACGACGGCGCCGCGGCACTGTTGATGATGAGTGAAGATAGGGCCAAAGACTTGGGTTATCGGCCTCTTGTGAGAATTGTTTCCACAGGCATTGCAGGCGTTGATCCAAGGTATATGGGAATCGGTCCTGTGCCCGCCACTCGAATGGCCCTGAACAAAGCCGGCGTCTCACTCAAAGACATCGGCCTCGTTGAGCTCAACGAAGCATTTGCTGTCCAATCGTTGGCGGTGCTCGGCGAACTTGGCATAAGTCAGGACAAAGTGAATGTGAACGGCGGCGCGATCGCTCTCGGCCATCCTCTCGGGTGCAGTGGCGCTCGCATCATGACAACACTAGTGCACGAAATGAAACGGCGACAAACTCGTTACGGCCTCGCAGCGATGTGTATTGGGGTTGGTCAGGGCATCTCTACTATTGTGGAACTCGTCGCATAGACAGTAGTTCAACTGTTGGAACCTTGAAAACAAGTTCGATCACATCCAAGGCTTAGTTTACACAATTTGTAGAGACATCTCCAACAACTCTTTTCAAACCAGATTCCTTACACAGGAGATTATTCATGGCGCCTATGTGTCGTGGTTTCTTCATCAGTGTGGCTTCAATATACGTCTGCATCATCGCGCTCGGACAACAACAGGTCTCTGACGCCACCTACGTACAAGAAAATTATACTAAACACGAATACATGATTCCTATGCGCGATGGCGTGAAGCTGTTTACGGCAGTGTATATACCAAAAGATACCACTCGGCACCATCCGATTCTCATGACTCGCACACCGTATAGCTGTGCCCCGTATGGCGGAGAAAATTTCCCCACAAATTTCGGTGAACAAGATTCGTATTATCATCATCGCGCCTATATTATCGTCAAACAAGATGTGCGTGGTAGATATATGTCCGAAGGGACTTATGAAGATGTACGGCCATATGTTTCCGACAAGAAATCAAAGAAGGATATCGATGAGACTACGGACACGTATGACACCGTCGATTGGCTCGTAAAGAATATCAAGGGCAATAATGGCAAAGTTGGCATCAAGGGCATATCATATCCGGGATTCTATTCATGGATGGGCACGATCGACGCACATCCGGCAGTCAAGGCAACATCCCCGCAAGCTCCAGTGTCACAATGGATGGGAGGAGACGACTGGTTCCACAACGGCGCCTTTCTTGAATCGCACGCATTCAGCTTCTATGCGAATTTTGGATGGCCTCGCAAAGGGCCAACGGAGAATTACCCGACCCATTTTCAGTTTGACACCCCCGACGGGTACGAATTCTTTCTTCAACTTGGGGCATTGCGAAATGCGAATATTCGATTTCTCCACGATAGCGTCGACATGTGGAACAATCTGATGAACCATGGGACGTGGGACAAGTTTTGGCAGGAACGCTCAGTCCTTCCCCATTTGAAGAACCTCAAACCTGCGACACTCGTTGTCGGTGGATGGTTCGACACGGAAAATTTGTTTGGAGCTCTCCATAGCTATGAGACCGTTGAACACAATAATTCCGAAAACCATAATTCGCTCGTCATGGGACCCTGGGCTCATGGTTGGTGGACTCGCCCTGGGCTTGACTCGCTTGGCGAGATTAAGTTCGAATCGAACACCACAAGGTTCTATACCGATAACGTTGAGGGACCCTTTTTCGAGCATTATCTCAATGGTCGCCCCGACCCAAAACTTCCGGAGGCCGTCGTCTTCCTAACCGGCGCGAATAGGTGGAAATTTTTCGACAACTGGCCCCCAAAAAACACTCAAGCGCGAAGCCTCTATTTCGGCGAAGATGCAACGTTGTCGTTTGAGAAACCAACTGAACCAAAATCCGAATATGACGAGTACGTCAGTGATCCGCAGAAGCCTGTCCCCTATACGTCGGAAATCAGACAGTGGTACAACGCTTCGTTTATGGACGAAGACCAACGCTTCGCCGGACGTCGTCCGGATGTTCTGGTCTACCAGACAGCGGTCCTTGATACAGACATCACAATTGCAGGACCCATAACCGTTAATCTCATCGGCTCGACATCCGGGACCGATTGCGATTGGATTATCAAGATCATCGACGTGTTTCCCGATTCTCTGCAATCACCACCTGGCTTGAGAGGAACTCCACTCGCAGGATATGAAATGTTTGTCCGAGGTGATGTGCTTCGGGGAAAATTCCGCAATAGCCTGTCGAACCCGGCACCTTTCGTTCGAAATGAGCCGACAGAAATAGACTTTGTCCTGCAGGATGCGTTTCATACTTTCGTGCGAGGCCATCGGATCATGGTACAGGTTCAAAGCACGTGGTTCCCAATGATCGATCGCAATCCCGGAAAATTTATGGACATTTTCGGAGCGAGGGATTCGGATTTTCAGAAAACGACACAGCGTTTGTACCATTCGCCGAAGCACAGCTCGAGTATTAAATTCAGTGTGATGAAGTAATGCCGTGCACATTCCCCGCATCTTTCGCAGTGGATAGACGAATACAACCATGCGCTACCGCTCATCGCTATGATTACCATTCAAATTGATGACGATCTTTTGCTGAGGCAGCTCAGTGAAAGTGACTCAGCGCCACTGTTTGCTGTTATCGACAGTAACCGAAAATTCCTGAGGGATTGGCTGCCGTGGCTTGATACGTCAAAGAGCCTGCAAGATACAGCTTACTTCATTCGAACAGCACTCGAGCAGTTCTCAAACAACGATGGCTTTGCGGCTGGAATTTGGTATAAGAATTCTGTTGTTGGCACCATTGGCTTCCACAAGGTTGATTGGCTCAATCGGAGTGTCGAAATTGGATACTGGCTTGCTGCCGAGTACCAAGGTAAAGGCATTGTGACCAAGGCCTGCAAAGCATTCCTCGACCATGCGTTCGGCGAATGGCATCTTCATCGAGTGCAAATACGCTGTGCTGTCGGCAACGCGAGGAGCTGCAGGATTCCGGAAAGGCTCGGCTTTGTCAAAGAGGGACTCCAGCGACACGCCGAATTCCTGTACGACCGTTATGTTGACCTCATCATTTACGGGATGCTCGAGGACGAATGGAAGCAAAAGAGGCTGCTCATCAAAGACTAGCACAGCCTTCGTAGAGCGTCGACCGCGTTCAAACCACGTTACTTCCTTCACGATGTAACTATCTCAAAAAATGATTATACTCTTTCGGCGTTCTCAAGAGGAGTCTCATTCCAAAGAAGGATTTCACCATGGCTAATCCGATCAATGGTCTGCTGGACAAAGAGGTGGGAAGAAGAGAATTCCTTGGCGCAGTTGGAAAGGGCGTTGGGTTGGCTGCCCTCACATCTGCAGCCGTCGGATCATTGTTCGATGATTTGCGTGCTTCGACCAAGAAAGTCGGACATCTGACAGCCGAACAAGCAGCGATGGATGAAGATTTCTGGTTCGATATTCAGCGATCTTTTTCTGTTTCACGCGGGATGATCAATTTGAACAATGGAGGCGTCTCCCCTTCGCCGCGGGTTGTCACCGAGGCCTTGTGCAAGTACGTTTGGGAACAAGAGGATGCCACCGCCTATACAATGTGGTCCATTCTTGAACCGCAATCGGAAACCATACGTACCGGCCTCGCGGATATCTTTGGATGTGATCGTGAGGAAATCGCGATCACCCGCAACGCGTCCGAGTCGCTCGAGATACTCTTGATGGGTATGGACTTGAAATCCGGCGACGAAGTGCTCACGACCACGCAGGATTATCCAAGAATGCTCACGACATTACGACAACGGGAAGTACGCGAGGGTCTTCAGTTGAAGTTCGTGAAAGTCCCCGTACCGCCGAAGAGTCTTGATGAGATCACTACTGCGTTTGAAAAAGGAATCACCAACAAAACGAGAGTTATCCTCGTATCGCACGTCATTAACCTTACAGGTCAGATAACGCCGGTGAAGGCGATCTGCGAGCTGGCGAAATCGAAAGGGATCGAGGTGATCGTCGACGGAGCGCATTCGTTCGCTCATTTCGATTTCAAACAGGCGGACCTTGGATGCGATTATTATGGCACGAGTCTGCACAAATGGCTGTTCGCGCCAAAGGGGACAGGACTGCTTTTCATAAGGAAAGAAAAAATTGAGAAGATTTGGCCGCTCATGGCAGCTGACAAATCTCAGGCGACCGATGTAAGGAAGTTCGAGGAAATAGGGACGCATTCTGCTGCACCAAAACTGGCTATCGGCGAAGCAATCCTTTTTCACCAGGGTATCGGCCCGAAAAGGAAGGAAGCCCGCCTCCGGTATCTCCGGAATTATTGGGCCAACCAGTTGAAGGGGGTTCCGAAAGTATATTTCAACACTTCGTTCGATGAGAATCAGTCTTGTGGCATTGCGAACGTTTCGATCGAAGGTATCGACCCGGCTGCAATAGGCAGCTATTTGTTTGATAAACACAAAATTTTCGTCACGCCGATCATCCACGAAGAATTCAAAGGATTGCGTATCACCCCAAATGTTTATACCACCTTAAAAGAATTGGACAAATTCTGTGAAGTAATGACGACCATCGCGAACAAAGGATTACCGAAAAGCTAGATTCAATCAACGCAACGCTCATCAATACAATAAACTCAATATCTCAGAGGTGTTTTATGAACAAGGGTAAGAAGTATCTGGTGTTTTTCATCATCGCGCTGGCAGCGTTTGTGCTGGTGGCCGTACAGGAGTTAAGTGCCCAATTGAAATTGCCCCGTATAAGTCCGAACGCGGAAGTGACACAGTCCGTCGGTCCATCGATAATTAAAATCGACTACTCCCGACCGGGCGTTAAGGGGAGAGAAATTTGGGGGAAGCTCGTTCCTTTTGATCAAGTCTGGCGGGCAGGTGCCAACGATGCAACGACAATCAGCTTCAGCACGGACGTGACAATCGACGGGAAAAAACTCGCGGCAGGTTCCTACAGTTTTTTTATCCTACCAACTGCGAATGAATGGACTTTTATTTTCAACAGCGAACCAAAACAGTGGGGGGCGTTTAGCTACAACAAAGACAAAGATGTGTTGCGCGTTCCTGTGAAGACGGAAGCCGCGCCGCAACAGGAATGGCTCTCGTACAACCTTGAAGACATCAAATCAAATTCCTGCAAGTTTGCACTGAAATGGGAGAAACTGATTGCTGGAGTGACAATCGAGACTCCTGCTCCAGCCAAGGACGCTCGAGTGAGTCCTGCCGCGTCAGTCAAGCAGACCATCGGGGTCACTGATATTACAGTCGACTATTCCCGTCCAGGTGCAAAAGGTCGTGAGATCTGGGGAAAGCTTGTGCCCTTCAACGAAGTATGGAGAGCGGGAGCGAACGAAGCAACAAGGGTAACCTTCGCTGATGACGTATTGATCAACGGCAATAAGCTTGCCGCGGGGACATACGGTTTCTTCATCCAACCCTCTGCAAAGGAATGGACGATCATCTTCAATGGCGAGCCAAAACAATGGGGAGCCTTCAAGTACAACAAGGAGAAAGATATTCTCAGGGTTACGGCAACGCCCGAGATGATTCCAAACCAAGAATGGCTGGAATACAGCATTAATCCGATAAAATCAAACAGTGCGACGCTTAGTCTGAACTGGGAGAAAATGCGTGGAGGCGTGACCGTCGAAGTTGATACGACACCTGCGTTCATCATGGACAAAGTAAAAGCACAGGTGGGTGCAAATACGGACGACGCTACACTGCTGAACCAGGCAGCCCGGTTTGCGCTTACCTCGAAGCAAAATCTGGACGAAGCGATGACGTGGGCTCAAAAATCCGTCTCGGTCAAAAAGATATACGCGAACTTGCGGACAGTCTCCGAGCTCTATGCCCAGTCTGGAAAGACCGATGATGCAATCAAAACGGGTGAAGAAGCGATCAAAGTTGGAAAAGAACAGGATCCAAAATTGAATACTTCCTCCTTTGAGAAAATGATAGTGGATTGGAAGAGTAAGAAGTAGCGCCAGCGTTCTTGTCACCAAAGTATTCGGAAAGGCCTCATCAATTGCTTGATGGGGCTTTTTTTCACCTACTTTTCGAACAGGACCAATACTGAATATGAAGGATCATAAGAAACTCATCTCCGTATTCTTGTTTGCGGCCGCGTTTGCATTCGTTGAATCGGCCGTTGTGGTCTATCTTCGCGCGATCTATTACCCGGAAGGATTCTCGTTCCCATTGCACATAATGAGGACACCGCACCTCTTGGTAGAACTCTTCCGGGAGTTATCGACGATCGTTATGCTTGTTTCGGTAGGCCTACTTACCGGGTCCACGCGCTGGCAGAAATTCAGCTATTTCCTTATCGCTTTCGGTGTGTGGGACATTCTCTATTATGTGTGGCTGAAAGTCATACTCAATTGGCCCGCAACGTTGTTCGACTGGGACATCCTGTTCCTCATTCCGCTTCCCTGGATTGGTCCTGTCATCGCGCCCATACTCATCTCTCTTGTGATGATCGCCGCAGGATTTCTGATTATCGAACAAGAAGCAAGCGGCAAGGATTATCGTCCCCCTCTGTCCGCCTTGTTAATCTCAGGCCTTGCCAGCTTTGTAATCCTCTACACTTTCGTGCGAGACACCGGAGCAACATTAAATTCCCGGCTCCCTCAGCCTTATCGCTATGAATTCTTTGTGCCCGCACTTGTCCTCTATCTGTTCGCGATGATGCTGGTCTTTCGAAGGAATGAAAAGCGCGATCACGAAGGTTCACCTGGTCGATAGCACGGGGGGACGGAAGAAAAGACTTAATAGGACAGCTACACCCACAACCACGCCGCAACCAATGACATTGTACCAAAGCCACGCAATGTCCGTAAACTTGAAACAGTAGAGAACTACCGCCTCGCCGACAAACGCTGCAATAAAAGCGGCCGTCCCGCCTACCCACTTGAAGTAGAACGCCAGAAGAAAAACTCCGAGCATCGTTCCATAGAAAAGAGAGCCGAGGATATTGACGGCCTCAATGAGCGATCCAAGCCGACTGGCATATTGGGCGAAGGCTATCCCATATACTCCCCAGAGTGCCATGGAGATTCGCGAAACAACCAGATAGTGTCGATCACTCGCCTGCTTTTTGAAATGCCTCTTGTAGACATCCACGACGCTGCATGTCGCGAGTGCACTCAATTCTCCCGAGGAGGAAGACATCGATGCGGCAAAGATACAGGCAAAGATGAGTCCCACGAGACCGACGGGCAGATATTTGATGACGAACGAAAGAAATATGTAGTTCGTGTCGTTCGCGTCGATGGACGTATCATTCTTCTTCAATATCTCGACAGCGTTCGCGCGAATTCCCTGCGCTTGCTTGTCTATCTCATTAAGATTTTTGCCCGCTTCCTCGATTCGATGCTTATCGCCGGATTTCTCGGCATCAAGATATGTTTGGAGAAGTTTGGATTTTTGCTGAAACACTTCTTCGTATCTCTTTTGAAGGCTTGCATACTCCGTCCCATACGCACTTGATTGAATTTTTGCGCTTTCAACAGGATTGAAGAACAGAGGAGGAGGCGAAAACTGGTAAAACACAAACACCATTGCTCCAATCAGCAAAATGAAGAACTGCATCGGCACTTTTGCAGCACCATTGAACAATAGTGCAAGCCGGCTTTGTGTCACCGATTGTCCCGTCAGATATCGCTGCACCTGCGACTGATCACATCCAAAATACGCGAGTGCGACGAACATTCCGCCAAATATCCCCGACCAGATATTGTATCGATTGTCGAAGTTGAAGGAGAAATCGATGAGGTTGAGCTTACCCATTCCTCCGGCAACGTGAAGCGCATCCCCAAATGTGACCCCCTTCGGAAGGAGGTAAATTGTAGCACAGAGTGCGAAAATCATGCCAAAGGTAATAATGAGCAGTTGCTGAAAATCCGTATAGTTGACGGCTTTTACTCCCCCCCACGTTGTATAGGTGATGACAACGCCGCCTATAATCAGGGACGTGATACGGATGTCGATATCAAGCATGACCGAAAGGACGAGCGATGGCGCATAGATCGTAATGCCGACTGCGAGACCACGCTGGATAAGGAAAATGAGGCTCGTCAATGTGCGTGTCTTCAAGTCGAAACGATGTTCGAGATATTCATACGCTGTGTAGACATTCAATTTGTGGAAGATCGGTACAGCTGTCACCGACAGGATGACCATAGCAATGGGGAGACCGAGATAAAACTGGACAAACCGCATACCATCAACATACGCCTGGCCCGGCGTGGAAGTAAAGGTAATCGCGCTTGCCTGTGTCGCCATAATCGACAGCGCGATGGTGTACCACTTCATGGATTTGTCAGCGAGCAGATATCCCCGGATATTCTTCGACCCTCTGCCTTTGTATACTCCATACAGGACGATGGCGAACAGAGTGATACCGAGAACGATCCAGTCGAGAGTTCTCATTGAAAGAGTCTGGAGAATGCGTAGAACAACACGATGAGGAGCACAAGTTCGCCAAGCACAAATCCGTAGAGTCGATTCCAGGAACGGAACAACGGAGGCCGTTCGGAGTTGACAATCGGGCCTTGCGATTTTTCACATGCCTCTGGAAATTGATGAGGATTTGAATCAGACATCATTTTCCATGGGTTCCTTCTACTCCGGGCATTCTTTTCAACTTTGTCTCTTTTCCAACTGAAAGCATGTTCGAAAACAATCTGTATGATCCTGGAACTCCAGCGGGGAGCTCACGGAAGAAGTCGAATCCAGTGTAGATATAGTTCCCCTTCCCGTACTTGGCATACAGAAGCCCCCCCGGCTTCAGACTCTCGCCGGGATCTGCAAAACCAATGACGGTGTCGTACCGAGCATCCCACTTGTCGGCGAAATAGAGACCTCGCTCCTGTACCCAACCATCAAAATCTTCTGCCGTGATTTTGTTGGGATAATTAAGAAGAGGATGACGTGGATTCAGGAACACCGGAGGGGCTTCTTCCACCGTGACCCGATCTCTCGAAACATTGAAGGGGTATGGACCAAGGTTATCCGATTCGGATCGTTGGAGGGTCACATACTGCACGATGTACGTCCCTCCATTTTTCACATAGTCCATCATC
>JADGQA010000130.1 GCA_017882185.1 Bacteroidota bacterium
GTGTATGCAAAGCGAAAATCGGAATCGGGAAACTACAATGCCGTCCTCACGTATGGATTCAATAGCGTCGCCACGAGAGACCCGAACGCTTGCTTTCCCGTCGTCTACGAACAGTATCGCGAGCGGAATGCCAGCCTTTTCACTCCCTTTGAAGGACACCTTGAAGCGGGTAAAGCTCAGTCTTTTAAAATCATGGTACCGGGAGCCGAGACGGTTGCGATTTTATGCGATGGCCAGTGGACTCCCTTAAAGAAAAATGGAGATATGTTTGAAGGGGATGTCACAATCGGCGCTGCCAAGGCCGAAGTGTTTGCGAAATTCACTCCTAATAAACAGTTCATTGGACTGCTTCGGTACGAAGGGACCCACTAATCTCAATCCTATGAAACCAAATTCCACTTTTGTAGTAATTTTCGCAGTGACGTCGCTCGTCGTCTGGCAATATCACACACTCAAACAAAAACCTGACTTCCCCAAGGACGATAGAATCCGGATTGCGGAAGCGTTTAGACTGGCTGATTCGGTACAAAATCAGATCTGGAGGAGCTGGAGCAAGGCACCTTTTGGGCTGATGTTGGTTACCAATGAACATGAGTTCCTGGTCGGGCATCCCCACGCGACAAACAACTTTGACACGCTTGGATTCGATTCCGATCTCCATAGTTTGGTACTGTTCCGCAAGCGCTTGTTTCCGACTAATCTGCTGGCAACATTTCCTGCGATCAATGGAATTTCAACAATCGTCGTTGGACAATCCGCCAATACAAATGTGTCCTCTTCCTCAGCGTGGATTGTCACCATCCTGCACGAACACTTCCATCAGTACCAGCAGTCGGATCCCGGTTACTTCGCCTCGAACGAGGCACTGGGTCTTTCAAAGGGAGACAAAACGGGAATGTGGATGCTGAACTATCCTTTCCCGTACGATTCTGCGGAAGTGTGCAATGCTTATGCGGCAATGGCACGTTCTCTCTGGGATGCGCTTAAGTGTCAACAGCGCGATCAACCGAAATATCTGAAGTTCTTCTTCAGCACACTCGAGCGGTTTAAACTCCTTCTTTCGCAAGACGATTTCAAGTACTTCGCGTTTCAATGCTGGCAGGAAGGCGTGGCGCGTTATACAGAACTCCGCGTTGCTGAGCTTGCATCCACCAACTTCACCCCGAGCAAGGAATTCCGCTCGCTGCGCGATTACAGACCATTCAAGGATGTCGCTGATTCAATTCACTCGACAATTCTTGACGGACTGGCAAATCCATCTCTTGCCATCTCTCGCCGCATCGCATTCTATGCTTTCGGAGCGGGTGAAGCACTCTTGCTGGATAAGGTTCATCCCGAGTGGAAGCAGAACTACCTTGGATCAAGATTTCACCTCGAAAAGTATTTCTCAAAATGAAAATCCGGTGTGGATGGGCAAATTCGGATCCGCTCTACACGGAGTACCACGACAAGGAGTGGGGTGTTCCGATTCACAATGATCGGAAGCTCTTTGAGATGCTGATACTTGAGGGGGCACAAGCAGGACTCAGCTGGATCACAATTCTTCGGAAACGGGAGAATTATCGCAGAGCCTTTGGTGGTTTTAACCCAACAAAAATCGCCAACTATGACAGGCGAAAAATCAAGAGTCTGCTTGCTAATGATGGGATCGTTCGGAACAAACTCAAAGTTGAAGCAGCGGTCGCGAATGCGAAGGCGTTCCTCCACACACAGAAGGAATTCGGCACGTTCGACAAGTACATTTGGCGATTCGTCAACGGTGTGCCAATTCAGAATGCCTGGAAAAACCTGAAGCATGTGCCTGCGCTGGCTGCTGAATCAACCGCTATGAGCAAAGACCTCAAGCGGCGCGGATTCAATTTTGTTGGCCCGACTATTTGCTACGCATTCATGCAAGCCACTGGTATGGTCAATGACCACATTTCCCGTTGTTTCAGACATAGTGAAGTAAGAAAGTTAACCGGACAAATGCGATGAAACGATGAGCCCTCTTCGAAAGAAACAAATTCTCAACGAATTTACACAAATCCCCGGCGTCGGCAAGAGTATTGCATTGGACCTTTGGGATTTGGGGCTCCGATCGACCTCGGATCTTCGGGGCAATGATCCGCAGAAACTCTATGCAAAATTCTGCAAGCAAAAGGGCGGACCAGTAGATCGCTGTTTGCTTTACGTGTTTCGTTGTGCAGTCTATTTTGCTTCGCACAAGAAGCACAATCCAAAACTTCTCTTATGGTGGAATTGGAAGGATCGCGACTAGGATCGTCGAGGAGAGTTTCACGGGTGGATAATTGAATGACCGATCCATTCTTCATCCGAGATTTTGCTTGTAAACTTCATTAACTTTTTTTAATATAAAGTCACTTAGTGCGCTGCCTACACAAAGTCAATCAGTAATTCGCTCTATTCCTTCAACTTCTTTTTAGCCACCGGTTCAAGAAACTGAATGCTTGCTACAGTTCTTCTCAAAGGCGCAATTATCGGTTTTTCTCTAGCCGTCCCGATAGGTCCTGTGGGAATGATGTGTATTCGGCGGACCCTGACGCACGGACATCTGCGCGGCTTTGTGTCAGGCCTTGGTGCGGCAACCGCTGATTCCGTATATGCAATCGTAGCGGCATTCGGCATCACACTCATTTCGAATTTCATCATTGAGCACGAGTATTCGATCCGCCTGGTAGGCGGCATCCTTCTCATCCTTCTCGGACTGCGCACACTTCTGGTGCATCCTGTTGAGAAAGCCCCTAAGAACGGCCTGAATGGACACGCCAGCGCCTATGTTACCATGTTCTTGCTCACCTTTACGAACCCAATGACACTTTTTGCATTTGCCGTTGTGTTCGCTGGAATCGGTGCCAGTAGCGCCGTGGGCAACACTTTAACGGCGGGTTTTCTCGTGGCAGGTGTGTTCTTAGGCTCAGCCCTTTGGTTTCTCATCATTACAACGGCAGTGCATCTCTACAAAGACAAATTCAAACTCTGGGGGTTGAAGATAGTAAATATCATTGCAGGATCATTCGTTCTACTGTGCGGAATTGTAATTCTGTTGACCATACAGAGATAGAAGGCCCACCGCAGACCCTGGCATTAAGAGGACTTCCCTCCCGATCATTCTTCGTGGAATGCGCATGCGCTGTCCGCGTTGCTCCGTAAGTACACTGAATGACAAGTAGAATGTGTTCAAGAAACGTTGCGATCGAAGTCGGCATGGTTTTGAAGAGCGTGAAGGAGACTGTTGGTTCTTTCTCTACTCGACAACCGCTGCTCTGACCGGATTGTTCGATATGACGATTATGACGAGAAACATTTACACTGTAAGTAAACAACATTGCATTACCCGCTGATATGAAACTGCTCATAACGCTGTTCTTCCTTGTGGCTGAAGTCAGCTATGCCCAGGGCATCAAGAATTCCACAGAAGGAATGAATGGCGAATATGGTGCTGTCGTATCAAGGATCGGATCGGTCCGGAATTCGACCTCAGTCTTCGTCGGAGGCCGGGGCGGATGGATCGTTGGCCATACGTTCTCGATTGGTATCGGCGGTTACATGCTCATGAACGATGTCTCCGCACGAATAGCGGACACCTCCGGCAATCGTCTGATGACATTAGAGTACGGCGGACTTGATCTTGAATACATTTTGCCGATCGATGGTTTCTATTTTATGACATTGCAGATGCTTGTCGGAGCTGGCTCCATCAGTCATAGGGAGATTCCGTATCTGAATCGTAAACAATATCACGACCCATTCTTTGTTTTCGAACCGGGTTTCAACATTGAGATTGGAGTCACGAAAAACTTCAGAATTGGGATTGGAATCAGCTGCCGGGAGGTTGCATGGCTCAAATCGGATCTCGCCTCCTCGGCCGATTTGAGTGGTCCATCAGGATTTCTCTCTCTGAAGTTCGGATTCCTGTAAGCTCGTTCGTTCTTGGCAGCTGCAAAACCGCTCTTCGCATTTTTTTCCTTTTCTTTCTATATTGATTTGAGAGCAGAAGGAATTCTGCGTTCTGTTCTGTTGCTCACCTTTTTCCTCTCCAAGAATCGAACGACTCAAAAGATTACTATGAGATTTTTCAATCTTGTTCTTGTCTTGTCTGTTGTTGCGCCACACACAGGTAATGGTTGCCAGGTCGCCGCGAATGAAAACGATACCGTACGGGTCGCTCAGACCAAAATCTATCCATTGCCGATCTTCTTTTATACGCCGGAAACTGGAATTGCAGGAGGAGCTGCAGCTCTGCTTTTGATCCGAGATTCAACCTCCGGTAGGCCGTCCAGTATATCAGGAGACATCATCTACACCGAACGCAAGCAGATCATTTTTGAGCTCGGTGGAGATCTCTACTGGCAAAATGGCACCTACCGACTCCTCACCTCCCTGGTCTTCCAGAAGTTTCCAAACAAATTCTTTGGCATTGGTAATTTCACCGCGTTGAGCAACGAAGAAACCTATACCCCCGAATCATTTGTGGCTCGGGCCGTATTATACCGAATGATTTTTTCGAGGTACAATATTGGACCGCTCGTCCGCTACGAGTCAGTCTCGATGCGCGGAGTAAATCCATCGGGACTATTGGCACCGGGGACAATAGTCGGGAGCAGGGGAGGCAAGGCTTCGGGGGTGGGGCTCGTCGCAAACTGGGATTCCCGAGACAATACATTCGCTGCAGCGTCAGGAAGTTTTTACCAGGCAACCGCGCTGTTCTATCATCACTCGTTCGGGAGCGACTACGACTATTCCGACATTCAAATTGACACCCGGAACTTTTTCGAAATCGTTCCATCACAAGTGCTGGCATTCCAGGCAGCGGCTGAATTCATGCGCGGAACCGTGCCTTTTCAAAGTCTTGTGAGATTCGGCGGCCAAAATAATGTGCGTGGGTATTTTGACGGCAGGTACCGTGATAAGAACGGAGTGATGCTCCAGGCAGAATACCGTGTCCCTGTCTGGTGGAGATTCGGCATTGTCGGGTTCGCGGGAGTCGCGCAGGTCGCCGATCAGGTAGCCCACTTTGCCCTGAATAGATTCTGGTTCGCAGGGGGGATGGGGCTTCGTTTCTTTTGGAATCCGGAGGAACGGATTAGTCTCCGCATCGACTACGGAGTCGGCAACAATTCATCCGGCATGTATATTACTGTAACGGAAGCCTTCTAGACTGTGAATTGCACGTTTCTGAGATGAACCCGACATCGAATGTACAAGTCAAGATCTGTTGTATCGCAAACATCGAAGAAGCCAGACTTGCAGTTTCTTTCGGGGCTTCAGCAATCGGGCTTGTTTCTGCGATGCCGACTGGTCCGGGGCCAATTTCTGAAGACCTGATCACAATCATTGCAGCCACAATTCCTCCCGGAGTCGCCACATTCCTTCTCACAAGCAAGCAAGATGCTGCGGGTGTCATTGCACAACAGCGCCTGACGAAAACAAATACGATTCAGCTTGTGGATGAATTTCCGCTCGCTGAATATGATATCCTAAGGAAAGAGTTGCCCGGGATAAAGTTGGTGCAAGTCGTGCACGTGCAGAACGAAAACTCGATAACGAAGGCTGTTGGCGTCGCAGATCATGTTGACGCGATTCTTCTTGATTCCGGAAATCCTGACCTCGGGAAAAAGGAATTAGGAGGAACGGGTCGTGTGCACGATTGGTCCATCAGTAAGGCAATTCGAGAGAAGGTGAACATCCCGGCCTATTTGGCAGGCGGACTGACATCCGAGAATGTTGCCCATGCCATCGAAGCGGTCAGGCCGTTCGCGGTCGACGTGTGCAGCGGAGTGAGAACAAATGGCAAGCTCGATGAGAAGAAATTATCCGAATTCTTTAGGTCGGTGAACCGTTCGAAGATCAAGACATGAAGTTTTGATAGTTACACACATAGCGCATGGAACAGAAAGCATAGTATCCTGTGCGCTTTGCTGAATACCCGTTCTTCAATTGGCTGCTGCGCGGAGAACAAATCGCGGGATCGTAACGTTGAACATCTCGCCGTTGGATCGCCGCATCAAATACGTCCCTTCCATAGATCCCTCAAACGTCTCCAACACACAATAGCTATTGTATTCATGGACCTCGCCAGGCGCAAGCATCGGTTGCTTCCCGACAACGCCCTCACCGTCGACTTCTTCAACCTTGCCGCTTGATTGGTGAATATACCAGTGCCGGCGCAACAATTGGATTCTGTCCATGCTATTGTTTTCTATGCGAATGAAATATGCGAAAACGAATTTCTTCTGGATCATATCCGATTGACCGTCCAAGTAGACCGGTCTTACGGTTACTGTAATATCCTCAGTTGTAGCTACGAATTTGTTCACATCAAACCTATCCTGCTGTGGGACCCATAACACCACTAGTAATATAGAAAATATTCTGCTTATTTTGTTGTGCAATTCACGAAAATCGAGGTCTGAACTGGATTTGCTTGCACGAGCGCGGGAGAAATGCTAAATTGCCTCGAATCATCGTCCGGACTCGTGGCGTGTTGGGGTAACAACTTTCCTTTCATACGAGAATGCCTTAATCCATGGAAAAGAAGTTAAAGATCATAATGCTGGAAGACAAATTCAGCATCAATAAACTGCCGCAGTTTGGTGAAATTCCCGTGATCTTCACGAAGGGGGATATGTGTTTTACTTCGCGCACCGACGATGAGCTGACGATCATATGTCCAGAATTCATGGCGCCGAATAACGTTCAACAGGAAGTCGGCTTGCGTTGTCTCAAAGTGCTCGGCGACGGAAACATTGCGAAGGAGATTGGCATCCTTGCGACGATCTCCAAACCCTTGGCGGACGCAAACATCCCTGTTTGTTGCGTCACAACATTTTCGCATTTCTTCATCTTTATGATGGAAGAACACCTTGTGAAAGCTGTTCATTTGCTCCAACAATCCGGACACGAGTTTGTCCACAAAGAAGAATAACCATCTGTGCGTACCTCACCACACGGTACCATCTCTACTCTCCTCTCGAACAATTTGGTACACCGTTAGCGTACTTTGTTGATCAGTCAATTCATCATCGCACTTCGTCTTTGATATTAGCTTGTCTCTCCTTGCGCTTTTGTCTACCTTACTTCTCCCTCGGCTCTTGACAAACTGTGGGAGCGGTAGCGTATGGTAGCAATTCAAGATATTGAAGCGGCGTATGTCCGTCTGAAGCCCGTGGTCCACAAGACTCCCCTTCTCTCTTCGAGGACTTTTGACATCAGGACCGGGAATGAAGTACTATTCAAGGCTGAGAATTTTCAGCGGGTCGGGGCTTTCAAGATCCGTGGAGCATACAACAAGATTTCCACACTCTCGAAAGATGAAAGAACGCGCGGTGTTGTAACACATTCTTCAGGCAATCACGCGCAGGGGGTCGCACTTGCGGCGCAGCTGCTGGGCGTAAAAGCAGTCGTCGTCATGCCGAAGATTGCTCCCCAAATCAAAGTCGATGCTACGCGCGGCTATGGGGCCGAAGTTGTTTTCTGCGAAGATTCGTCCGAGGATCGTGAGCGCGCAGCTAGGCAGTTGGTGCAACAACACGGCTACACGCTTGTTCCACCGTTCGATGACGAACAAATTATCGCCGGGGCAGGGACCGCAATGCTCGAAGTTGCCCAGGAAGTGAAATCGCTGGACTATTTCTTTTGTCCGATCGGTGGCGGTGGTTTGATTTCCGGCAACGCTATCGCAGCGAAACATTTTTTTCCTTCCATCAAAGTCGTCGGCGTCGAAACAGAGCCGGCAAACGACTGTTACCAGACGTTTCGTCAAAAACGGATTGTCCGAATCGATCCACCAAATACTATCGCCGATGGCATGCGAACGCAATCAATCGGTCAGCGCAACTTCGAAATCATCATGAAGTATGTCGATGATGTCATCACAGTTACGGACGAACAAGTTATCGAAACCATGAAATTCTTCCTGGAGCGGATGAAAATCGTTGTCGAACCGACGGGAGCAGTGGCGTCTGCTGCCATGTATTATAATATTCTCAATCTGAAACAGAAGAAAGTCTGCACGATGATTAGCGGAGGTAACGTTGCGCCAGATTTGCTAAAAAGGATTCTCTGAACATTGCTTGAAAGAACTCTGATTCCAACGGGAGGCGAGTGAAGACGATGACTCTACAGAATTATCTTTCATATTTCGACGACGTGGTGCGGCCGACGGAACATATGTTCCGGTTGATTCCCGCAGACAAGCTCGAATGGAAACCGACGGACAACGCATTTACATTGGGCCAACAAATTGCGCACCTTTCGGGAGCACTCGACGTATATGCCCACGGGATTGCGAGAGGCGATTGGGGATTTAAATCTATGCGGGAACGATTTGTGCAAAACCGACACACACCGATGATGCAGGTGGAAGAAGCAATCCATCTGTTGAACGAGAACCAAGCAGAGTTTCGAAGAGTCGTCGGGGCATTGTCCGAGGAAGATTTCAGCACAGGGGAAGTGGACTCACCCCAACTTGGTCGAGTCCCGCGGTGGAGGCTTGCCATGCTTGCTGTCGAACATCACATCAACCACAAAGCTGAAATATTCATGTATTTGAAGTTCATGGGTATTGCTGTCAATACTGGGAATTTGTACAAGGGATGATCCACGAGCGCACAAGCTATCGTCAATTACAGCTTGATGCTTTTCGAAAAGTTCTCTACCATAGATAGTAAGAATCGAAGATTATTGAACTTGAAATACCTATGAAGCTGGTTGCCTGCATAAATCATGTTCCGGACACGACAGCCAAGATCAATGTCGGTGCTGACGGCAAATCGATTGACAAAACCGGTGTGGGATTCATCATCAACCCGTACGACGAAATCGCCGTGGAAGAATGTCTCCGGCTAAAAGAAAAAAATGGCGGAGAAGTCATTGCGGTTTCGCTTGGCGGGGATGTGCACAAGGAAACACTCAGAAAAGCTTTGGCAATGGGTGTGGACAAAGCTGTTCTCTTGAAAGATGAGACGCTCCGGGATTCATTTTCTGTAGCGCGGGCCCTTGCGGATTACATCAAGGAAGTTTCGCCCGATGCAGTATTCTTTGGGAAACAATCGATTGACGGCGACGATGCCGCAGTTGGATCGATGGT
>JADGQA010000131.1 GCA_017882185.1 Bacteroidota bacterium
TTGATGTCGTGCGAAAGCAGTCCAAACAGGTTCACATCCGCCGTCAGTGTTTGAACGTACAACAAGGTGTCCCGCTGGCGGCTTCCAACAAAAATACTATGCAGTACAACCGAGTTCGGGAATGTGATATTGACCGATCCAACCTCGACGCGGCTATGCGTTTTTTCCGATATCGATGATAATGCCTTCCGCGAAATGTAGCTCTGCACCCCGGGAAACTGCAGCGCGACCACGACTAGGATGATCAAACCTACAATGCCGGCGAATATCCACAGAACTATTTTAACGCCGCGTCGGAGGTACGTTTTGGTCTTATGCCCTATCGAGACAATACTGGATATTTGTTCCTCCTCCTACGGCAAGGGTGCGCAAACTGGGAAAGCTTAAAACATTTCAGACCTAAACTGCGGGGCAAACCTGTCTTATTAAAAGCAAGGGTCCGATCTCTTGGAGGATCTATGACATACGAACCACTTGGGTGGCAACATGATGTGTGTCGTTGCCGACAGGAAGAGAATAACTGTACCGCTTGGCGAAATTCCTTGAAAAGCCTGTTTGGCTTATCGATCCTGCTGCAATGACTCGATTATAGGAATCCGCCGCCATGAGCTTGGCTAGCGGATGCAATGTGCCCGGCGTTATTCGTTCTTGTCTCTCTTTCCAATCCGAACCGACCACAGATGCAGGCTACTTTCGTACCTTATTCGCCAAGTCCACTGCGCCTTCTTTGACGCTGGTATACTCGTCAGTCAAGACATCGATGTATTCGCCGAACTTTTCCTTCGCATCTTCACTCTTCCGGGCTATTCTCTTCCTCGTCATCTCACCTCTTGCAGGGGCAAATAGCAGTCCCAATATGGCACCGGCTGCGGCCCCTGCGACAACACCTAGTAATACTTTTCCTGTGTTCATGGTTTTCACCTTCATTTATGAATAAGAATTGCCCCATGGCAATAACGCCATGGTCGCAACGAAAACACCAACAAAACAATGACTAGTTACTCGGATCCTTTTGACGCGTGGCTTTGACACCCGTCAGAATTGCGATACCCACGAGCACCACGGAACCTACGACAATCCACGGTGTGGGTACATGCAACAGGACGGCGCCGTAAATCAATCCACCGATTACGATCAAATATCCAACGACGTACAGTACGTATGACATAATATTCCCTTCTCGTCAAAGTTGCCGCCACTTTCGCCATGCGATGGGGGCAGCAGGAGATTCCGTTCTTACATTGATTTCAAATTCGTAATCAGATTTTTTTCTGATGCGAGGCCAATGCCAGTTTCAAGAAACCATCATGGTGCACGATGACACCCAGCACTATATTTCCTGAACTCATGGTTTCACCTCTCCATTATTAAGAATTGTTTATTGACAACAATGCCCGATCCTACTGATAACGGAGATTTGACAAACGCATAAAGTCAAGAATTGACCTTCCTATGTTCGCGCAATAGTATTGATAATTTACTCCTTGATCACTAATGTTTTTCGGATTCATGAGTATCACGGCGGGACACGTGAGCAGGCTTGGTTTCAACTTTCCGGATAACGATACGAAGTCCATTCTCATTTGGTAGAATGTTGGAACCAAATCTCATTGCGTACAAGCGAGTGAATTCAGCACCATAGAGGACAATTTGTGAAGAATAGTACGCCCACAGCATGATGATGACAAGCGAACTCGCCGCGCCGAATGTTGAACCTATGGCACCATTACCCAGATACAATCCGATTAGAAGCTTTCCGATTGAAAACAATAGCGACGTCACCGCGGCCCCTACCCACACATCCTTCCATTTCAGAATTGCGGCCGGAAGGAACTTGAACATGAATGCGAAGATGGCCGTGATGCCAATGAATGATATTATGAAATCAAGAGGGCTGACCAAGCCCGCTAGGATGGGAAGGAGTTTACTCAGATAGTCGCTCATTGCCGCCAGAGCCGCGCTGAGAATGAGAGATACCAGCAGAAGGAAACCAATTCCCAGTATCATGGCAAAGGACAAAAATCGCCCCCGAAGGAACGCGCGAATGATGCCCATCGGTTTTTGCTGAATGCGCCAGATCGTATTAAGCGAATCGCGCAGTGATATGAACACCGCCGATGCACCCACCAGAACCATGACGACACTGAAAATGGCTGCTGGAAGATTAGAGTCAGATTTGTATGCATTTGTGATCAGACTTTGAACAAACCGCGCTCCTTCAAGTCCAATCAATCCGCGAATTTGAGAGACGAGATGGCCGCTCGCTGCCTCCCGGCCGAATCCGAAACTTGAGAGCACAATCACTAGAATGAGCAGCGGCGAGAGAGATAATACGGTAAAAAAAGATAGTGCAGCACCTTGCTGCCCAATGTTGTCATCATCCCAGGCAATTGCCGAATCCTTCAATAACAACCAGATACTTTTCAAGCGAAGAGTTTTCATAACAACACGGACGCCCGACGATTGTCTTCCACTATGCTGCCCACTGATGGGGGCGGAGAGATAGTTGCGCGCAAAACCGCTACTGGCATTAGTATTGGCACAGCAAAAAACAGCCCTTTCATTTCCCAAATCCATCCCCCAACATCATCGAGAGAATGCTCACGACGGGGCTTATTGTAAACTGCCAACAGAGAATCATCAGGGTGATGAAATTCCCGTCTAGCGAGGTTTCTCACCTTCAGAAAGGTAGTGAATAGCTTGCCGCAAAGTAATCAGTCAAAGGGATGAAAGAGTAGTTAATCCCTTGCAGATGAGGTAGGACTCTGTAATTTCGTGCTGATGCCTGGCGGCTCAGCGATGCTCACACCAAGTCGTAGATAACGGCCAAATTCAATCCCTTTGTGTTCCGTGATTCACACATTTCTATTTCAAGAAGTCTGGCTGCCATGCTATCGTTATCCCTGTTGCTTCGGGTGAAGAATACAATCCTAATGAGATGTTTTTGTCCTTGAAACGATGAAATTCAGGAATAAGTATGCCGCACAATGCCCCTACTCCCATGCCGACCATAACATCGGAAGGAAAATGCGCGAGCGATCTCACCCTAAAATACCCCTCAATGAGAGGAGGAATCATCGCTGCGCCGTATAGAAGATATTTATTGTCTCCAATTCCAGGATTGTAATCGCTGTACACTTTTGCCATAAAGAACGTGGCTGCCGTGACAACGGCATCATGGCCGCTGTAGAATGAATTCCGCATATTGGGCGATTTTCTGTCGCCATATGTAAGTTGATCATAGTAAGCCTGAGGCCGGATTCTATTTTGAAAATTAACCCCGAGAGGACTCCATTCATAAATATTGGGTGTGATCGACATGGTTTCCACGTACATGAGTAGTACGTCATACCAATCCTGTTTGATCTGTTTGTCAAACAGGAGGAAAACCGGAAGAACAACGGAAACCGCGACGCCATAATCTGAATACTTTGCAAATTGGACCTTCTTCGAGGGGTCCTGATGCAGAGCCCAGCTATCGATGCCGTTGAAAATATCTTTATTCAACGCCTGTATTTCCAGAAGTGACAACTCTTTTTTGTGAAATACCAGTCCTGTTCCAAAGTAATTTGCCGACAATCCAACGCCGATGATAGTCCCTGTTACCCAATAATTAACGTGGTAAGGATGAAATGAAGAATCACGCACAGAGGATTGAGGATACGCCTGTTGAGCCAAACAGATGCCAACAACAGCAAGGAATGTGATTTTATTCCAATAGGTTTTCATGATTCCGATCAGGTGCTTGTCACAACGGATTCGATTGTGTATCGAGTTACGACAGTCTTCAACATTAGGATAAGATTCAAGCGCCGGAATGGGTTTTCTTTTTGAACAGGTCGGGAATAACAATAGCGGGTTTTTCAGAACCGAGCAACACCGCTATCCATCGCGTGCTTTCATTACTTTCAAACGCAAACTTTAGAGTCATTGTAAACGGAATGCATAGAATCACGCCGATCGGACCGAGCAGGTTTCCCCAAAAAATAAGAGAGAGAAAGACGACAAGCGTGGACAGTCCGAGCTTACGCCCCATAAGTCGCGGTTCGACAACGTTTCCTAGCGTGAAGCCAACAACAAGATAACCGGCACCCGTGAGAAGAGCAGTCCCAATGCCGAATTGAATAGACGCCAGGAGCATTGCAGGAATAGCGGCAATAATTTGACCCAGGTTTGGAATGAAGTGAAGCAGAAAGGCGATGAATCCCCAGAGAACTGGAAAATCCACCCCGAGGATCAACAACCATACTGTTATTGTGACACCGGCGATCAGGCTGATGATGGTCTTTATAATCATATAGCGCTTGATATCATTCACAAACACCGTAACTTGAGGAAAGACCCGATGAGGCTCACCGAGTACCGAACGGAGCTTGATCGGGAAGTTTGAAGCCTCAAGGAGAATGAACGTTACTGTGAGCAGGATCAGCACGATGTTGGAAAGTATTGATCCCAGATCTGAGAGCAAGCCGGCCGTCAAGCTCATCACTGCCCCCGGATTGAGATAATCAAGCAGAACCTTGTCCGTGATGACAAACCCCTTGGCTGCCAAGGTCCCCCTGAACGCAAAGGCTTGATCCTGCAAGCGCTTTTGATACAATGGCAGTGAATCCGAGAAGCTGCTGAGGGACGCACCGACAACTCCTCCGACCCCCACCAAGAGAGCAATCATGCATGTCATCACAATCATCACTGCCAGAAAAGTATGAATGCGTTTCCGTTCCAACCAAAGGACCGCAGGCGTCCCAAGGAGCGTGAGGAACACGGAGACAAGGAACAATGAGACAACCGACTGTGCCTGATTGATGCCATAGATAATGACCACAATCGCTGCCGCGATAACGAGAAAGCGTGTTCCGTTGATTACGTCACTTTTTTTAGGCTTAGGCATAGGCACTCGATTATGTTTTCTTGATTCTCAAGTCGGCAAACATCGCGAGGGCAGAAGCAAGATAGAACATCACACGCCAACCGATGCGTGGCTTGACAGGTCTTTCTGTCTCACTGATCTTTTCGACTCTCGTCGTTGAAAGCGGCAAATGCATATGTCGAATCCGTCCACCCTCCTTCGGGATGTCACTGCCAAGTTCCATCCCGCTCCTTGGCGCGAACAGCAGCGCTGCGGCGGCTCCCAGAACACCTCCGATGAGAATTCCTTTTTCAAGACCTGAGAAACCATTTCCGTTCCGTATCATGTTTCTTTCACTTGTTGATGCTGGAGAATCTTACAGATGTAGCCAGCGATGTGCACTCTTTGCATATTGCTAAACCACCGCTGACGAGAAGATTATCAAGACCAGATCGTACTCTTTAGACGTCTTCGCTACTTTGGCGCAATGTCAGGGGTCTGTGAGAATGCAGCGTGAGGTTCTCTCACCTTCAAACACTCCCATCCTGAATGGCTCTGTTTGCGATTTGTTCGCCCAAAGCGCGCCGGCCGGTAGAATACATCTATCCCCTGACTCATCGTCGGCAGCACGTACGCTGGAATGTCGGCGCAATCGCAATGCTCAACCGTGGCCGCCGAGGACTGCGCGTTTCCTTTCACGCTCGTCAGCGTGTTTTCATAAATCTTCTGAACTGAGCGCACATATTCCTGCACTCGGTCCACATCGTACACTGCAACACTTACTGCCGTTTGGATATTGCTTGTCAGCCGGTCAAATGCCTGGTGGGCAAATCTCTTTGCAAAAGCAGGCACATCTTCATCCCGCCCACCGAGATCCAACCGCTCCATTGAATGGAGATCGAAGTAAGACAAATGAAGATTGTCGGGAGAAGCTATAATGTACCGCGCATACGGTCCAAGCGTGCCGATCGTGAATGGTGTACCGCCAAAACATGTGGAGAGTACCATGAGATCGAACCTGCCGGAATGACGTGTGAAGCTTTTTAATGCGTCTGCAAGATCATGGACTGTAAATGTCCGATCCGGATACGATTTATCGTAGCCCGTTCCGCCGATCTCCGGAATTTCGTGACCACAATAGAGGAACACGTTCAAGAGGTCGCGCTGATCGTCCACACGGAAGCGGCGATACAACGCCACTTCAGAATCAAAGGGTGATTGATCCTCATTGCGCCGGTAGGATTCGTGTGCGATGAGGTGTCCGTTCCTGTAATAATAGAACTCTCCATCGTGAAGAGGAAAAAGGAACAAGAAGTGTCGCCTGGGTTGTTCGTGAAAAACAAACACCTCGGCATAGGGATTGTTCTGTACGACCTTCTTCACTCCTGCGAGAGCTTCTTCGTCTGCTTGGTATTCGGTGCCGCTGGTATCGTGGTAGAGATAGTCGCCGTCGCCGTGGATGATGCACACCACCGAGTACCGGACCGCAAGTTCGCCCTCCTGCCCCTGTTGAGTTTCACGCTGGGCAGGAATGTTGGCACTGCAGGAAGACAGAACTATGACGAGCAGTGCACAACAAATGCTTACGAAGAACTTTACGCACGGGACGCCCATAAACGATCGGCTGTGCAAGTCTCGCATATCGAACGCCGGGAATAGTTCGCTCGTCAAAAAACTATCGTACCAAGAGCACAATCAGGATCAGGATCAAGAGCAATGTAACAAGACTGATCGTTACGAACTCAGCAGCCTGCTCCATATCCTGAACGATGTAATCGGAAAAGGCATTGAGTTGCTCATCCGACACGCGCACGTAGCCATTGCTGCCTGCGAGCTCATCCTGTTTCTCCTGGAGTGCGGCTTTGAAGCGTTCCATGCCGACGCGGTCGGCCTTTGAAATCAACGGTAAGCTATGAACCATATCCAGGGCTGTGAACACGGAATGAAACGATTCGTTGAGGATTGCACGCTTCATAGACGGGTTGTCTGCCGCTTTCACTTTGTGCGCTATGCCGCTGAAATATTTTTGAATTGGTCCCGCTCCACCGGCATCTGCTGGTAGGGCCAGAACGAACATCAATACGATAGATCCAATAACTGTTCGTGCAGCCATTGTTGCACCTTTGATGAATTTGATCACGCTTCCGATTTCGATCCACACCACCGGAATGGTATTAGTGTCACGTACTGCCGATATCAAAGAACCACAGGCTGAGTTGATGCCAGCCTGGTCAATTCTTTTCTTTTCGTTGAGGTCGAACCGATCATCCGACTGCAGAAATGGAGCAATCGGATGAGGGTTCCGTCTCTGTATTTGTCGTTAGCGATTTTAGCCGCTCTCGCAGCAAATCACTTCACCAACGCCATCTTTTGCATCATACGCTGATTACCGGACTGCAATTTTGCAAAGTACAAACCGGTCGGAAGCCTGGACGCATCAAACTTCACCTGATACAACTTGCCAGCCTGGGCATTGTCGTTGAACAATGTCGTCACTTCTTGACCCAGCACGTTATATACTGTGAGCGTTGCCACTCCATCGTTCTCAAGCGTAAACTGGACCGTTGTGGAGGGGTTGAAGGGGTTCGGAAAATTCGATGCAAGCTCAAATTTCTTCGCGACTGACCCAATCTGGACCTGTGCCGAACCGTGGTACGCGAATGATCCATCTTTGTTGACCTGTTTGATGCGATACGCGTAGCTGCCTTCGGACAGATTTTTGTCGGTGTAGGAATAGGACCGAGGTGAGCTGCTGGCACCTGCTCCTGCCACAAAGCCTATCTTCTCCCAATTTCCAGTCTGACGGCGTTCGATCTCGAAACCATAGTTATTGGCTTCCGTTGCTGTTAACCAACGAAGATCTGCCTGCATACCATTTGCCTTTGCTGTAAACGCTACCATTTCCACCGGCAGCGCTGAGGTGCCGCTAAGTGTAACAAAACCATCCCGCGCTAATGCTCTACCGTTTATTGTACCACTAGTTTGCGTAATGGCTGTATAAGCCAGGATGTTTCCCTTGAAGTCTCCAAGAATAGTCGCTGAACTGCCGACTATCCAATAGACATTTGACGCAAGTGCCGTGCCGCCCATAGTCACTATGCAACTCGCTCCCGTGATGAGTGTGGTCCCTGGGGTCCCTGTCCGGATGATAAAGATGTCAGTCGCTGTGCCCGTTAGTATGAGCTCCGAGTTGATCCCAAGAGTTCCAGGGCCAACGTAAATTCCGCGCCCCAAGGTCAACGTGCCCATTTCTACTGCACCCAACGCGGCACCAGTGGCGGCAGTAAATGTTAATCCAGCGGCAGTGGCAATTGCGCTGGTTAAATTGGTTTGGGCTGTGCCCACGATACCGTCGGTTAAATCCTTTGTCGTCCCGCTCACTGTTCCCGTACCAGTTATTGTAGTACCCCAAAGATTCCCGACTATTGGTCCGTTGTGAGTCACTGTAACAGCCCCAACATTCCCAGTGACTGTGCAAGTGACGTCAATGGTGTTCGCCGTGAAAGCCAGAATCCTGAAATTGGCAGCCCCTCCTAAGTTCAATGCTGTCGGGTTGCTATATGGCTGAGATACGGCAACGGCAGACACCATCAATGCGAGTATCACCATCGCTCCCAGGAATCGCATCCATCTGGTTACGATAGTTGGTGAATTATTTGTATTGTGTTTCATAAAAACCTCCATAGAGTTAGTGAAAATGAAGTATGACCTATTGCGTGTCGGAATAAATTCCATCCGTATACAACGTAACCTTTACCAATGCCCCTCCTTTCGTTGTCGTGATGTTTTGTGGACGGGTATCAGCGGCTCGACTGAGCCTACTGAAGGCGCCTACGATGGACCTTTCGTTTCCCTCCTGCGAAGGAAGGTGAGCTCCATCGAATCTGCTCGTCGCAGTCGTGGACGTTCTGGAAGAATCTTAATTAACACGGTTACAACCAAGGACCAGATTCCAAGAGCTAACAAGATTGTCATATGACCTCCCTCCATTCTAGAAATCGTTCAACAACACATCGTTTCCTTGTTTTGGTTTCATCGTTTCTGATCTGCACACTGAAGCTTCTCAGTAATGACGCAATTCATAGACTACGTTCAGACTCAATCTTTGGTCCCCAACGCATTTCGTCCTCGAATGACTCTCAACAGTACCGCTATGATGGCAATCGCCAGAAGAATAT